>JAJYEJ010000045.1 GCA_021785805.1 Microcaldota archaeon | reverse complement strand
CATCGTTCTCCGGTTACCTCTGGGTGGAATACGACCAGGGCGGAAAATCTGGCCTAGTGGCACAATTCGCCACCATCTCGCTGCCGGTGAGCACACTATCATCAGCGTGCAGCGGATCCGTAGAAGCATATGTGCCGATCCAGATTACGAACGGAGCAAGCGCGGCTACGCAGACGACTTTCCAACAGGAGCTCAGCGTTGCCACTGGGAGTTATGCCTCGTACACAACTTCAAACCTCTATAACGTGTGCTTCTCTACTGGTTCGAACGGCAGTGGCAGCGCGTTGCAGGCTTGGGTGGAGACGAACACAGGGACGGATACGGTATGGGTGAAGCTCACGACGTCTATCCCAGCCGGCGGCAGCCAAACCATATACATGAACTTCATGAGCGCCAACCAGATGTCCACTACCGGGCCGACAGGTGAGGCCCCGCAACTCAGCACCCCATACGCAGAATATGACAATGGAGGCAAGGTATTCAACTTCTACGACAACTTCACAGGCACATCCCTTAACACAAACAAATGGACATTCATACAGACTGGAGACTTTGGCAGTATTATCGTCGACAATGGGATAACGCTCGATTCAAGTTCAGGGTTAGGCTGGGTAGGACCCGGGATACTCTCGGCATCTACGTTCAATCCGGCAACGAACGTGGAAGATATGTACGCTACCAGCGTAAGCGGTTCTGGAGATTTCGCCCAAGACTGGATATATCCTGCTCCGGTCACGGGGTCATGCTCAGGCACTAACGGATTAGGCTGTGTGGTGTCAGGCGGGACCACTGAAGGCTATGCGATGACGTACAGGACGTGGACTGGCACATTCGCCATACAAGGATATGGTCCTGGCGGCATGGACAACCAGAATGAGCAGGGATGCTCATCGCCCACGTCTCCAGCGACTTTGATCTGGAACCTGTCGCTCACGGACAATGAGATTGGCCAGAACGGCTACTCCTCGTGCCTGTATGGTCCATCTTTAGCAGACGCGCCGATGCAGAACTCCTACGCATTCTTGGTTGCGCAGTACGACCCCACGTCGGTCGCGATACAATGGTTCAGGATACGGACCATGCCCCCAATGGGGACGATGCCTTCCACCACATTCGAATCGCTTGTCACGGGCTAAGAGCAAAACGGATCAGAACCTGCGTTTATCACGATATTACATCAGGTATTATATATCTTGGGTGACCCTTAATCCATGTCATAAAACCAACCAAGGTGCTACATTGAGAGGAAAAGAAACACAAGTAGTATGCGACTCTTGCGGCAGAAAAGTCCCAAGAAACAAAGGTGTGGCGTTCGAGAAGGCTGTAAGCTTCAACACAGGCACTCAGAGCGCTACAGATGTACGCTTCTTCGAGCGAAGGAAGGTATGGTACTGCATAAGCTGCGCAAAGCACAAAGGCATATTCGAGAAGAAAAAGAGACAGGCGATGGAACACTCTAATAGACTGTGAGCGGAATGGCCATAAATCCTGACGACCTTTTGATATTCGAGGTCCGTGAAGGAGCCCAGGCCAAAAAGAAAAAGCCCCAGACGCCAGTACAGGAGAAATCCACGGCTACTGTTACAGCTACCGCTCCTGCTACCCGGCAGCCACAACAGCCGGCTGCTGCGGCGACTCCAGTCCAGCGACCACAGCCTCAGCCTCAGCCTCAAGTGCAACCTGTCCAACCGCAGGTCCAGAAGCCGTTGCAGCAACAACCACAACCGCAGCCGAAACCACAACAGCCTACGACTGTACAGCCGCAGCCTAAGCAGAATGACATCCAACAGCAGTACAAACCATCAGTTCCGGAGGTAAAGCCCAGACCGCAGCCACAACCTCCTCTACCAAAACCCCAATCAAAGGCATCAGAAATAAACCCCGACATACTCGCCAGCCTTAATACGCCACAGCCGGGCATGGCACCCCCAATACCCAATGAATTCGAGGAAACCTCCGTACCGTCTGCGAAAACGCGGCACACCAAACTCTCCGCGTCGAAGAGCAAGAAGCTCGCAAAAGGCAAGAACTGCACTATCCATCCATGGCGTAATGCATATGCGTTATGCGCAGCTGACGATCTCCCTTACTGTTACGAAGACCTAATGGACTACAACGGTACCTACTACTGCCTTGACGACATGGAAAAAGCGGCGACGTTGGAGAAGAGCACGACCCAAACAGCAGAAAAATACAGCATGGTGAACATGATATCGGCTACGCTGTTCATCCTGGTGTTCCCGATGTTCGTATACTCATCATATAACACCCTTCTTCCTACCGTTTTGCAACTGTACAAGACCGATGTCTCTTTATGGATCCCGTATCTCTTATCGAACTTCCAGAACACGCTGATGCTGGTAGGGGTGCTGTTCAGCCTTATATCCTTCCTTGCTGGGGCATCGATACTGAGGGAATCGAAAAGCGCGATTCGGAACGGGACGGCAGCAGGGGTCATCAATATCGTCGTTTTCGGATATCTGTACCTAGTAATCAGGGTCTTCTACCTAGCGGGTCTGGTGATGGTTTCTATATTCGCTCTCGTAACTCTCGTCATGTCGAAGTCCGCATACGCGACGATAGCCCCGGACGAGGCCGGGGCGGATGTGGTCAACGCATATCCTCCGCTATGACGGCGCAATACGGATCCGACGTTCCTGACGGCAACATTTAAAGCCTTTTCAAGAGGAGCTGTAATGCGATAACCCTATCCCCGAGACCTGGACGGGTCATCACCATACAAAGAGGCGATCACACGGCGGAAACGATAATACTCGTGAATGAAAAGGACGAGCCTATAGGCTTTGAGGAAAAGATCAAGGCGCATGAAGACGGAGGGCACCTCCATAGGGCGTTCTCCGTAGTGGTCTTTAACAAAGACGGCAAGTCATTGCTCCAACTGCGCTCCGTAAAGAAGCATCACTTCGGCGGTCTGTGGACGAATACGGTATGCAGCCATCCAAGAAAAGGCGAGGATGTATCCGCCGCGGCACACCGAAGGCTGAAGGAGGAATTTGGATTCGATATACCGTTGAAGGAGCGCTACTCATTCATATATAAAGCGGCCGATCCTCAGAGCGGACTGACGGAATGGGAGTACGACCATGTTTTCACAGGGACATATGACGGCACTCCGCAACCGGATGCAAAAGAGATTGACGACTGGAAGTGGGAATCCCCATCCGATATCCTAAGGGAGTTGGAGAAGAACCCTGGCGGATACACGTTCTGGTCGAAACTGATATTCAAGAAGCTCTTCGCAGATGCTAAGGCTATCGATTCACATCAGCATGCGGGTAAGAGCGAAACGAAGCGATAGCCCAGTCCCCCGCATTCAGTGATGGGTTTGTGTCAGGCCAGCGTCCGAACTTGATATCTGCCGCGCTTTTCTATCTCTTTGGCTCTCTCTGCTACCACAGACGAAGCCTTGCTTTTGCCTGAATACCCTTTCATGAACTCCGCAAACTGGTCATGGTCCAGCGAGCGTTTCATCAGTATAAGGTCTATCGCTTTATCCTCGACAGAATTGGTGAAGTCCGCAAGGCCGAAGTCTATCGCCCACACCTCCCCGTGCACGTCCACTATGATGTTTATCGGGGTGTAATCCCCATGAGCTATATTGAGCGCGTGCAAGCCCTGCAGAAGCCTCCCTGCCTTTGAAAACGTCTCTTTTGCGACGTCATTCATCCTCATCAGTTCCAGTAGCGTAATCCCCGGCAGCCTACTCATGACGAGCCTATGGTCCTCAACGAGCAACACCCTTGGGACATTCAACCCATTTTCCGAAGCTGTCGCGAGTATCCTTGCCTCTTTCTTCGTCCTAACTGTCCTTATCTCACGGTCCAGTTCCTCCACCCTGTAATCCTTCTGCACCCTGTCCTTCACTATGGCAGGTATGCCAAGAAAATCGGCATAGTACAGCTTTGATTCGGCTCCTTCAGCTACCAATATCCCGGCTAATGGCATATTACCACCTTATCTCTGCAGAGTCTACCCTATATCTCTGGTTTATATCGCAATCGGCAAGAGCGCATTCCATGCCGTGGTCGAGCATCTTCTCGGCCACTAGCGCTATCATAGCGCCATTATCTGCATTGTATTCATCAGGGGCGACAAACGACCTTACGCTGTGGGATATGGCCATGGTGCTGACCATCTGCCGGAGCCTCTCGCTCTGCGCCACGCCTCCGCATACCAGTATTGTGTTCTTGCCTGTCAGCATCAGTGCCCGTTCAGCGGCTTCGCAGAGCATGGCGAAGGAGGTCTCCTGGAGCGAATATGCGACATCCCTGTGGGGATTCGACCTAAGCGCGTTTGTCGCATGGGTCAGCAAACCGGTGAAGGTGAAGTCCATGCCTTTCACCGTATACGGCATATCTATGTACCTGCCTCCCTTAGCGAGCCGTGCTACGGAGGAGCCCCATGCAGGGTTGAGCTTCGCAGCCCTGGCAAACCCATCCAGCATGTTGCCGATCCCGATATCGAGCGTCTCGCCAAAGACATGGTAATGCCTGAACGGGGCGTCAACGAGCCCCAGTATCTGCGAATTCCCGCCGCTCACATATATTACAAGAGGGTCCTTCGCCCTGGAAAGATGTCTCGCGACCTCGATGTGGCCTACGGCGTGGTTGACCTGCGTGATGGGGATGGAATTGTCGACAGATATGGTCCTCGCGATGAGCTGGCCTACGCGGAGGCATGGCCCCATCCCAGGCCCTTTGGTATAGCCGACTCCGGCGATGTCCCTGATGCTGAGCCCTGCCTTGCCGAGCGCAGCTTCTACCGCAATGCGCGCATTCTCCGCATGGAGGTCTGCGGCCTTTGCCGGTATGACTCCCTTATCCTCTATCTTATACATCATCTTCTCGTTTGCGAGGATGCGCCCACCCTCGGATACGCCTACACCCAAGGTATGCGCACTGCTCTCTATGCCCAAAATAGCCATCTTATCCCTGATTGGAAATGCAGTGGTAATTGGATGAGAAAATCTAAAAGCAGGCTATGGATTCCTGGCAAAAGGGTCGAAACCTGCTTGACAGGTTTTCCACCGGTAGGAAAAGAGGCCTTGGCAGGGCGTTCCAACGGAACCATCCCCATCTCTCCCGATGGTTTTGGCTCACTGCTGATATAATCGGCCGGTACGAATACAATCACGTAATGCCGGCGTTCATCCTGCAGGCTGAATATGTCATTGGTTACAGAACGCATGGCAGAAAGCCCATAGGATTTATTCGTGGGAGGATGTCAGTACTATAACTCCCAAACCTACCTCCGGCAGCGTCTGCTTCGAGATAAACCCGCCGCACTAAGCGACATCTATGTTGGACTCCTTGTAACCGAGCTTCGCAAGCGCCTTCTTCACCGTGTCCTTATGCTCCCCTTGGAGCTCTATAGTACCATCCTTCGCGGTCCCTCCGCAGGCCAGAGCCCTCTTCAGCTCCTTGGCGGTCCTTTCCACGTCATCAGCGCCTATGCCCAAAACGACCGTGACTATCTTATCGAACTTGCTCTTCTTTACGTATACCTTTATCTTATTCTCGGTCTCCCTGTCTAGCACTTTGCATACGCATATTTCAAGAGGCAGACCGCAATTCTGACAGATATCAGCCATTACTTCTTGGCACCCCTCTTCCTTTCGTTGAGGATCGTCTTTATCCTGGCGATGGAGCGCTTTATCTCCCTTGTCTTCACTACCTTGCTGGCTACGCCTGTCGAAGCGACCTTCCTTCTCTCTATCGCCAGCTCCAAATTCAGTTCGTTGAGCTTGCCCTTCAGAGCATTATCGGGCAATGCGCGTATGTCTCTTATTCTTATAACAAGCACCTTTTATGCAATGCTTTATGGAAATCTAGATATTAAAGGCTTTCGCAGAAGTGTTTGATTCCATAGTAATATAAATATATGGAACAACACACTGGTGCCAGACCAAAATATCCTTTGTCGGATGGAAACTATGAATGCCCTTAAAGTAGCGGAATCAGCCACGGAGCCAAGCATAACCCCGCCTCGAATAAAAGACATAGAAGCAGTGTATCGGGAG
>JAJYEJ010000006.1 GCA_021785805.1 Microcaldota archaeon | reverse complement strand
GTGATTGAATGAAAAGAGATAACACATTAATGGAAAGGGATAACTCATTCGTACCTAATGCCTGGAACAGACAGCTTTTCGGAACGAAGAATTTTCCGATAACGGAAGCGAACGGTGAATGCAAGTCTGCACCCCTTCATGTGATATTTCTTCAATATACCAGAGAGGACAGGTTAGAATTCGAGATCAGAAAAGCAGAAATTATGCGCTTCAGAAACGGTGTTGAGGTCTTTCATGACTACGCTCACGAACCTACACTCACATCGACCGCAAAGATAAGCCTGAAAGGTGGATTCAAAGAACTGGAAGACGGTGGCTTCATCATTGAAAATGGGGCAAAGGTAGGATTCGAATTCATGTATCCGAACGAGGTGAATGAGAACTGTATGGCGTCGTTATGGATAACGCTAGATAGCCCATGCACCTTAAAGGACGAGATGCACCTGTTCCTGCATTTGCTCAACGAGCTGCAAGAGCATGTGATAATGAAGCCGGACAGCATAGCGAAGGTTGTACCGGAAGACATATCACATGTCTTAGAGGCACTCAAACAAGTAAGGGGCGAAATAGAGATAGATGTAGTCGGAGCGCAATTCCTTACGGAATTCGTTGCAGAATACAATAAGAGGAGAGTAGGTGCGATTTTGCGTTTCGTACATAAAATGATCAAGGTTGTAGAGGATGAAATATCCGCGAAGGCGCATGGGACAGCACAGCTACCGGAACTGCGTGGGAGTGTGCCGGCTGGCGAGGCGCTACAGCCTTCCGGATCTACCGGAGGTCAATGACACAGCCACAGCAAGCAAAAGAGCTGAATTTACAGCTTGGGGAGTGGGTCGACACATGGCAACGCCAGAACCGAAAGAAAAAAGGGAAAAGCCTATCTATCTCTCCGATGGTACATTATGGACGCCCTATCCGCCACTTAAGCTGAAACCGCCGGAACTGAGACTATCCATAGAGGATATGAAAAACATGCGAGCCAGGGGGACCCCGACCTTTCCAAGGCTTCCGGAATCGAATCCTGACTTGAGGGCAAAGGTGTTAAAGCTCCTGGAATCCGAGCCCATGCGGAAGACTGTGAAACCCCTGCTAGACGACTTCGAAACACTTAAGGAGTTATTCCTGTTGTATTCCGACCGATCTGTCGAAACGGAGACGCGGATAAAGGCATCTAGGTGGCTAAATCATAAGGTATCCTTGTTTGGCGGTGAAACGCTCCAATCAGCCGCGATAACCGGGCACAAAGAGCTTCAGGAACTGGTACGTGACTCGCTATGGGTATCGGATTGCAATACTGGATTATTAGCCCCCTCCGATATCTTAGATTATCTCCGCATATGAGGTCATCTTCCTTTCTCTTCACCGCACATCCCGCTTTTACGCCGTAAATCCCGTACCATTAAATGAGGTTTTTGTTAGCGATCGTATCGTGCATATCATGATGAGATCGGCTAACCGATTCTCCTGCTATCTTATTTGATGGGAATTAGTTGCATCCGATGGCATTACAGGAAAAGCCGTAGGTTTTTATAACGCGACTACCACTGATGTGATAGCACATGCAGCGCTTACCTTGTCCTCGCCAGCCGGAATCGCTGGAATCTGGCGATAAATTTTATATCTGGGTTCCGCTATTCCCCGACATAACAAGATTTAAATAGATTCCTGGCTAATACCTATCACGTCATTCTTCTTGTATAGGCAGGAGGCCAAATACTGGATGAAGAGAGATCCGACGGTGTTTTTATGGCAAAATCTTATGTCAAATTTGAGGTATCCAACGATGTCGTAGCCAAGACCTACGAAGCACTACAGTTAGTGAAGCAGTCAGGCACAGTGAGGAAGGGCGCCAACGAAGTCACAAAGAGCGTTGAGCGCGGATTAGCCACATTCGTGGTCCTTGCCGGGGACGTAGAGCCTGAGGAAGTGGTAGTCCACATCCCAAAACTCTGCGAGCAGAAGAAGATCGCATTCTCCTACGTGCCAAGCAAGATGGAGCTCGGGAAGGCAATAGGCATGACAGTGCCTTGTGCTGCCGTTGCCGTTGAGAAGCAGGGAAGCGGGACGAATGCGATAAAGGATGTGATATCCAAGGTCACTGGAGTTTCGCAGAAGGGCGAGAGGAAGGAGGAAAAGAGAGAGGAGAAGAAAGACGCCCAACCGAAGCCGCAGTCGCAGAAGAAGCAGGAAAAACCAAAGGATATGCCTAAGCCGGAACAGGATGCAGCGGAAAAGAAGGAATGATTAGTACCGTGATTTGAATGGCAGAAGAGCCGCAGAAACCCGAAAGGCCCGAACAGGGAGGGAAGCAGTTCCAGGGATTCCTAGCGGAGATTGTCGAAGTCAACCAGGAGAGGAAGACAGGCATTTATGGCGAGATATACCAGGTGTCGTGCAGGATCCTGGAGGGAAGGGACAAGGGACGAATCATAAGGAGAAACCTCCTCGGACCGATAAAGGTAGGCGATAAGATACGGCTGCCAGATACGAGCAGGGAGGCTCGTGAGATAAAGGTAAAGTAAAGGTGTGTGGATGAAATGCTCACGCTGCGGTGTTGAGATAGGCAAGGGAAAGGGCACTATGTTCGTTTACAGGACCGGAGATATACGCTATTTCTGCTCCGGACGATGCTACAAAGGCGACATCAAGCACAAAAGGAGATTCAACAAAAAGGAGTCCCGTAAAGCGTAACGCATTAGACGGCTTATCCTTCGCGTGACCCTATTACGTCATCGCAGAAGCTTATGGCCGGCGTGTTCATGAACCACATGGGCTGTGTAGATTGGCGTGTGACTTTCCAGGGCTCATGTCTGTGGCCAAGCCATAGTTTGCTGGAATGACCCTCCGTTGCGACCAAAGGTAATCTATGAGACATATAGACTTATCGAAAAGTGTCAGATCCTCAATAAAGTTTGTAGTTCTGGGCCGTTACCCTGCGATTGCTCTCATCGATGTGATAGGCGTTCTTGCAGTCCAAAGCGGCTACTTAGGCTGACCGTTAGCCATCAAAAGGGTTTTAAGCTCGTTTTACTGAGATACATATATGTCTTCTTCTGAGTCCTCCGATAAGGACAGACTTAATGAAACTATGCCGCAGTCCACGCTAGTCGGAGCCGTCCTTGATGTGGATTACCTCATGAAAGGCGACGAATCGTTGATAAGGCTAACCGTAAAGGGAAGTGATGGGATTGCATACGAGATTTTTGATCCTTCGTTCAAGCCGTATTTCTACTTCATCCCTAACAACCCTGACATGCCAACAGAAGTCATGAAAGGCATATCAGCAGAGGATTCCAATTCAAAGGCGACTAGCATAGAGAAGGAGAGAAGGAGGCTCTTCGGAAAAGAGGTTGATGTTTATAAGATATCGGTCAAGAATACGCTTTCGGTGCCAAAACTCAGCTCGGCCATGTCAAGGTATGGCAGGTGTTACGAATATGACATCCCTTTCGCGAAACGCTACGTGATAGACAAGCAGATCACCCCTTTGGTAAACCACAATGTGTCATTCCGGAAAGAGGACGGGATCAACAGGCTCATAGGGGTAGAAGCGATCCCGAACGTCAAGGATGCCGATTACAATGTGCTGTGCTTCGATATAGAGGTATACAACCCGCTTGCAAGGCCGCGCGTCAATATCGATCCGGTGATAATGATCAGCTACAGCTACGTTTCTGGAGGGAAGACCGGCACAGGAGTCATCACCTACAAGAAGATAGATCTTCCCTTCGTTGAGGTCGTGGATGACGAAGTGGCGCTCATCCGGCGCTTCCAAAGCATAGTGAATGAGCTTGACATCGATATAGTTTCCGGCTATAATTCCGCGAACTTCGACATAATGTACCTGCTTGAACGGTCAAAACGGCTTAAGATCGACTTCAACATCAGCAGATTCGAAGGCGATACGAAGATTGAGAAGCATGGGCTCGTGGACAGGGTAAAGATCGCTGGAAGGGTCCATGTCGACATGTATGTGGTAACGAGATTCGTTGCTGTTGTGGGTGCGTCGGAGTACATACTGAAAATGAATGATTATACCCTGAAGAACGTCTACGAAGCGATAAGTAAGGGGAAGAAATTAAGCGTAGAGAAGGCGAAGATATACGAATTATGGGACGGTGGCAGGGAGACGCTGGAGACGCTTGCGAGATATAACCTTGACGACTCGAATGCGCTGATGACGGTGTACAACGCTCTCTCTCCGATAGCGACCGAGCTGTCGAAGATAACCGGAGACCTGCTTAGCGATGTAGCCGTAACGACCGCTGGACAACTCGTCGAGTTCGTGCTGATGAGATATGCGCACCATTACGGTGAGCTGATACCGAACAGGCCAGAAGAGGGGGAGATGAAGGCTAGAAGCGCAAATCCCATAGAGGGAGCTTACGTCAAGACGCCTGATCCAGGCATCTATGAGCGTCTTGCGGTATTTGACTTCCGCGGATTGTATCCATCGATAATAATATCGCACAACATCGACCCTTCTACCGTATGTACGGATTGCAAGGATTATTACGAAGCCCCGTCGGGCACAAGGTTCGACAAGAGCAGGACCGGAATTACCCCGATGATCCTGAAGATGTTCATAGAGCAGAGGACAGAGGTCAAGAAACAGTTCAAGAAGAACCCGGACAACCTTGCTTTGGGATCCAAGTCGCAGGCGCTCAAGATAGTCGCGAACTCGTTCTATGGCTACTTGGGTTACGCGAGGTCAAGATGGTACTCGAGGGACTGCGCAGCGGCCGTGACCGCTTATGGCAGGCAGTATATCAAGGACACGATGGCAAGCGCCGAGGCACTGGGATTCAAGGTCATCTATGGCGACACCGATAGCGTTATACTTATCCTCGGTGACAAGGGCAAGGATGATGCTCTCAGCTTCATGAAAGCCACGAATGCTAAGCTGCCCGGCATGATGGAACTTGAGCTTGAGGACTTTTATACAAGAGGTGTCTTTGTCGGAAAGAAGACCGCGAAATCGGAAAGCGGAGCGAAGAAGAAATACGCCCTCATATCAGAATCCGGAAGGATAAAGATAAGGGGATTCGAGTTAGTCCGAAGGGATTGGTCGAGGATTGCCAGGGAGACGCAACGCAAGGTCCTTGAGACCATACTGAAGGAGGGGAGCAAGGAGAAAGCCGCAGAGATCGTAAAGGAGGTGGTGAAACGTCTCAATGATGGAGATGTCCCTCTCTCCGAACTCGTGATAAGCACCCAGTTGAGGAAGGGGCTTGATGCGTATGACGCGACATCCCCTGAGCTCTTGGCGGCGAAGAAGGCGGTGGAGAATGGTTTCAAGACCCGCGACGAGGTGGAGCACGGCGTAATAGGCTACATCATAACGAAACATGGGTCTTCCATATCGGATAGGGCTATGCTTGAGGGGATGGCTACGGATTACGACCCTGGCTACTACATAGACCACCAGGTGCTCCCTGCGACGATGAGAATACTGAAGGAGCTGGACTTCAACGAGGAAGAGCTAAAAGGCTGGGGCAAGCAAAAGAAGCTGTGATTATCCATGGAAAACGAAGAGATGGAGAATGAAGAGGCGCTTAAGCTCATCGCTGAAGTCGGAAAAGCGTCGTGGGAGGCGCTGATGAATGCGAAACGGCTCGTCAAGCCGGGCGCTAAGCTTGTCGATGTGGCTAACGCTGCCGAGGATTATATGGAGCAGAAGGGATTCGGCCTCGCATTTCCGCTCAACCTGTCCATCAACGATATCGCTGCGCACTATGCGCCGTCGTTCGAAGACGACAAGATTTTCTCCGAGAATGATGTCGTAAAGGTGGATTTCGGCGCAGAGAAGGGAGGTATACTAGGTGATTGCGCGGTTACCGTCGACCTATCCGGCAAATTCGGACCCCTCGTTGATGCCGCAGAGGCTGCGCTTGCGGATGCGATAAGCGTAGTCAAGGCAGGGGTCCAGGTAAGGGAGGTGGGCAAAGCGATAGAGAACGCCATAATCTCAAGGGGATTCAACCCGATTAGGAACCTTGGCGGCCACCAGGTCGCGAAACACGAGCTCCATTCGGACGTTTTCATACCGAACTTCGACAATGGCGATGACACCGTGCTCGAGGAGGGGCTGGTCTTTGCGATCGAGCCTTTCGCCACCACCGGAAAGAGGGGCGCGGTGACGGAGAGCGACGTATGGGAGATCTATGGATACAATGGCAGCACTGCCGTTCGTTCGCAGGATGCGAGAGCGATCCTCAAGGCGGTGGAGAATACATACGAACACGAACCCTTCGCCGCAAGATGGCTTTCTGAGGTCATAAACGAGAGGTTCAGGCTCTACGCCGCCATAAAGGAGTTAGCCAGGGCCGGGGTGCTGAGCCCGTATCCGGCGCTTATCGATACCGACAGTGGCGTGGTAGCGCAAGCGGAGAAGGAGATACAGGTCGAGAAAGATGGATGTAGGATACTTACATCATGAACTTTTTCTAGGAGGTGCATGGTATAAATACTTGTCATGAATTTCCATAGTGTGATTTAATGACGACGGCCTCACGTGGGTCTAAGAATAGCATGAGGGAATCAGTGATGCATGTGCTCCAGGAGCTCAAAAGGATGTCTAAGGACTATGACGCGTATGTGTCACGGAACACTACGCCGGAGCAAAGGCAGGTAATGTACGATTTATTGGGTCATCTTCGCCAGTAGGCGCGGTCAGGCGCACTTGCTATAACCGCACTTCGGGCAGGTATAGCAGCCTGAAGCGGCTACCATCCCAGTACCGCATTCCGGGCATGGGGCTGCAGATGCGGCCGTAAGTGAGTAGGTCTGCGCGCTCTCCTTCACGGCAGCTACGGTCATGGTCTCCATTGCCTTCTTCGCCCCCTCTTCATGTTTCTTCTTCGCATCTTCGAGCCTTGACTGGTGGGTATCCACCGCCTGCAGCACTTGTACGCTCTTGCTGGAGTCCCTGTATACCGTTATTCCCTTGCAGCCCAGCTGATATGCCAGGGCATATGACTTCTCGATGTCCTGGGGCGTAGCCCAGTTCGGGAAGTTTACCGTCTTTGACACCCCGTTGTCAGTGTACTTCTGGAACGCGGCCTGTGTCTTGACATGCCATTCTGGAGCTATGTCATAAGCGGTCACGAACAGCTTCCTGATCTGCTCCGGCACTTCTTCGGCATCCTGTATGGACAGCCGCCCTGCGAGTTTCTGCATCAGTTCGTCAGAGTAGAAGCCCTGTTCGAGCGCATATGCCTCGAACTCGTTGTTTACCTCTACGAGGTTATAGCCTAGGCTTTCGTGGACGTTCCTCAAGTATACTACTGAGAATATCGGCTCTATCCCCTGTGACGCCCCGCCGCTTATTATGCTGATTGTGCCTGTTGGCGCGACCGTGGTTATGGTTGAGTTCCTGAGCGGCTTGTTGCCGAGGCGCGCCCATATGCTGTTCTTGAACTCAGGGAACGGACCCCTTTCCACAGCCAGCTCTTCGCTCATCATCCTTCCGTTCTCGCTTATGAACGACATGACCTTCTCAGCCAGGGCGAGCGCTTCGTTGCTATCGTACCTTATGCCTAGTTTTATCAGCATGTCAGCCCAGCCCATAACGCCAAGGCCTATCCTCCTTATCGAGTATGCCACATCGGCTATCTGCTGCAGTGGATACTTGTTAGCGTCCACGACGTCGTCAAGGAACCTCACGCCCATCCTGGTCGTTTGTTTGAGAAGGTCCCAGTCCACCTCATAGTGGTGGTCCGACCTCTTGACCATGCAGGCCAGGTTTATTGATGCCAGGTTGCACGAGTCGAACGGGTACAGGGGAACCTCCCCGCACGGGTTGGTCGCCTCTATCGGCCCCAAGGAAGGCACCGGGTTGGCATAGCTAGAGTTCATCTTGTCTATGAATATCAGACCTGGGTCCCCTGTCCTCCAAGCCATTGTGACTATAAGGTTCCATACTGCCCTTGCGTTGAGCTTTCCTGTCACCTTTCCGCTCCTTGGATTTATCAGGTTATAAGTGGTGTTGTTCTTCAGAGCGGCCATGAATTCGTCAGTTATCGCAACGGAGATGTTGAAGTTGCGCATCTCGGACTCGCTCTCCTTTGAGACTATGAAATCCAGTATGTCCGGGTGGTCGACACGTAGTATGCCCATGTTGGCCCCTCGCCTCTTTCCTCCCTGTTTTATCTGTTCGGTCGAGGCGTTAAACACCTTCATGAACGCCATCGGTCCTGAAGACACGCCTCCTGTGGACTTGACTATGTCGTTTGAAGGCCTGAGCCTCGAGAAGGAGAACCCTGTCCCGCCTCCGGACTGGTGGATCATCGCCTGGTACTTGATAGCATCGTAAATCTCGGGTATCGAGTCGCCGACCGGGAGCACGAAGCATGCGCTTAGCTGGCCCATAGGGGTTCCCGCATTCATCAACGTCGGAGAGTTCGGCATGAACTTGAAGCTAGTCATCGCTTCGTAGAACTCCGCCTCTGTCTTCGCCATCTCCTCGTCGCTCTTGCCGTACTTCTTCTCCATTTTCGCTATGGCGCTAGCCACCCTATGGAAGAGCTGCTCCGGAGTCTCCACGATCTTGCCGGTCGCGTCCTTCAACAGGTACCTTGCCGCGAGCACCATGAGCGAGTTGAGCGGTATCTTCAGATGGTCGTCGCCTATGCCCAGGCTAGACTTGAACTTCCTTATCTGTCCCCTTTTATCCCTGTATAATATGTACGCCTTAGCCACAGGGGGATTGATCTTCATCAGCGTGGTCTCCACTATGTTCTGTATGTCTTCCACCGTAAGCTGATCCTGGCCTGCTTTCTTTATCTCTTCGATGACTCCATCGGCGGCGATGCGCGCCTCTCCCTCGAGCTCCTCCTTGGATTTCATCGGATATACGTTGCTGAAAGCCTTAGAGACCGCCAAAACGATTTTGCCCTGATCGAAGGGCACCCTCTCTTTGTTCCTCTTTATTACAGATTTGATATCGGACATTGCACACACACCCAAATAGTCGCCAATTAACATTCAAATCAAGCTTTTAAATAGTTAGTGTGGGCTACGATACAGAACGGTATAAGTTTTGACATCCATGCCACAAACCTGTTGCAAGGTCAAATTCAGGCGGCGACAAAAACAGTAATTTATAGGCTTTGCGAGAGCTAGTCTGACCCATTGCTTTCCAGGTCGCAGTCCTCGTCGAAGCCCTGCTTCAGCGCCCACCAGGACGTCTTGTATTCGTCATGGTCAGCCTTATTGACGTTGAAGACCAGCCATTCGAAGAAGGCGCTATCTGGTATGTTGGCGCTTGATACCTCGGCTATGTCGAAGTTTGATATGGACTTCCATTTGTTCGTCGCGGCGTCCTCGTATTCCTTCTTTATCTCAGGGTTGTTGAATACCATCGCCGCAGGAGCCGTAGCAGCCTTGAATGTTTTCCAGGAGTGGCCGGAGGCGAACGAAGCTATGAGTATCGCCTTTATGACTGTCATACGGTCTTCTTTCGTGAACGGGTCTCCGTTCTTTTTCGTTGATAGCTTTTTTACTTTTGATGAGAGGACGTCGTATTTAGTCAGGTTATATTTTATTGGCATCTACTTACCTGCTTTATTACTTGCCCTTTATCCTAACAATCCACCGGTCACGTGGATTCTGGCCGGCTACCCATATTTAAGATGATGAATGGACAACCACTAATATCATTTGAACGACAAACTATATAAGTCTGAGTATAGAAATAAAACCGGTTACAGTCGGCAGTAAGTCGGCGGTTGCTTTGGCGACCATTATGGGGATATTCAATATATTCGGGAAGAAGGACGTTGCGGGAGATTTGACGAAGAGTGCGCCTTTCAGGGTTGCCACCGAGTGGACGCCTTACCGTCTGTATGCGAACAAAAAGAGCTCGGCCACCCTGCGGATCAAGATAAAGAACATGACCAAGGAAATGCTGCTCACCTCAATTGTCGCTGAACTGCCTTCACAGCTTGGCTTCGAGACCCTTGGACTATCAAGGGAGAGGGAGATGAGGCTGGGCGAAATAGCGCCGGATGAAGAGAAGGACGCTAATTTTGAGGTGTTTGGGACGCTCAACTCCGACCCTGGGGAGTATACCCTCACCCTTACAGCGATAGCCCACTACAGGGACTATGGGCATGTGATAAACGCCGTAAAGAAGAGAGTAACTGTAGAGGTCGTGTGAATCATTTAGGGGCGTAGCCCGATGCCAGCTCTTTCGCCCACTGGGTGTATGCGACCTTCGGATGGAAGCCGAGCTCGTTCTCCGCTTTCGATATGTCGAACTGCCTGTCGGATACAAGCCTGTTTACGTATTCCATGCGCACCTTTGGCGGTTTTCCGGTGAGCCTCGACTTGATTGCGTCGGCCATTGCAACCATCCTGATCACCGGCAGGGAGACGTGTTTCTTGGGAGGCTCGCTCCCTATAGACTTAGCCAGCATCCCGTAAAGCCCGGCTTGGGTAGTGACATCCTTTCCCGCTACCAGATACGCGCTGCCCGGTATCCCGAGATCCTTGGCGAGCAGGAGCGCGTCCATGAGGTCGTTTATGTGAATCCACTGGATGTGGTTGTCCCCCTTGCCGATTATCGGTATCTTCCCCTTGCTGAGACTGTCAAGAAGCGATTCGAACGACTTGTTGAACCCTGGCCCGAATATGACTGGTGCGCGGACCACCACGCCGTTGTGAGCCAGGGTGAGCTTCTCGGCTTCGGCTTTGGTCTCCCCGTAGTACGACGATGGATTGTAAGGCGTGGATGGCGTCGCGGGGTTCTCCTTCATGTCGTAGCCGTATACCGAGGTTGTTGACATATAGATGAAGCGCCTGCCTGAGAAGTTCTCGATGAGATTCTTGGTGCCGGCCACGTTGACCTTGTACACCTGGTTTTTTGGGAGCGCACCATATCCGTCTACAGCGGCGGCGAGATGGTAAACGATATCGGCGCCTTGCAGCGCCCTCTTTGCATCGTCAGCGTCGGTGATGTCGCCCTTCATCACGTCTACGCCAAGGATGTCTATGCCATGCGTGTTCACAAGCGCTCTGACCTTCTCGCCTTGAGATACCAGGCGTTTGACAAGGTTTGTGCCAAGGTGACCTGATGCTCCGGTTACCAGTATCATGCATTCACTTCTTTTCCTCGGCAGCTGGCTGTTGCTGTTTCTGCTGCTCCTGCGGCTTCTGCTGTTCCGCCTGCGGGCCGATAAGCGTGTAGATGTTTGATAGGCTCTCTGCGACCTGCTTCCCCTTGTCCGTGAGCTTTATCTCCTTTATCTTCCCGTGGCGTTCATTGGTCGTAATGCCAAGTGTCTCGCATTCCTTTAGGAAGTTGCACGTATGCACGTAAGTAGTCCCGCACGCTTGGGCAAGCGTCGTTATGTGCCACGGCTGCTGGTTGTTCTTGAGCGACAACAGTATCCTGGCTTGCTTATCCTTTAGCAGTATCTTTCCTTTAGGCACCTGACCACATAAGGGGTTTTGTTTGCGTCCTTTTATTACTTGCCCAGGTGACATCCTCCCACCCCTAAATGGTGTGGGATTTCCCGCTCACTTTGTTAACAGTTTTTCAGCCATCTGACTACTTCCTTGAATACCCTTGGATTGTGGAGCGCGCTGAGCCCGAAGTGACCGTGGCGCTTCAGGATAAGGAGCTTGTGGTCCCTTGACGCACCCAACAGTTTGTGGAAGGATACCGTCTTCTCGGCGCTTACGCTCTTGTCCTTCCATCCATGAATCAGGAGCGTCCTCCTCTTCCTCAGTTGCGGGATGTAATCTACTGCGTTGAGGTCGATGTTTCCGCTTATCGCCTTCTTCCATGTGCCGTCTGATGAGAAACGCCAGGTAAACGGCTGGGCGCGCCTCATGATCGCTTTGTCCTCGCCGAAGCCTTCCTCTTCATGCTCCGGGTCCTTGGCATACGTCCTATAATCGACAGGAGGCGCCATGGCGACTATGTTGCGTACCTGCCCTGATTTCGCCCCTGCAACAAGCACCACGCTCCCTCCGAAACTGCCCCCGACCAATGACACGCTTCTCGCTCTCCACCGGACTGTGGATAGGTCATAGAGGTCTGACGCCTTGCCTCTCCGCAGGATCTCTATCGCGTATAGCAGCGTGTCGACAGAGTTCTCTATCGTGCATCTGCCATAACTGTCGAAGGTGCCAAGGTACTGTGGTAGCGCGACTATGAAACCTGCCTCTGCGAGCTTGAGCACTGCGGAATCTGAATATGTGAGAGGCGCCCCTGGAAGCCCGTATGCCAGGATGACAGCTCTCCTGGGTATGTTCGGGGTCGGGACCATGAGGTTCATGGTCACCCCTTTGTGCCTGATAACATGGCGCCCTATCGATACCGGCATGCTATAATAGACATTGGAACTAATAAAAATATGATGTGCCTTATGGTCAATTGGTTCATAGGAGTGGGCAGATGACAAAAGCGATTGGGAAGAAGGGCGATGGGTTCATAGGTTCCTGGTATTTCATAGTCATTGAGATCGTGCTGCTCGTGATCGCGCTCGGCGTAGGTATATACTTTGCGCTTGGGGGGAAAGTGGCGTACGGAGCCCCATCTACGAACCTCAAGACCCCAGACAGCATGTTCTACAACGCAATCTCGCAGAAGAACGCGAACGTGAGTTTGATAGAGGGGATGATATCCGATAACCTTAGCAAAAACCCGCAGGTCAGCATAAGCTACACTGGCAATGCATCGTTCAGGGGGAACGGGCTGGGCTCTTTCAGCAACCTCGGCGTGTCGATCCCTATCGGCATATATTACACGAAGTACTACAACGACTCAAGGTTCGATGTCAGGATATACGTGCTCGGAGGCATAAACGTATCCTTCTTTACGATAAATGGGATACGGTATATCTGCAGCTCCGGAGCTCCGTCGAGCCTGGGCAGCGCATACAACTCGCAGGACAGGTACAGATGCATGGAGAGCAACCCGGCTTTCGGGAATACCAGTGCCAGCCAGGAGGCTTCTGTGACGTCAGTCCTGTTGCCTGCCAGGGGTATAATCATGCACAGCGCGGAGCAGGTCAGATATGATGGCGACCAGTGCACGCTGACCAGTGGCACTTTCCTTTATTCCCCTGGAGCGGCCGCGCTCGGCATCGTCAATACCACCGGCACTGGAGCCCTGAATGGGACCCATGGGAATTACAGCATATGCTTCTCTGATTCCAGACTGATCCCCGACATGATGAACGTTTCTGCAGATTCAGGAGGAGGGGTGGTGTCGTTTGAGATGCGCCTGGAATCCGTCAACTATACATCTTCGGAGGAGTACGTGACAACTCTTCCCGGTCCAGTAACACCGCTTGGGAAGTAGGCTGCCCGCGGATTCGGTCGGGCAGGCAATCCCCTCAATGGTTCCAATATCATCGAAAAAACATAAAAGTTTATAAAGTATCCGTTGTATAATAATTAGCGACTTATCGCGGCCTTGGTGACTGAATGGTAAAATATATCATTGCGAAGCAACTAGTTGGAAAGAAGGTAATAACGAACGATGGATTTGATGTCGGCAGGCTCTTCGATGCTGAGATCAATGAGATCTCAGGAAAGATACTGAGCCTTGTCGTGGAACCTAACCTTGACAGTGGGATAGCAAACAGGTTGAAGGTTGACGGGGGACAGGTAAAGATACCTTATAGCTCCGTTCTGGCAGTGAACGATTACGTAGTGGTGGACAGGAAGAACTGGTAATTCTCTTCCTGCTCTATCTTGCTCTACCTATTTCTTTTTCCTGTCCGGTTTTCAGGTTGTTCTGATGATAATCTGCGGTGGTGATGAGGCTGGTCGTGGCGCACTCCTAGGCCCGCTAGTGGTCTCCATAGTGGCGGCGAAGAAGGACATGGAGAAGAGGTTCGCCGACATAGGCGTCAGGGACTCGAAGCTGCTGACGCCGCAGAGGAGAGAGGCGCTATACGACTCGATATACAAAGCGGCATCGGAGGTCATCGTGGACCTGATACAGCCTGCGGAGATAAACAAGGCCATGCAAAGCGGCATATCGCTCAACGAGCTCGAGGCGGTCTACTTCTCTAGGATGCTGGATAAGCTGAGCGTGAAGCCGTCGGTGTTGTATCTTGACTCTCCGGATGTCATAGCGGAGAAGTTCGGGGTAAGGGTGAATATCTACAGCACAAAACCCACGAAGGTGGTGGGCGTCAAGAACGCCGAACGGAAAGGGATCAAGTACACAAAAATCGTGGCTGAGCATAAGGCGGATGCGAGATACCCGGTGGTGTCAGCGGCTAGCATCATAGCCAAGGTAACAAGGGACAGGGAGATTGCAAAGCTGAGTGGGGATCTTGGCATCAACATAGGTTCGGGTTATCCGTCTGATTCTGAGACCGTGAATGCGGTCAAGGATAACATAAGGAACGTTGAGTTCAAGAAGCACATACGCGAGTACTGGACGACGATAAACACGATAAGGCAGACCAGGATAAGGAGCTTCTCCGATGAGGAGGATCTCGAGTAAGGCAAAAAGTCTATCTATTTATAAGTGACCGTATACAGATTAAACGCGGGCCTGTGGCGTAACTTGGACAGCGCGCCTGGCTTCGGACCAGGCGGTTGCGGGTTCAAATCTTTTGGCTGGATCCTGCCAATAGTGAAACTCCCGCCAGGCCCGTATGTATTTAGTGGTCATATGGCGTCGACGGTAGTGGAGTTAAGCTTCGTGTTGGTATTCGTTTTCTCGTTCGCCGCGTTCTTCGAACGGAAGCTGTCGGCTTCGCTAGGAGGGAAGAAAGCGACGCTGATGGTCGTATGCGTAGGCATGCTCCCCATAGCCGCCATCTACCTGTTTACCGCTCTGACGACCCCAATGCCGTATATACTCTCAGTCTATAATGGCGCCTTCTTCTGGCTGGCGGCGCTCTCCGGCCTGTTTTTCGCAATGGGCTTTGTCCTCTTCCTGAAAGGCCTGGAGACCGAGCAGGTGACGAATGCGGAGAGTATAATGCCGATACAGTACGTGCTGATAGCGTTATTCGGGGTTACCTTCCTGGGGGAGGCGATCACGCCTTTGCAGTTTTTTGCCGGAGCGGTCATACTTTTCGGGGCGTTCATGGTATCCACGCGCAAGGAGCATCCATTAAAGTTCAATTGGGCTCTGGCACCGGTGTTCTTCGCCCAGATAAGCTGGGCGGTGTATTGGATGATACTCTCGTTCACGATAACGCGCTTCGGTGTCGCATCAGAGCCGCTGGCGGTGTCCAGGCTGTTCGGAGCCATGTTCGTATTCTCCTTCTATTCGCCGGTGCTCCTGCAGGCCGTAAGGAGGAAGACTGCCCTGAAGCGGAGATTCAGGATCGGGTCGATCGCCGCATTGGGGCTGGCCGCTGCTCTGCTTGACGGAACTGGCAACTATATCTTCAGCGTCATCTCGCTGCTCAACGGAGTGGCTGTAGGGAGCCTCATACTCCTCATCTCGATACCGACGGTCGCGGTGCTCGCACACATTTTCTACAAGGAAAGGCTGTCGAAGGTGCAGCTTGCAGGGCTGGCTCTCGCGTTCATAGGAGGAGTGATTTCTGCAGTCGTTTGAGAATGATGATGCGCCAGCCGGGATTTGAACCCGGGCATCGAGCTTTTTCCGGTATATGGGAAGCTCGTATCCTACCAGGCTAGATGACTGGCGCACGGATACGACTCTGTATCTCTGCGTTAAGGAATAAATAGCCAGTCGATGGTGCTGCGCCAGGGCGCTCTGTAGCGTGCCGTACCCCTGTCATCTGATGTATGATGGGCGCTGGTCGGATGAGCCTGGTTCTCCAGGCATGCCAAGCTTCGCCTGGTTCTCCAGGTCCTTTATCGCTTGCGCGGTGCGCTCTATTATCTTGTCGAGGTTCTCCGTATTGATTTCCAATCCGAGGTTCTTTGCAAGCACCATGAGCACGGACTTCGCGGCAGACGCGTCGACGTCGAGGAAACTGGTCTCGCCCATCAGGCATATCCCGCTTATCCCCTGAAACCTGGCGAATGCGATTATGAGCCCTGCCGACCCCCATATCATGCCGCGGGACTTGCCGAACACGATATTGCCATTCTTGAAGCGGCGCATTACATCCTTGCCGGAGACGTTGCCGAAGACCCTGGGCTTGTCGGTCACGTTCCTTCCGAGATTGTAGCCGCCGAGCGTGTAGATGAATTTCCCACCCAGCTTGTTTTTGAAGAAGTCGACTATCGCACCGTTGACCTCATACTGCCCTTCCGTGGTGACCGCCTGTGTCTCTCCGGTGAGCAGCACTATGTCGTTCTTGGCCCCTTTCTTCCTTATCAGGTAGAAGCGATTGCCTACCAGCCTCACACCCCCGTTCTTCAGCATCACGACCTGGTGCGGGAAGTGCGGCGAGTACATCACGGCTATCTTCTCCGCTTTGAACTCGCGCTTGAGATGCTCAGCCACCAGCTTCCCTACGCTGCCTATGCCGGGGAGGCCTACGACTAAGACCGGGTCTTTCAGCTTTATCTGCTTCTTTATCACAATCTTGGTGTCCTTCATCCACTCGCCGATGGCTTAATCAAAGGGCGGACATTATGTCCTCCTTCTCCTTCTTGAGCTTCTCCTTCTCTATCTCGAAAAGCCCGTTCTTGAGCTTCTCCTTCACGCTTTCGGAAGCCGATCTTATCTTCCTCTCCGCATCCATATAATCCTTACCCTCCGAGACGAGGCGGTAGCTCGGCGCGCTTATGTATGTCACCTCTACGCCTGACGCCTTGATTGCCGATATGAGCTCCTTTAGCTCGGTGACACCCTTTCTGGTGTCGTATGAGGTCAGCTTCATTATGTATGACACGATATAACGCTTCTTCTTCTTGCTCGACTCGAGAAGCTCCGTGAGAGCGCCCTTGAGCTTCTTCGGGAGCTTCGACCGCTCGAACTCCTTGCTGTCCTCCGAGGCGTGACGCATCAGGTTCGTATAGCTCTCGAACTCCTCCGTCGCCTTGCTTATTAGTTCGGCTTTCTGGGCGTCCAGCCCTGCCGATCGGACGGCTCTCGTGAACATGGCCTGGAGCCTTTTCTCCAGGTTATAAGAATCATTCTTCTGCTTGGTCTCCTTTGCCGTGACCTTCTTGAGGGACACGTCGATCGTTCCGCGCTCCCTGTCCATGAAGGTCACCTTGCATACCAGCTTCTGGCCCTCGTGGACGAACTCATGGATGTTTTTTATCCATCCGGAAGAGACCTCCTTTATCGGTAGGAAGACCTCTAGGTTGTTGTACTCAAGGAGCCTGCAGTATGCGCCGAATGGCATAACCTTGGCTACCTGCACTATGACAAATTCATTCGGTATCGGTGCCTTTCTCTGTTCCATCGTCACACGGTATTCATTTCGAGCTTCTTCTTGGTTCTGCCGCCCATGACCCTTTCCACTGTGTACTTGCATGTGACGCATTCGAGCATCGCCTTCTGCCTCTTTGAGACCTTCTTCGGGTGTATCTTGGGCTCGACGCTGCCGGCGTAACCCTTAATGGCCCTATAGTGCCTTCTGCTACCGACGCCCATCGTGTGTTCCCTGCCCTTTGAATAGGGCTTGACCTTGTGTAGCGTGTGCTTGTTGCACTTCGGGCAGTATGTCGTTATCTCCCTTGGTATCTTCATAAAATCACTCCTTTTCTATTCTGGATCGAAGTAGGATACTATTAGCTCCCCACACTTATAAAAGCCTGACGTTAGGCGCGCTCGCAGATGGTGTTGGCGATAAGGAAGTTTATGTCTTCTTCAGAGGCCACGTCTACGATGGCCCCTTTTTCAAAAGGACCCACCTTCCTTCCGGAGGGGAGTATGATCTCTGGCATCGACTGCACCGATTTAAGGGCTTGGTGCGGTTTGGCGTTCGCGCCTATGCTCGCGTCTCCTGATGCTGGAAGGGTGCTCTGTTTGGTAAACTCTACTATCTTGCTGTAGAACTCCAGTTCCTCCTGCATCGCTGGTTGCGGCATCGTTTTGCGGAAAGCCACATATATCAATATCTTCTGTTTCCTCCTTTCAGAAAGCTCGTAGAGCAGGCGTTCGGTGTTCTTCTTGGTGCTCTGCTCTTCCTCTGTGATATCCTTCCGGTCAAACGTTTTAATGGAAGCCTGGACATCTATGTAGAAGTTCTTCGGCAATAGCTGGAGCTCGTTGGTCTGCTTTTCTTTTTGCAGGACGCTCCATAAGGTATCGTAGGTTGTTTCATTATTCGACATGTCTGGGACCCCAGAGTTCCACTAATCGCGTATTCTTATCTATATATACACTACATCAATTGTTAATAATAAATAAATATATACGGAACGGGTAAAAATATTACTGGAAGTGTAGGGTCATACGTGAAACTAAGTGGATTTTAACATCACAAGCGGTAAATCCCGCAGGTCTTTTCAGTGAAATGAGCGTGAACCGCAGAACAAGAAGGTCCGGCTATTATTCATGTAGATATCGGCTTTCTATCAGACGAAGAGAATTAGGGTTATAGCGAGGGGAAGATTTGAACTTCCGATCTTCGGGTTATGAGCCCGACGGGCACTCCAGACTACCCCACCTCGCTTCAATAGAAAACATTACTTATTCACGAAGCAAAAGTATAAAGAATGAGAGGAGTCACACGTCAGCTTCGACGCCCAGTTCATTCAACGGCTCCTCAATATCGTCAGGCTTGTTCTGGTTTTCCGTCAGTTCGAGCGCCTTGTCCTTACCTATCATCTCCAGTCCGGATCCACACACTCCACACTTGAAATTCCCTTCGAACGCCGCATCGAAAGTGAAAATGAGCCCGTTCTTGCCATAACAGTCATTACATATGAAATAATCGTTGCAATCAGTCAGCGTCAACGGCTTCCTGTTCTCAAGCCCCTGTGCATATTCAAGGAAGGAAGGTACCTTGCTGACGTTCACGTACCAAGCAAAGGAAAGCCACCCGTTGACATTCTTGGCGACATAATAGTTCGTTATGCCGCAGCCCTGCATCAGGTTCAGCATCCTCCTTACCGCATTAATCTTCATGTCGAGTTGCTGGGCGATATCCTCATCGGTCTTCGGCACAGCCAACATGTTAAGCACATCCACAGACCTCTTGCTTATGTTCTTCTTCAGGTAACCGACAGCAGCGTCGCTCGCCACCAGCGATTTTATCGCCGCCATGGACTCGTCTTCAGATGCGATATTCGCATGGGTGGTGCCCCTCTTTGTCACCCCAGGCACGGACTCGACCCTACTCCCTATCTTAATCTTTTTCAGATGAGGCGACTCGTCCGCCACGGGCCTTTGAGGATGACGGACTGCCACATTCATTTTTTTATTGAGAATATGCTTGTTGCGTGTGCCCTGTTTAGCATGAGATGCGTGAGATGATGGGCGCTTTGCGACCCTATGGACAATCGGCGCCGCCCTCTTGCGTGCCGGCTTCGTTTTTGACCTTATAGCTCCGTTTTTCGTGGACTTTCTCCTGACATTGCGTGAAGGATGCCTAGTTGGTGTAGCCATAGTAAGACCGTTGATAGCATTAGTAGGGTTGTCCCTAAATCACTTGCATCTACATTTAGGACATTTCTAATATTTAAAGCTTTCTAGGTGCTTCCGCCGTCATGATTCGGGTTGCCCGGTTTCGCCTTCCCTAAAGCGTCAACAGGCATCACAGGCATCAGGCTGCGTTCAAACTGTTCCAGTGTCAGGGCGTTGCTGAGCTCCCCTGGCCTATAAAGCCTATCCTCCAGGAAGATGTCTAGAGATGTCCCGAGCTTGTGGTCCAGGGCTATGTGCCTGGTTTCAGTACCGAAGAGATCGATCTCAACTATGGGTATCTTGTGCGCTTCCAGGAGCTCTACGACCGGTTTGAGGCTGATGAGAGACTGGCCATTCTGCATACCTACCAACCTGGCCTCAAGGTTCGTGTTGCGCCTCTTCAACCTCACGATGGCGCTCTCCAGGATATCCTTCTGCTTCGGCACGAACCTGTACCAACGGTGCACAACCATGCTGCCGGTGTTGAAATCATATATGCTAAGGAAGGCGTCGAACACCAGCGGCGAGAGCACAAGATACCTTATACCGGTCTTGTCGTCGTATACCCCGCTGTAGGTCTCACCGATACCTACGCGCCTGCCCTTCTGGTGCTCCTCCACCTTGCTCTTCGATATGTGCTGCCTGACAAGGGGCGGCCTAGCCGTTATCACGGTCTTGAACACCTTGACATAGCGCACCGCGCCAAAATCCTGATGTTCCATGTCCTTTTCAAGAAACTTCTCGAAACTCAATCATGACACCTGTGTTTTTATACGTTTTGATGCATAAAACTATTCACTGCAATGGCTTTTCTTAGCTTATCAGCTGCATTAATGTCAGCCAAGGCTTATTAATAATTCGCCACCTGTACGTGAATCCATGAAGATAGAGATAACAGACATAAACGATAAGACGGCGACATTCAGGCTCTCAGGAGCCGATGCTCAGTTCGCGAACGCTATAAGAAGAGCCGCGATGGGCTCGGTCAAGACGTTCGCGATCAACAAAATCACTCTTTATGAGAACACCAGCGCCATGTTTGACGAGTATATCTCACACAGGATCGGCCTTGTTCCGATATCAACCCCTATAAAGGGTTATAGCGAGAAGGACGAAGTGATGTTCACTCTCGACGCCACAGGCCCGAAGACCGTCTATTCGAAGGAGCTGGAGAGCAGCGACGCATCGGTCAAGGTCGCCAATGAGAATATCCCGATCATGAAACTCGGAGAGGAGCAAAGGCTCAGGCTGGACGGCAAGGCAGTGATGGGCCAGGGGCTGGAACATTCGAAGTACCAACCCGGATTGATATCCTACGAAGCAAACGAGGATCACACTTCATTTGATTTTTACGTCGAGACTTTCGGTCAGATGACGCCCCGCGAAATCATTAATAAGACATTCGACGCAATACAAGAGGAAATAGAAGACATCCGGAAAGTGGCCAAGAAGCTATAATGCGGGGGTGGCAGAGCTTGGTCAAATGCGCTGGCTTGAGGGGTCAGTGTCTCAGGACTACTAGGGTTCAAATCCCTACCCCCGCATAAGACTGTCGGTGAAAAAGATGAACATTGAGAAATCAACGATCCACGAATGGATATCTGTGCTAAGAGACGCGCAGAAGAACGTCAAGTACGCGAAGCTCTTCAAGAAGGTACAGAGGTCAATGGAGGTTCCGACAAGGATACGAAAGGGAGGCGTCAACCTATACAAACTCAATAAGTACACCAAGGAAGGCGACGTGGTAATAGTGCCGAAGAAGGTGCTGTCCACCGGAACGATAGACCACAAGATAACCATAGCGGCTCCGGAGTATTCATCTAAGGCGCGAGAGGAGCTAAAGAAGAAAGGCTGCAGGATCATCGGGATAAAGGAGATGGTCAACGAGAAGCGCATAAGCATAATCATATAAGCCAAATCTCCGCCATACAACGCAATACGATATCAATATCACGATTCAAAGGTAATCAGATGGAAAACGTAAAGGCCAAGACACCAGCCAAGGAATCGGCCTTAGTGTACGATGCAAAGGAGAAGATACTCGGGAGGCTGGCCAGCCAGGTGGCCAAGGAGCTACTTAACGGCAAGAACATATCGATAATAAACGCCGAGCAGGCGGTCATAACCGGCGATAAGGAAATGCTTAAAGCAAAGTACACCACAAGGATGAGGCTCAAAGAAAAGGCAAACCCCGAGCATTCACCATACTGGTCAAGACGGCCAGACATGCTAGTAAAAAGGATAGTGAGGGGCATGCTCCCTTACAGGATGCCGAGAGGCAAGGCAGCCTTCAAGAGATTGAGGGTGTACATGGGCGTGCCGGAGACACTCAGGTCGACGAAGGCTATAGAAGTGGATACCAAATCGCCTAAGGTGCTTTACGTTAAGTCAACGACGGTCCTGGAGCTGGTTAAGCTGCTAGGATATAACGACAACACCTCCAAGAAATAAATATCAGGTAAAGGTAATCAAATGGCAGAAGAAAAGAACGCTGAAACACAACAGGCACAACAGACGCCGCAGGCGGCAGCGCCACAGCAGGAGCAGCAAGCGACCCAACAGCCTGTGCCTTCGCCTGCAGCGAAAAAGGCAAGGAAGCCTGCGAAGAAGGCGGGCAAGAAGCTCCCTGAACTGACGAAGAGCAAGAGGAAAGAAGCGGTCGCCAGGGCGTCCATAAGACCAGGTAAAGGCGTCATAAGGGTAAACGGGGCAGCCATAAACACGATAGAATCAAGGGTGGTCAGGGAAACCATGCTCGAGGCAATAACCCTTTCGCAGACGGCAAAGGACATTGCGGGCAAGATAGACATAACGGTTAACGTCAAGGGCGGCGGGATAAGCTCACAGATGCAAGCGGTCAGGAATGCCATAGCAAAGGCGCTATCGAATTACGATGAAACCGGGATCCTCAGGAAGGAGATAATGAAGTACGACAGGGCTTTGCTGGTCGATGACCCAAGGAGGGTAGAAACCAAGAAGTTCGAAGGCACGAAAGCCAGGGCAAGGTTCCAAACGTCATACAGATAATGGTGATAAGATGCTCATGCCAGTAAGATGTTTCTCATGCGGTGCGGTGCTCGCGGACAAGTGGGAGGAATATGACAGGAGAGTGAACAAGGATAAGGAGGACCGCGCGAAGGTGCTTGACGACATGGGGATAAAGCGTTACTGCTGCAGGAGGATGTTCCTGAGCAACATTGAGCTTGTCGACGAGTTCATCAAGATAAGCAAGAAGTGAACTGATACGTTTATAAGAGGCTAGCAGCAAAAGGCTATGCAGGGGCTGTCTGCTAACCTGGTAGGCTTCCACCTTGGGGTGGTGGCGATCCGAGTTCAAAAGCGCATAACGCTGGAAATCTCGGCAGCCCCATATTATGGTGAAAAGATGACAGAACAACAGCAACAAGAGCAGCAACAACTGCTTGCAAACCAGACCGACTACCTCGAGGTAGGCGTGCACATAGCGACTAAGGTGAAGAGCCCAGGCATGAAGCACTTCATATACAAGACAAGGGAGGATGGGCTCTACCTGCTGGACCTAAAGACGATAGACTCAAGGATATCCGCAGCTGCCACCATGCTTTCAAGATATAATCCAAAAGACGTAGTGGTAACGGCATCGAGAATATACGCCGTCGCCGCAGCGGAGAAGTTCGCAAGCATAATAGGCGCCAAGTTCATAAAAGGAAGGGTAACTCCTGGCATATTCACGAACCCGAACAGGAGCGACTACATGGAAGCTCAGCTTGTGATAATAAGCGACTCGAGGAACGAGAAGCAGGCTGTGAAAGAGGCTAGCATGCAGAACATACCTCTTGTAGCGCTCAGCGACACCGACAACTCGACAAAGTTCATAGACCTGATAATCCCCGCGAACAATAGAGGAAGGAGGTCATTGGCGTTCGTGTTCTTCCTTTTGGCGAGGGAGGTCCTCAAGGCAAGGGGCGAGATAAAGGAGAACGACGAGTTCAAGTATAAGATAGACGAATTCGAGGCGAAGACCGAGGCAAGGCCGGCAAAATCCGTCGAAGAGAGACTTTAAGCCTAATCCTGCAACTCGTACACTTTACAACGTACATGATAGCCGCAGGGATAGCCTCCGTAACCGATGGCGGCAATCGACCTGGCGGAAAACCGCAATCAGCAATCAACATGATGGCGGCTGATGCGTTCCGACCAAAATACGGTATTGCGAGAGGCCCGCAAGAATGCCATGCGGAGCGCAAAGGAAACACGTCGCATAACCACGATAGTGGTGTTGGCGTCGCGCAAGGCACTGTACACCTGCACGGTCTCTCATATAGTATATACGCAAAGGAAATATTTACGCTTTTTATCATGTTGGACAGGCGTCAATCCCTATCTGCAAGCCTTATCTCGTCAAAAACGACCTCTACGGTCTCGTCCACGATATGGCCATTGTCTGCAAGCATTACTACCTTCGCCCCTAATGACTCTGAGAACTCATGCGAATTACCAGGGAGAACAAACGGATCAGTAGCGGAGAATACCGCTACTACCCTGTCCACATTCGCCCTGATCGCCTTCCAGTCCGGCTCCCTTCCCATCCATCGTCTCGCCACTTTAGAGTAAGAGCTATCCTTTACCCTATTGAGATTTGGCCAAGGCGCAACCAGGACGGCAGTACCGACATGGCCGGCGCTCATGCTCTCAAGGTACCTCAGTATGGCATGGGCTCCGAGGCTATGCCCTACAAGGAGGGTCTGCCGGTCGGGGGTCCCTATGTACATGCTCAACGCCTCAATCCACTCCCCTGGAGCGGGGTCGTTTGGGTTTGGCATGTGCGGTATCTCTACCGCATATCCTAGCCCAGAAAGCTGGTCGCCCAGCCAGCGGAACCAATTCATATCCGGAGAGGCCTTCCACCCGTGTATTATGGCTGCTCTCTTCATCCGATCTACGCATTACACTATCGCAAGCTGCCCTCCCTGCTCCTTACTCCCTCTGAATGCAGAATCCGTTCGAGCCCTGCGATGCCGCCAGCCCGAGGCGCCGTAGGCATGGCATTCAGCGCGTCCTTGCAAATCCCCGGTATATCGGCTAACACGCGGGAATACGCGTCAGCCCTCACCTTCATGCTCATAAAGGTATCGCGCGTCAGCATCCCAGCCACCATAAACGGCACATCTATGCCTACGCTCCCTCCCCTGAGCTCAGGTATGGCGGAGATCGCATCGTTTATCCTGCTGCTCACCTTTCCGGCAAGATCCAAGTGGCTTTGCCCGGCCATCTGCAGCCTCTTCACTATGCTGTGCGAAAGGCTATCGGCCAGCGAATGTTCGGCATGCTTCTGGGACACGTTGGCCGCAAGCTCGGACTGCCCACCCTGTCTCCTGTAAAGCTCAACCATCGCGTATATCACATCGTCACAAACCGATTCGTAGTCAGCCGTAACATAATTCCCGTCAAGTTCGCATCCTTTCTCGAACATCTCGAACCTCCTGAGGCTGTCTATCGCAGGTATGACGGCCTCAATGGTCCTCACAATCGCAGTCATCCTGCGGGAAAGCTCGCTGTTCGAGACTTTCGGAATCTTGCCCAGCGACATACTGGCATGGAGCATCCTGGTAAAAAGCGGAGCCCTTGATACGCCCAGGGCGATCATCGAAGCAAACGCGGTCTCCTTTCTCAATTCATAGTTCCCTCCGCCTATCCTCTCTACGAATGCAACTGCATCGGCCTCGCCCTCAGGCCTGTTTAGGAGGTCCGCGAGCAGGCGAAGATCCTTCGAATGTGTTCTCATGAAATGCACAGTCTGGGGCTTAGGTATGCTGCGACCGGCAAATTCTAGCATCGAGGCTGTCGCGCGCGTCGCGATCGGTCCTAAAGCGCCGGAAAGCGCAGCAAGTTCCGCAGAAGATTCTCTCAACGCCGCTGCCACCTGTTTGAATACTCCGGTCTCCTTCCATCCTATTACGGAATTTCCGATTCTCTGTACTGTGTTCATCAAGGCGTTCTTCTCATCGTCACTGAACGAGGCATCATCCCTAATCGGGGAGAATACGAGCGGCGCCTCCATCATCGACCGGATTAGCGGTACGCTCGCCTTCTCCATGGCGTTCAATACTACATAGCTCCAGTTCGACATCTCGGCCATTGCTGCATCATAATTCTCCTTTGCGGAATCCCGCACCCCCTGCCTCTCGATCCTTATGGAGAAAGTCCTCATCCTACCAGCCCGATAACCGATGAGTCCAATCCACTATAAATAACTTGGCGTTGCGCCTTTCCCGTATCCGGAACAAGGTAAAATTATAACATCCGAAAACCCCAGCCAATACGACAGCCGGACGAACGGAGCCGCGCTAAAGGCAGAGGGACCCGAGTCGCTCGGAACCCAAACCAAAAGATCCTCCACGCCACAGGAGCGCAGAGAGATGAGGAGAATAGCCCGCGCAAAGCAGCGAGTTCCATACTAGAACCAGGAACATGACCTAATCAAGCTGCAGCAAACAGCACCGGCGATATCAGATAAGCGACCAACGCTATGAACATCGCCAACAAACTAAGGTTCCTTGAAGCCATGAAGAAACTCCTGCTGCTCCTGGTCACATATCCTATCGCGACATATGCGAGCACCACGTCGGCAACCGCTATGGGTGCCAGATAATACAGGTTTCCTGCAAACGGCGCGATGTAAAAGAAGAGAAAGAGGCTTATCGCAATCGCTTCGAAATACATTATCAGCGCCACAGATGCGGTAACCTTCTTCCCCATATGGTAGACCAGGTTCTTCGTCCTCCTGACTTTTGAGTCTCCGGAGTAGTCCCTTACCATGCCATGCATCTCCCTCGCGAACCCGCTGAGGAAGATTATGAACGAGATGAGTACTATTTTGATGCTCAGCGTTCCGGAAACGACATAATCCCCGAATACGAACGGGATTACCATCGTAAGCGCGATATAAGCATTGCCGAGGATCGGCGTATCCTTGAGCCTGTAGCTGTACAGGAAAGCCAGCACGCTGAAAACCAGCGCTATCGCGAACGCATACACGTTTATCAGCGCACTGGCCGCCATGCCTATCAGGAACGTCGATATGGCGACCAGAAGAGCCTCGCTCCTGTATAGGGACCTGTTGACCAACGGCCTGTCCACCCTATTGTTCGCGCGATCGGTCTCCAGATCAAAGTAATCGTTTATCGCGAAGGAAGCCATGCTGATGAAGAATGGGGTAATGAGACTAAGCAGGAATATAGGGAGGGAAGGTATGCCAAGTACGATCAACTCCGCAGCTATCACTGCGACAACGAGCATGATAGAGTGCTCTATCCTGGTGAGCTTCAACACCGCTACGAGCTTATTCATGATGAGTATTCTACGGGAAACAATAAAGAATATACAGTTCAATATAAAGCCTGTGCCGGGGTGGCAGAAACTGGTATTGCGCCGGTCTTGAATTTCCAAAATCTCAAGAGCTGATTTGTGATGCGAACAGGCGAACCGGTGCCCTTACGGGCTTTAGGGTTCAAATCCCTACCCCGGCGTTTTCTTGGCTAACGGGGTCGAATCACACCGATGCCCCATCCGTCGGGTTTGTGTGTAAACAGTGTTTTGGGCATAAAATCCAAAATCGCCATTCTTGCATATTTTGATGGCAGACATACACGCCATATATGCAGCCCTAGCTTGTCGAGCATAGCGTTTCATTTCAGGAACTTGTAGATGTAGACATAATGGTCATCCGGCGCATACAGGTTCCTTAGCTCTCCGGCTTCTTTGAAGCCGTACTTCTCCCATATCCTAAGCACCGGTTTGTTGTCCTTGACATCAACAAATCCCTTTATGATTTTCTGGTTTCTCCCTTTTGCGTATTTAAAAGCAAATTTGAGAAGTTTATCAGCTATGCCCTGCCTTCTGTAGTCAGAGTGGACTATGATGAAATCAACAAGACAGGCATATGTGCCGTAATCAAGGCTCATCCCGGCTACTACTTTCCCATCAAGTTCAGCTACGTATCCATCAAAACGCTCAAAGGCATGCATGTTGCCAGGCAGCCACTTCTTGCCCCATACGTTCAATATCAGATCCTGCGCCGCTCTCCTGTCGCTCGCCCTGTACTTTCGTATGTATACCCCGTTAGTTGCCTTTGCCATGCTCTACCATCACAGGCAAGATGTAAATACATGTATAAATTCAGTCTTTTCGACCTATGTATACGCGAAGTCCCCATTACGAAAGCAATAAATATGTAGATAAGCGCATGGTCATCGTGATCATATGGACAGTAACAGATTCTACACGAAGAAGGAGTTTACTACGATGGCCAAATCGACATTGTCTTCCGAAGCGGGGGTACGAAACGCGCTTCGAAGAGCCAAGGAGAGCGGTGTACTGGTTGAATCAACAGAGGAAAAGGTAAAGAGGAATGTAGTCAATGGCAACGTTCTTGAGGCGTCGAACATATACCTTGAATCTGGAAACCCTGAGGAAGCAATCAGGCTTCTGGCATCAAACAAGTATTTCCCTAGAGCGGCTCAGATCGCCATAAATATCGGAGATACCGATTTGGCAAAAGTTCAGATACAGAATTGTGAGAAGGAAGGGTTTTTCCACGCGGCTACCTCGCTCTGGATTTCCGTCAACCATAGAAGTGCAGTAAAGTGTGCTGAAAGGGCCGAAGAAGCGGCTACACGTACGAACGACCCTGATTTAATAGAGGAGGCCGCATTATCATGGTGGGAACTCGGATCCGTTCATAAAGCCATCGAACTGACCGAACGACTGGATAAAATGCTACGGGAGAAAGATCCAGAAGCCATAACCTTATGTGACCTTGCATCTGTGGAAAACTTATGGGAAATGTTTGGTAAACCGGAAAGAGCGGCAGAGCTTAATGAACATATAGGGGATATGGAAGACTTGTCCATGGCTGCTGAAAAATGGATCGCGACAGATAACAGGAAGAGGGCGATTAAATGCGTAAAAGCCATCGAATCTTTAGCCGGCAAGGGCAATCACAATGATAAAAGATACGGATTCGGCTTCGCTGCGGAATCCTGGGTTAAGCTCGGATTTCCCGGTAGCGCATCACGATGCGCTAGGAGCCTAGAAGAGATAGGCGAACTCTACCAAGCCGCCAAGATATACGAAAGCATAGGCAGGCATACAAAAGCCCAAAAGCTAAAAGAATTGGATGATATCCTTCGCAGATAAACCGACAACAATGCCGGAGCAGACGGCCAGGGATGGGCTGGCAGTCTCTAAACGCTGTCAGAGGTCACGCCATTGCCGGGATAGGGCCGCATAGTCGCCATCATAGTAAAATAGAGACCAATAAGGCTCCAACAACCCCTCCTGCAAGGCTGCATAAGAAGTTCGAGAGATGCTTGTTGCCGATCCCTTTCTCCTCGAAGTGGCCCAAGAACGAGTCCACTATCGTGCCTACTATCCCTCCAACCAGTACTATCGCAACGAGCTCAACTTCATGCGTTGGCGAAAGGCCAGGCACAGCCAAGAAAGTCACCGCTATGAGCGCAGCGCCTATGGTCCCAGCGCCAAGTCCTAGTGCGGTGATACCTCCGGACTCGCCCTTTTTCACCTCCTTGAAGGTCACTATCGATGTAGGAGTGCCGTCAAGGACCCCTATCTCGCTGCTGAACTTATCCGAGGCCACTGCCGCTACGGAAGACAGGAAAGCCGCAACAGTCACCAGGTAAACGGCTGGATCCTGCCCGTAGACGGAAAAGTAATAGAAAACGACCACGAATATCAGTGGTCCAAGGCCATTGCCGAGGACGTTCCTCACCCCTCTAGCCTTCTGGTACAGGTTGGCGCGTTTCTTGTACCTGCTGCCCAATCTGGTGACTATGGCCGATATGGCAAGGAAGTATATCATGGCCACAACGAAGAACCATCCCATGAATTGCGTCCCTCCAAGGAGCAGCATGGCTACCCCTATGACAATCGCCAGTCCGACACCACGAAAATCAAGCGTAAGGAGCTCCAAAGACACACCAAATTCTTTCCAAACATATGAAATAATTCCGCTATTAACGAGGATTTATAAACTTATATGTTGATACTAAATCAACGGGTTCTCTACTGTAGGAAGGTCGTGAAAAAA
>JAJYEJ010000044.1 GCA_021785805.1 Microcaldota archaeon | reverse complement strand
GGAAACAAAAGAGCAGCAGAAAGGACACCAAGAGCACCACAACGCGCGACAAAGGCAAAAGAATAATTCATCATTGAAGTTAATTGCGATAATGGTTGTGCTATTCGTAGCGATTGCAGTATTCTATGTAATCGTCAACGGCAATAATGTGGGATATGCACCGAAGAGCCCCTCTGGAACCAGCATCCCTTCAAACATTCCGACTGCATCAACCACAGAGGCGACCTCAACCACGACTACAACATCGATTATAACCACACCCCCGCCAACATCAATACCATCAACGACATCAACTACGATAACTCAACAGATATGGTCGTACAACAGCACGGTTAACGGCTCCTCATGTGGCAACTTTGTGGTGTACGGGTTAGCTCCGAACACGACTTATGTTTCATCGTGTACGTGGCACCGTGGCTACCTTAACCTTACCTTATATGGAGGTTCATTTGGCTCGCAGTTTGAGCTGATGAACGGCGCGTATACGAGCGGCAAGATTACTGCTTCAGTATGCAGTACCGCACAAGACAGCAATATATTCTTCGGAAGCGGTAATTTCACCATAACGTTTAAGACAGGATCATTTAACTCCACTGCGAATTGCGGACCATCAAAATCCACCATAAATGTCGTAAACGTTACTCCACAGTGATAATGTGCCAAAGCGATCAAAGGAAAACAGGCAGATAGAGATAATAGCGACAGCCCATGTATTCGATAAAAGCGGAAAGATGCTGTTGCTTAAGCAAAAGAACGGGTGGTGGACCCCTCCTGGAGGTCATGTAGAAAAGGGCGAAAGCATAATCAACGCCGCAATAAGGGAAGCGAAGGAAGAGACTGGACTGGATGTAGAGCCTCTTGGAATATTCTCACTAAGGGAGGTAATAAACGGCGTAGAAGGGCATTGGATATTCTTCGATGTGGTCTGTGAAGTGGAAAGGGGAAGGGTAACAGTAGACGGTATAGAGGCGATAGATTACTTATGGGTTACTTCGGAGGAAGCGTTAGGCATGAAGACCCATGCCTCTGTTCCGGGCATCGCGACAAAGTATGTTTCCCAGAGGCAGTCAGACTCTGTGCATTGGATAAATGACCAATAGCTCAGTCAGCTCAGATTACATTCAGCGCCCACCATCTTGTAAGCTTCTTCAGACTGACTCTGAAGCTGCTGGTGTTCCTGTTTATGTCTTTTATCATCTTTTTATAGAGAATCTTCTCCTCAGCATCGAGTTTTCCTTCCTTCACTATTTCCTGTTTCTTGCCGTCTACTATCTGGGTCTCGGTCTTGCTGATCACCTCTTTCTTTACCATTTGGTACCATTCATCGAGCGAGCTCCCGCCAATATCCTTGTCCTTTAGCACCGCCATCATGTCGCCCATGCTGAGCTTCCTGGCATTGTGCGTCTCGTGCTCATGAAGCAGAGGCCTCATTATCGCCTTATCAGTAATCCTTTCTATGTCTGCGGAAGAGAATCCTGCTGTTGCCCTTGCAAGCCTGCCCCAATTCATGTGCCCTGTTGGGGTGTTTCTGGTGTAGTACTTGAACATAGCTTTCCGTTCTTTATGGTTAGGTGGCGGGAAATATATCCTGTCTCCGAATCTGCCGCTTCTTTTCAAGGCAGGGTCTATGTCCCAGACGTTGTTGGTTGCGCCTATTACAAATATCCCCTCCGGATTAGCCTCCACGCCGCTCATCTCAACGAGGAATTGGTTGACTGCTAACCTGAGCGCTGAGCTTTCGCCACCCTCAGGTCCACCACCTCTCTTAACCCCAAGACCGTCAAGTTCATCGAAGAATATTATGCATGGCGGGTTCTTCCTTGCCTGTTCGAATATCGCATGGAGGTTCTTCTCAGTGTTTCCAGTGTACATATCGACTATCTGGTTCACCCTTGCGATGATGACGTTAGCGCCAGCCTCTCCGGCTATCGCATTGACTATAAACGTCTTACCTCCTCCTGGTGGGCCGTAGAAGATTACGCCAAGACCGAGCTTCTTGCTGTACTTTCTGAACAGGTCAGGCTCCTTTATCGCAAGTATTATGTTCTCTATTATATACTTCTTTACCTTCTCAAGACCTATCACGTTGTCAAATTTGGTCTTAGACTGATAAAATGCCACCTTCTTGATCTGACCTTCCTCTATCTTAGTTTCGTCTTTTGCGCTTTGCTTGCCATAGTCGTACTTATTCATCTCCATCTGCTGGGTCTTTGAATTCTTCCCATACGTGGAGTCGATGTGGATAAGCGAGTCTATATGCTCAAGCCTATTCTTCGCCTCGGTGTAATCAGGGTTATTGGCGAGCGCCTTCTCATACCAGTACCTTGCCCCTAGAAGGTCATTGTTGCCCTCTGCCATATCCCCTATGAGCAATGGCGCGTCTGCGCTTTTAGGCTGCAGCTGTATTACGACCTCGAGGTCCTTTCTCGCTGCATCGAAGTTGTTTAGTATCCTATAAGTGAGCGCTCGGTTGAAATAAGCGTCAGCATACTGGCTGTCTATCTTTAGCGCCTCCACGTACTCCTGTATTGCGTCATTAAACTTGCTCTCCTCAAAAAGCGAGTTGCCCCTCTTCCAATGATCCTTCGCGAGCGGATTAACCGGCTGCTTCACGTCAGCAGGAGCAGAAGCAGGAACTGAAGCCGGAGCCGATGGCTTTGGCTGAGCCTGGGGCTGCTGTTGAGGCTGTGAGGCGGGAGAGCCAGGGTTACCACTAGGTCCTTTATTGTTCGGCGCTGCTGGCGTATCTGTCATCTATGCACCAATATTTTAGTATCGTTTGCCTAAGTATTTAGCCTTTGCTGTGCGCTTTTGACTCATTAATCATATCACTTACCAAGGGAGTCAAGGAGGTCATTAAGGCCCCTGTCAACTAATTTTATGTGTTCCTCCTCTCTAGGTACGTTGTTGAATGTTACTGACTTAAAGCCTTTCTCGAGCTCCTTTACTTGTGACTTAAGCGGTTGTAGCGCCTTGGACTTGGATTTGTAAGTCCCATTGAGTTGCCTTACTACAACTTCACTATCAGAATAGAGTGCTATAGTGGTATGTGGTGGAAAAGCAAGGCCCTTAAGGCACCACTCAAGCGCAAGCATCACTGCCCTATATTCGGCGAAGTTATTGGTCTTTATGCCATTGTACTCAGCATGTTTCTTGAGCAGCTTTCCGTCCTTGCCGTAAACCATGAAACCCGAGGCACTATGCCCAGGGTTGCCTCTGGCTGCACCGTCAGTATAAATCCTTACCGTTTCGACCTCCATAAATGCACTCTGAAAGCTATATATATTTCAATAGCGGATATCAGATTGAAGCAAGGCTATAAATATCATGGTGCTGTGCGTGCAAGAATATACCGAAAAGGAAGCGCAGGAACTCGTAAGCGCGATAAGAAACACTATAGATCTATCGATAAAGAGCCCTTTGTTCAAGAGCGACATCGTAAAGAAGGCCCTTCAGAAGTACGGAACTGGGCACGATGGGGTAGTGATAAGGCTGATATACGCCCAAACCGGCATAGTCCTGAGAAACGCTCATGAACCCAATCCGAATAAAACCTTGGGCGATGCGGTAGTGGACATGGCGCTGTATGCCGCAAGCGAAGGCGGGAGCATAACACCAGCATCGCAAAGGGAGCTCGACGAATCAATCATAGAGTTGAGCATAATGCAAAGCAAGACGCACCTTAAGGGCACCGCGCCATCGAAGCAGCGCGCATTCGACAACAGGAAGCATGGCGTAATGGTGGTATACGGCCAGAACTCCGGTATTATATTGCCACACACTGCCTTAGAAGGTCAGATGGCAAGAAGGGAGATGCTTGAAGAGGCATGTAAACGTGCCAACCTAAATGCTGATTTTTGGATGCAGCCCAACATAGATGTATATAAATTCGAAGCACAAACCTTCATAGAGGAGTCTCCTGGCGGAAAGGTAATGGAGTTGCCGCAGAGGTAAAGCGAGCTGAGTGCATGATATCAGACCTTAGGTCATATGTGGACTATCTAGACCGGATAAACAACCTAATCAAAGTGGGGTATGAAGTAAGCCCTGAGCTGGAGATAACGGCATTCACCGACAAGGCGGGAAGGAGCAAAAGGTATGACAGCAAGGCGTTGCTTTTCGAAAAGGTCTCAGGATATGATATGAAAGTAGCGACCAACCTGTTTGGATCAATAACAGTGTTGAGGGAGCTGTTCAGCAACACTTACGCGAATGAGATACTTGCGAACTTCAACAGGATAAAATCAAACACGTTTACGCCTTCGATGATCAAGGGCGCGAAGGCGTTAATGAATTCTAAGCCAAAGGTATCGCAGTTAAAGGAGAGGCACTTCAGGCAGATAGACAGCCTGGACGAGCTCCCGATACTAAAGGTGTGGCCGAAGGATGCAGGGAAGTTCATAACGCTGCCATTGGTAGTCACTAGAAGCCCGATAGACGGGTCCCTTAATGTTGGGGTATACCGTATGCAGGTGTACGATGGAGAAACAACAGGCATGCACTGGCAGGCGCAGAAAGGGGGTGCAATACATGCCAGCCAAGCATTGGAGAATGGAGAAGAGCTTAAGGTCAGCGTTGCGATAGGCACAGACCCGTACAACGTGATAGCAGCAATAGCGCCGCTGCCTCACGGGATAAACGAATTCTCAATATCTGGAGTAGCGAGAAACTCCAAGACTGCGCTTATGCAGTACATGGATTATCCTCCAGTTCCTGAGAATGCTGACATAGTGCTGTATGGGAAGGTCGATCCAAAGGAAAAGAGGAAAGAGGGTCCTTTCGGCGACCATAACGGCTATTATTCCATACCGCAAGAATATCCAGTGTTTCACATAGAGAAGATGTACGCGAAGGAGAAAGCGATATATCCGGCAAGCGTGGTTGGATTCTCATGGCACGAAGACGTGGTCGTTGGCCAATTCCTGTTTGACTACTTCAAGCCGATAATAAAGTCGATGAACGAAAGCATAGTCGACATATACCTTCCTCCAGAAGGCGCGTTCACCGGAATGTGCTTTGTGTCAATAAAGAAGAGATTTCCAGGCGAGGCGAAGAAGATAATGTTTTCGGTGCTAGGCACAGGCCAGCTGTCTCTCACGAAGATCATCGCGGTGTTCGACGAAGACATAGATATAAGAGACACCAGCAAGGTCATGTGGGCGCTTTCGACCAGAGTGGAACCACAGAGAGATATCCAGATAATCGAAGGGACCGTAACGGATTCACTGGACCATACAACAAACCTGCCGGACTATGGTTCTAAGCTTCTGATAGACGCGACGAAGAAGATTAGAGGGGAAAGCTATTCGAGGGAATGGCCTGATACTATATCGTTGCCTGAGGAGCTTGTCAGGGAGGTAGAGAGGAAATGGGTATCGCTCAAAAAGTAGGTAATATACCTAACTTAATAAAATTGGAACATACTCTATTCGTGTTACCATTTGTATACATAGGCATGCTGTTCTCAGGTAACGCGACGATAACCGTATTTTCTCTGATTACCGTAGCGCTTGTGTGTGCAAGGGGTGCCGCTTTCTCAATAAATCGTTACGCCGGACTCAAATACGACATAAAAAACCCGAAAAAGAGGGCATGGAGCAGCGTAAGCCTGTACTCGAGAGGCGAGATGTTGGTTATAGCTGTATTCTTCAGCTTGGCATTCATGCTCAGCGCGTATCTGCTCAACAATCTGGCCTTCATTCTATCTCCGTTTGTTGTAGCCATAATGGTCTTAGAGCCTTATACCAAGAAATACACTGCCCATAGGCATTTTATAATGGGATTCGTAATAGGCATGGGCATCTTCGGTGGTTACATAGGGGCTAAGGGCGCTTTTCCAACCACGTTACCATTATACTTGCTGCTACTCGGCTATGCCGCATTCTCGGGGGCCAATGACATAATATACACGTTGAACCATGTAGACTTCGACAGAGAGAATGGGCTAAAGACGTATCCTGCAAAATACGGCGTAGAGAGCTCATTGAGATACTCTTACTATGGACATAACATCGCAATACTTATGTTCATAGCGTTCGGCTTCCTAAGCGGTAAAGCCATGATAGTAGCAGGCGCGTTCCTGGCATATCTAGTGCTCATGGCGGAACATAGGGATATAAACCATCAGAATCCAAAATCGCTACAAATCGCATTTTTCAATTATAACATATTAGTGTCTGCGATAATATTACTCTCGGTAATTGTGGCACTGACAACAGCGTAATAAGAATCAGAAACGCTTAAAAGGACGGCACTATAGAATAATACATCGTGGGCCCGTAGCTTAGCCTGGTTGGAGCGCTCGACTGATAATCGAGAGGTCCGGAGTTCAAATCTCCGCGGGCCCAC
>JAJYEJ010000043.1 GCA_021785805.1 Microcaldota archaeon | reverse complement strand
TGCAAGCTAGGAACCTTAAGAGCATAGAGGTATATGAAGGAAAGCTAGACTTCTAGATCTTGTTCAACCTGCTCTCTATCTCTTTCACGTAGAGCTTCATTGCGAGCAGAGGTATCTTATCCATATATGCTATCTTGATTGCCAGCTTGTCGACGTTCGTCACGTTGTGCAGCACAACGACCTTAGGCTTTATCGGTGCGCCATTATCACGACCAGCACCCCCCTTAAGGTTGAGGACTTCATCCGCCGGATATGCGTTTTCGCCGAATCTGCCAGTGACAGAGGCGCGATATTGATGGATCTTAACAGGTATCATCTTCAAACGCCAGCTATCGATGTTATCGGCACTTACGTTTGTTGCGGTAGGTGTTATGTAGGCTCCAGGCGTCAGTGCGGCATTGAACGAGGCATCAAAGCGGGTCGGCCAGGTTTCCCATATCCCAATCGGCCCCAGGAATGCCGACTTGGCGGCCAACAGCAACCCTTATGAGCCTTTGCAATCCATATAAAGTGCTAAAGTGATATAATGAAGGGAAAAGTGAAGATGTATGACTCTTCGCGCGGCTTTGGATTCATAACCGGCGAAGACGGAAAGGACGTATATGTACACAGCACAGCGGTCGAGGGAGGCGCAACTCTGGCGGTAGGTGACAGCGTAGAGTATGAGGTCGAGATGGGACAGAAGGGACCTCGCGCAAAGAACGTCAAGAAGGCATAATAACCTGCTCCTGGGATGACGTCTAATGTTAGCGTAGCTTGGGGCCTGTTCCTGATGGGTCTGCCGACACACATCCATCAGGTATTTGTCAATATATAAACTAAAAAGAAAATGGCCAGGAGCTGGAAAATCCGGCCCCTGCCGAAGCCGTCAACCGCTTCAACCGGTTATTGTTGACTTTGGAAGCGGCTTCTTCCCTGTCTTATCCTCTTCTGTTCCCTGCTGCATGTTCTGCTGCCCCCTCAACAGCCCAATTGGCGACATCGAAGCGAATGCTTTTGCAAGCTCTTCCGGCCTCACACCGAGAGCCTGCGCCATTTGCGCCAGTGCCGCTCCCTGCAGGCCTCCGACCCCTATCTTGCCGAAGATTCCGCCGCTCAATAGGTCCTGGCTTTCACCGCTGATTATGTTTATATGCGCATTCTCAGCTACCTTGCCTGCAGCGTTCGCGTAAGCGGTTTGGACATCTCTTAGCAGATCAAGCTTCTTGGCCTCAAGCGCCTGCTGTCCTGCTGCTTCGCCGTACTTCTGCTGCGCCACCGCCATCCTTTCGGTGCCTTCTGCGTCGGCGAACTTCTTTGCCTTTATTGCTGCGCCTTCCCCTTTTCCTATCGCCTCCGCCTTTGCACCCTCTCCTTCTCCTTCCGCTCTTGCTTTTGCGCCTGCTCCCTCTCCCTCTGCTGTTAGTTTTGCCTTCGTTCCTAACCCTTCCAATTCTGCTCTCTCTTTTGAGGCTTGTGCTTCAAGAACTGTCTGCTGCTTATTCGCTTCGGCTTCCAGAATCTTCCTCCTGTTTGCAGCTTCAGCCTCCTTGATTGTTTTTTCCTTCTGTGCATCGGCGTTGGTTATTGTTACTGTCCTGGTATAGTCTGCTGTACCTGTTTGTAAAGCCCTTTCTGCAGCTACCCTTTTCTCATTGGTCTCTTTTGTTGCATCTTGCACCGCCTGTTCCATCTGCTGCTTTGCGACGCCAAGTTCCTTATCCTTCTGGAAATCCCTCTTTCCGGCCAGTTCTGTGTTCTCCGCTTCTGCTATCTCTGCTTCCTTCTTCTGGGTTGCCACCACGACTCTTGCTTCCTTGTCTTGTTGTGCGATTATCTTCCTTGTATCCGCATCGATTACGGAAGCTCTCTGTTTTTGCAGGTTATCTATGATTACACTGCCTTCTGCGTCTTTTATTATAGGGACTTCTACGTTGACAAGCTGCAAACCCCATTTAGGGAATAGGTTTCTAACCTCTTTTTCTACTGCGTGCTGCAGTTGATCCCTATTCCTGAATAAATCCAGGATTGTGTGCTGCATTGCTGCTGTCCTAATGATAGACTCGACCATTACCCTAAAGTCCTCATCAATCTCAATCCTTAGTCCTCCGGAATTGGTTCCTGGGGCGCTAGAGCCTTCGTATATCTCTCTACCTCCGGTGATTGTCGTCCTTTCTGCTGCCATTATGGGATCAACCACGTGGACGAACGCTACCACATCGCACACGAATTCTGCCATGTCTTTGTCGTTCAGTTTGATGCCATTTGCGCTTACCCTGAAGTTCGAAAGAGGTACGGTTATTGTTTTCTGGAATTTGCCTATTTTGGGGTATACCGCATTTGGAACTCTGTCCCGTTCTCCATAAACCGTGTGTTTTTCATGGCTTTCTGGGTCTTCCACTAAGACGGGGCGTTCAACTTCCACACCTGTTTCTGGATCTTTTATCTTCTTAGTTACCAGGAAGTATTCCTTCTTTCTTGCAGAATACTCGTATACTCCGTGTCCGTCCGACACTATCACTGCAACATTCGGCGGGACAACATGTTGCCAGCCGAACAGAATTTTAAACCTGCTGGGCTGAACTCCCCTGTTACCATGCGCTTCCCTGTCGGATGCGCTTTCCTGTGCACCATTTCTGCTTTTTGTGTTGTTTTCTACGGTCATTTTATCACCAATACGGAATGACCTTGCCCGATTATTTACAGATTTTTAATTGTTAAAGGATTTTCCTTGAAGTTTGACTTTTTGTAAACTTTTCGAGGGAAAAGCTAACCTATCTATACTGGGAAAAACTAGGGAGACCTTATAAATTGAATAGTAAAAAGCAAATTTATTTGAAAATATTTAATTAAATGTAAAGTTTTATATATTTCCAAGGAAAAGAAGTGCTATGGACTTCTACTCGAAAACCGAGAGGATAATACTAGGCGCCCTAAGCGCCGATTCCAGGAAATCGGTCACGGAACTCGCAAAGGAGGCGAAATGCTCAAGGGTAACAGCCATAAAGAACTTGAAGAGGCTTGAGAAGAGGCTCGATATCAGGTACACGCTTGAGATAGACGAGGGTAAGCTGGCTGGCTGTGAGAAACACATACTGGCCATAAAGTTCCTGAAGAAACCGCCCCTAGCCGTCCTGAAGAGGCTCTTCAAGAACGATGAATATGCGGAGGAGGTCTTCATGCTGGATGGATCATATGACCTTTTCATATTCGCATGGGCAGGGGATCCATTAAGCTACATAAAATGGGAAACGTACGTGGCGTCAGAGCTTTTCGAATTCAAGCCCGTAATAAAGTCGTCAGAGTTGATATTAGACCGCTTCGGATTCTGGCCGTTGAATGATTCGTTCATTGATGAGCTGCACGAATCCATAAAACTAGACAATACGGACAAGAAAATACTCACACTGCTTAACGAGAATTCTAGGATACCGATATCTGAGATAGCGGAAAAAGTAGGAGTCGATAGGGGCACCGCGAGATACCGCCTATTCAGGCTGATTAAGACTGGAATAATAAAAAGATTTACATTGGCAGTGCAGAACCCTCCTCAGAAATTTCAGCTGCTCCACTTCATAAACTACACATTCAACAAGGGCATAGGCGACAGGCTGGTCGAGATTAGGAAGAGGTATATGGAACTAGATTACTTAGAACCCCCAATGCTGACTACCATGCAGATCGTGTCGGCGCTGGGCGGCAACTTCAGGTCTTTTGGGATGTCTATCTCTGACACCGAAGAGAAAGCGATAAGCAATGTGATTGACCTGAACCGGCGCATATTCCTGAAGGACGACCCGGAGATTACATACGCTAGGGTCACAAAAGTCATAAAGGGCCTTCTGCCTATAAGGAACCTTAACATCAAGACAAACTATATAGCTGTAAACTGGACGCCCAACGACTGAGCTGGCATCGCGTATTACAAATCATGCTTTACAGGATGTTTTATATTTAAAAAAGAGAATAAAGAAGAATAAAGAAATAGAAACAAAATAAAAGACTGCTTAGGCGATTATCTCCCCTACTGCGAATCTTTCCTTTACCTCAGTGATTCTTACCTTCACTTTCTGGCCCTGTGTGGCTCCCTTGATGAAGATCACGAATCCGTCTTTCTTCGCTATCCCATCTCCTTTGGAAGCAACTGCCTCGACTTCTACATCAACTTCGTCGCCTGGCTTTACAGGTTTTGGCGCCCCAGAATTGGCGTACATGCCTCCTCCTCTGCGTCCTCGTCTTTCAAAGCCCCCTCTGGAGCCTCCTCCCATTCCTTCGTCTTGGTACATTCAATTCACTTTATTTTTGTGTTGTTTTACGTAGAATTAGAGCTGTTATGCTTTACTTCTCCGTATTATAGTATATGTTCATTATAATATAAAAACCATGCGGATTGGGGCTTGGTGGGCCCTACAGCAGGTATTTTCAGGTTTTGCTCCTCCTTACGGGCTATTGCTGCAACCATGACGCGCCGCAAAGGCCGCTCATTTTGACCCATTCGTCGGGTCGGCATCAAGGGTTTGTTCTATCCTTCTAATTCTCCTTAGGAAATTCTCCCTGTCATTGAGAAGGACGTGCTCTATTTCAGCCTGTTTTTCCTCTCGCTTCTTTATCGCCTTTTCAAGGAGAGCCCTGTATCTGTATATGGTCTTTATGCGCTGCTCGATGCCCTCTGCCTGCTCCTCGCTTAGCTCGCCCCAGTTGAGTTCTTTCTGGACAAATTCAGCTGGTTTGAAATCCCTGCCGTCAGGCTTTGATACCGGTATACATCTACTATACAGCTCAATAAGGTCGTTGAGTTCCTCGGTATAAGCTTTCCTGAAGCTCTCCTCTGCGGAGACGTCATTCTGATACTCGATTGGCCTTACTGGATGCCCCTCTATCTTGCCCATGAATTTCTCTCTTACTGAGAGAGCTTCGGGCATCTTCTTCAATTCTGCAATCATCTGTGGGAGGGGTGTAATGTGCTTGTGTTTGCTATTTGAGAATAGAACCATTCTATCACCATAAACCGTTTCATTGGGTTGTGCTTTCCCCCGGCATCTCTCCCTCTAATACAACGCTGCCTTTTTCTGTTTCGACCAGCCCCTCCACCCACGTTTCCCTTAGAAGGGGTCTGCTCCTGTAAGGGTCATTATAGTGTATCTCGACCCTACCTTCAGCAGAGAAATCTCTAGACGAGGAGTTTCGGAGTAGTTGATTGTAGTAAACAAATCCTGGATACCTGACCGATTCTATACCATCTGGCGCTATCGGCCCCCGGCATGGGAAGTCCGTCGGCGGCTTCGCCAGCGCCTCATGCAGTACATTCACTACCTCGCCCCAATCCGGATCTCCATCTCTTAATGCCCCGCATCCTCCTGCCCGTGTGTTCCATATTGGAATGGTCTTGTTTTCGGTCCTCCCTTCCTGACCGGGAAATGTCACCTTTACTGATATAAGCTCGTCGACCCCATACTGGTAATCCCCCCGTATGGTCTTTGTGTACAGAAATCCGTCCTCGACTATCTTATACACCTCATTGCCCTCTTCGGTTATCTCGTATTCGGAGGGCTTTGCTGCCATGGCTGCCTGTTTGCACTTTATTATCGTATTGACCAATATGCCGCGATTGACAGTCACAACTCCAGTCTGATGGTTGTACGATGCCAACGGTGGCTTCTCCTTTTGGATGTCTGCCATGAGGATCACGTAATATTATTGTGTTTTCCAGATATTTAAATCATGTCTAAGGCTAAGATTTTTAAACAGGATTTCAGGTTTTCGTAACATAGACCATCCGTCAACGGCTAACGCTTCTCACAGGTATTTTGCCTTTCCACAAGAAGGGCATTTAGCCAATATGATGTCCGTATGATATCTGCACTAAAATGTCCGGCGTAGGTGTTTCACTGTCCCTTGTGGTGTTGTCGGATTTAGCCTGAGCATCGCACATTTATCACCTGGAACGTCTGTGAACCCTTTTCTCAGATATAAACGTCTTGCGGTGATGTCCGTTCCCTCTGGGCTTTTCACAAATAAATGCACTCCGTTGGCCTTTATCTCATCTTCTACGACTTTTAGGGCAACATCCACCAGTATACTTCCAACGCCCTTCTCCCGGTGCTCTGGTGCAACGTATATAAAAGTAAGTTCTGCGTTAGAGTAGGTAAAATCACCGGTGTATTCTGACGTTTTGAAATCAAACTCCAGTCTGCAGTAGCCGGCATATCTATCGCTTATCCTAGCAACCAGCATAATCCCGTCGTTCAGCTCCATGCTTACGAGTCGGGATGATAATACATTTGCCATAAGATCGGCATTAAGCCCTCTGTGGTCCGTTATATCGGCTTTAGATATATCGTCCTGCGAAAGGGTTTTTACTATGACTGTCTCGCTTATAGCGGTTATACCTCTATGCACCTCTCTCCCTGGCTGGAATATTCTCTCCCGCTCACTGCCGTTAAGGCTTCTCGAAGCGCTCAATTCCACACCTTGTCAGAACCAAATTCAAGTTTCGTTTCTCAATATCTTAGCAGCCGCTAGACCGGTAGGCGTAAGAACGAGCTCCATCGGATTCCCTACCGCAGCAAGCCCTTCCTCTTTCAGCCTTCGGAGAAGCCGCCAGACATCATCGTTCTCTATGTTGAACGCCTGGGCATATTTGCTGATTTCAGGTCCGGCTGCGCTTATTGTCGCTCTTCCAGTAGTTTCTACAAGCAAGCCTGCCATTCTTATAAGC
>JAJYEJ010000005.1 GCA_021785805.1 Microcaldota archaeon | reverse complement strand
CAATAACGAATAATCATTTAAGACTTGTGAGAATATACGTATCCATGTACGGTTCTCAAGGAAACAGGGAGGGAAACTCCTTGCATGGCCAGTCCGCCATGGAGTATCTCATGACATACGGATGGGCGATCCTCATAGTGGCGGTTGTCCTGGGTGCGCTCTATTCCATGGGTATATTCAACGGCGCCAATTTTCTTGGAGGGACGTGTGTCGCAGCTCCTGGATACCTCTGCAGCAATCCGCTGATGGCCACAGATGGTACGCTTTCCCTAACATACGGATACCAGGGACCCAATGTCACAGTAGTGGGATTCGCCTGCACCAACACTACCACTGCGCCCTCGTCATTCGCACCATCAGGGTCCTCTAACCTTGAACCTGGGCAGGAGGAGAGCGTAAGCGTCTCGTGCCCTCTCCCTTCAGGAGCCACGATCGGAACCCCTTACTCCGGATACCTCTGGGTGGAGTATGACCAGGCGGGACAGAGCGACCTGATCGCTAAATTCGCGACAATAAGGACGTCAGCGTCCACAGAAGCAAATGATTATCTCTACTGCGTAAACTCTGTAGGGGGAAATACAGTCAATTCGGTAATAGTATCGGGATCTTCTATCGGTGCATGGTCTCCTGCTACGGCCTCTTTGTCATCAATCTATGGTCAGCAGTGCGTTTTGTCCAATAACTACATCTATTGCATAGGTGGTGGAGGTACTTCCGCACTGGTAAGTTCGTCGCAAGTCTCTGGAACGTCTGTAGGTCAATGGACTGCCACTACTAGTTACCCTATCCAAATCGCACAACAAAGCTGCGCTGCATCCGGAGAGTACGCCTATTGCGTGGGCGGAACGACTCCGAGCGGAGATACAAACGCCGTAATCTCTGCTCAGCTATCCGGAGGTTCTGTTGTTGGAGGGTGGCATGTCCAATCAACCTCTGGAAATTATCCTATCCCGACAAGACTGCAAAGCTGTACCATATCAGGAGGGTACATATATTGCATAGGCGGATATACCGCTTCAGGTTTCACCGCATCTGTCTATTCGGCAAAGCTCTCTGGGACTACTGTAGGACCATGGCAGCCTACGACCAATTACGTGGAGCCGATGGGATACGACGACTGTGTAGCGTCAAACGGATATATCTATTGCATAGGTGGGTGGTGGCCGTATTATCCCAATTTTGTCGTGCCTTTCGTATACAGCACTAAAGTCTCGGACGGGTCGGTGCTCGGATGGGAACAGACTACCAATTATCCAACCAAGATATGGCTAGTAAGCTGTAACGCCAATAACAATTACCTGTATTGCGTCGGAGGGCAGACAGACACGTCAACAACCGCTAACGTGTATGTAGCTGCACTATCCGGGAACTCTGTCATTAATTGGGTGCAGCAAGCGAATTACTATTCTCCAGTATCTAATCCGAGCTGTGTGTACGACTGAAACGGCATGGGAGACAGGCGAAGCAAGAAGCATGGTGGTCTATTGGTAACCTCACGACGGTCCATATATCCTATCCAGTGAAGCAAAAGCTTAAAGATAGGCTCCGCAATAGCATAAAAGCGCTTATTTAGGTGAAAGTATGCTCGATTATTACGTAAATGCAGGACCTATAGCAGATGCGCTTACATCTGGCGGCGAGGCTGTCATAATCAGGGGCTGGATCCATAGGAAGAGGAGCAGCGGCGGCAAACAGTTCGTTATTGTAAGGGACAGGACGGCTACCATACAGTGCATAGTGGACAAGGCTAAGGTAAGCGACGCTGAATGGAAAGCGATGGACTCGGCGTACCTGGAATCCAGCATAATACTCAGGGGCATTGTCAGGAAAGATGAACGCGCTCCCGGCGGAGCCGAGATGGATGTCGCGGAGCTACGCATAGTCCATAGCGGTGAGCAGTTCCCCATAACCGAGTATCAGAGTCCGGAGTTCCTTCTTGACGTGAGGCACCTCTGGGTGAGGAGCCAGAGGCTAATAAAGGCGATGGAGACGCGCTCTTATGTATTCAGGTACGCGAGGAAATTCCTCGACAAGAACGGCTTCTACGAGATAACCCCGCCATTGCTGACAAAGGCCGGAGGGGAGACCGGAGCGAGCATGTTCGAGGTCGACTACTTCGGGCAGAAGGCATATTTGACTGAATCGTCGCAGCTCTATGCGGAAGCCATGATATACTCGCTCGAGAAGGTATATTCTTTCGCACCATCATACAGGGCGGAGAAGTCAAGGACTACGAAACACCTGACGGAGTACTGGCATCTCGAGCCTGAGATGGCATACTTCAACAACGCCAAGAACATGAAGCTGCAGGAGAAGCTCGTGAGCTACATGGCCACGTCGCTTGCGAAGGAACATGAAGATATACTCCAGGCATTCAGCGTAAACAAGGATGATCTTCTGAAGATAAGGCCTCCGTTCAAGAGGATAACCTACGAGAAGGCTATAGACATATTGAACCAGAAGGGTGCGAAGAAGCAATGGGGAGACGATCTCGGCGTGGAGGAAGAGCGCATGCTCACGGCAGAGGAGGACAAGCCGATCTTCATATACAACTGGCCGAAGGAGATAAAGGCGTTCTATATGCCGGTCAACCCCAAGGATCCGCGCACCGTGCTCTGCGCCGACATGCAGGCTCCTCATGGACATGGGGAGATAATAGGCAGCAGCGAAAGGATATGGAAGCTTGACGAGCTGCTCGAGCGGATGAAAGAAGTCCATCTCAACCTGGAGAATTACCAGTGGTACATAGACCTGAGGAAATACGGGTCGGTGCCTCATGCGGGATTCGGGCTAGGCATAGAGCGGGTCATAAAATGGCTCCTGAACCTCGACCACATAAGGGACGCCATCCCATTCCCGCGGCTGATAAACAGGATATCACCATGAACATCGGTGTGTAGATGGAGGAGATGCCTGCGATAACAATAGCGCTTTTCGCGCTTAACGCGCTGATTGTCACATTCTTCGTATATGGCAAAGTCCACAGGAGGAAGGCTTTTGCGCTCCTTCCTGTAGTGGCAAGCCTTGCGGTCTCCGCGCTTGTAGTGGTATTCTTCGGCGAAACGCTGTCGTACGCGTATGTTTTCTACGTATTGAGCTTTGCCGTGCTGTTCTCACTGCTTCCTACATATTATGTCCAGAAGCCACGGCACTTCACACTGGTCCTGGCGGTGGCTATAATCGAGATGCTATACGCGATAACGGTGTACCCTACGATACTGATGCCGTTCATACAGATGTTCGCGATAGGCACCACCGCAGGCATGTCCTACAGGCTAAGGAGGGCGGCGATACTAAAGGAGTCGCGCAAACGATCAGGGAAGAAGATAGAGGTGAACAGGGACTTCATGCAGATAGGGCTGGGTATGGTGATATTCGCTATCTTCGCGCTGATTGGCCAGTCGACCGCCACATACCTTCTCATAGGACTGATACTTCTGGGCTACATGTACAACAACATACTGGGCAGCATAGGCGATGGAAAGGTATACAGGATATTCAGCTCCCTGGAGAGGCTGAACATCACGTACGGGTTGGGCGCGCTTTACCTGGCCATAGGGATGTCGCTCATAATAGGGTTCATAAGCAGCATCCACTTCATCCTTATAGGGATAATAGCGCTGTTCTTCGCCGATTCTGCGGCCACTATTGTGGGGCTTTGCGCTAAAGGCCCCAGGCTGTTCTACAACAAGGGCAAAACATGGTCTGGAGTGATGGCATTCTTCCTCACCGTCGCGGTGATAGGGTACCCGGTAATAGGTGAATTCTCGCTACTGTTCGCATTTGGGCTTGCGCTTGTGGAGAGCATAGACTTCAAGCATCTCGATGACAACATAACGATAGCGTTGATCATGATACTGATGTACTACCTGGTCGTGGCGCATCCCGCTATACCAATCGTAATATCGCATCTGGTGGCGCAGACCATACACGTGCACTAGGTCAGGATGCAAAAAGCACTTCAGAACATCACCAAGACCATGTGCTTCCACTACGGCGGGAGGATCTGGCACAGGGCTGGAAATCTCATTGTTGGGCGATGCCTGCCTTCTTTAGCGCACTGAGCGCAGCATCCATGTTAGTCCTTTCGTCACCCTCGTCGTTTATGGGGGTCTCCATGATGAAGCATCCTCTCCTGAAGCTCTTGTTCTTGAACATGCTGATGAATCCCTCCATCCCTATTTTGCCCTTCCCTATGTGCCAATGCCTGTCAAGCCCCTCTCCGAGCCCGTACCTGGAGTCATTGAGATGGACGAGCTTCAGTCTCTTCAACCCTATAGCAGAGTCGAACTCATGCATCGTTTTGTCTACGCCATCGTCCGTCCTGATATCATAGCCCGCCGCGAACACATGGCAGGTATCAAGGCAGACCCCAACCCTTTCGCTTCCTACTGCATCTATCACCGCACCAATCTCCCTGAAGGTCGAGCCCATGCTGTTCCTGTAGCCTGCAGAGTTCTCAAGCAGTATCGAAACTCCATCGCTCTTATCGAGCGCTGCGGAGAGCGCCTTTCTTGTGTTATCAAGCCCCTTCTCGAAACCTTCCCCAAGGTGGGAGCCCATATGTACGACTATCCCTCCAATCCCCAAGGCCGTGCATCTATGCAGATTCTCGACAAGCATAGCCACGCTCTTCTTATGCACATCAGCGTTCGCAGAAGCTGGGTTGCACAGATATGGTATATGGGCGAATGGCACGAGATCGTATCTCTTGACGTGCGATGCGAACTCCGTTATCTCTACGGGATCAAGTGTTCTGTCTTTCCATGACCTGGAGCTAGAGGTGAAGAGCTGGAATGTGCCGTAGCCATTGGCGCCTGCACTGCGCGGTGCATTGGCTACCGAGCCGGCTATGGACATGTGAAAGCCCAATCTTATCAATTTGTCACCGATTTATCCTGGATGATGCGGCAAGGCCATATTGGAGTGCCACTAATCAACCTTATTATGGTCCATTTAAAAAGCTTGCTTTTAATAACTCTTCACTCACGGAGGTGAGGGTGAGTTTTTGGTTAAAGAGAGGGTATTCAGTCTTTATGACATGGAACAGGTCCTGCGCGAAGCAGGCGCCGAACGGGTAAACGAAAAGGCTGTGGTAAGCCTTGCGGAGGAATTAGAGAACACGGTCAATGAGCTGCTGAGCGAAGCCGAATTATACGCTAATTATGCAGGCAGGACAAGGCTGATAAACGATTCCGATGTCTCCCTATGCGGGGGAAGAGGCAATAGCGTAATCAGGGCAAGATCAGCATTGGCCAATCATGTGGTAAAGAGAAGATCATCGCAGAAAAGGAGGGCAAGGCTGAATAATGCGGTCGAGAAGCACATGCTCGCTGAGGTTGTGCTCTAAAGAGCTAAAGCAGCCCAGCGATCTTCAGTCCGAATGCGAGAAGGACGAAGAGCGCCTCAATGGCCCAGAACGTGGCGGATACCTCCCACTCCTTCATCGGCCTCAGGTTCATGATGAAATGTGTCCAGCTGTAGATCCTCTTCCCGTAAGGGGCCACAAATGTACCATCATTCTGGAGCTTTCCGAGATCGGTGGACTGGAACTTTTTCCTAAGGTGGAGCACGAACTCGATTATCCACGGTACGAATGCGATCAACAGGAAGGCCTCCATGTTGCCTATTATGGCTGTGGCTACGATGGCAGCGCCTACTCCGTAAGTGAAGCTATCCCCATTGATTATCTTAGCTGGATATCTGTCGAATATGAAGAAACCCAGTATCGCAGCGAAGAGCACCGCTGAGAGCAGGGTGCCGTTGTAGTTGCCGTATACGATGCTGTAAATCAGCATCCCGAGCGAAAGTATGAGGCTGCTGCCTGATGCGATCGCATCAAAGCCGCCAAGGAGGTTAAATGCATTAGCGGCGAAGATCACCGCAAGCGGCACGATGAGCAACGGATAAAGGATTCCGAAGTTCACTGCACCGAGGAATGGCATGGCGATGGTGGAAACTCCGGCGTTTATCGCCATGAGCGGTATCGCGCCTATGAGCGTGAACAATGGCTTATGCCATTGTTTAAGGCCCTTCCTGTAGTCCATCATGTCTGTCGACTTTACCATGACCTTCTTTACGTTAAGGTCGTCCAGGAAGCCTACGAACGCGATCATCAAGACCGAGAGAACGGTCGCGAAAAGGAAGTACTGGTCAGCTATGGGGTAATAGACATTGAAGCTGCCCCCGAATATGTAAGCAAGGACCCCCATGGCGAAGCCGAACGCGACAGCCACCCCGCCGCTTGTCGGGAGGATTGGATGGCGCTTCTTGTTGTGGTCGATGGTGGTTACTCCTATCTCAACCATGTAGTACCTGGCGAACATTATCGCTACCACGGTCATAACAAAAGTCACGACTGCGGGTATCAGCAAAGTGAGATGCAATCCAGCCATCAGAACCCCTATCTAAAGAGTAATAAACCTTAATAAGTTAGGTTAATAAACCATTTGTATGTGTGCTCCTGTAGTATAACTTGGATAGAACGTGGGCTTGCGGAGCCTGAGATCCGGGTTCAAATCCCGGCAGGAGCGTTCCTATACGACACCCATGGGGTCAGACGTGCAGTCCTGTCTTCCCGACATACCTGGAGCTGGGGCGTATCAGCTTGTTTCCCGAGACCTGCTCCAGATAGTGCGCCGCCCATCCGAAGCTTCTCGACGCGGCGAATATCGGCGTGTTGAATGTTCCATCGATGCCTAGCAGGTACATGCATATAGCGGCATAGAAGTCCATGTTCGCAGGTATGTTCTTCTTCTCCCACATCTCGTCCTCTATCGCTACGGCAACTTCGTAGAGCTGCCCCGCTCCCTTTTCCAAAGCTAGATCCTTGAGCCTCCTCTTCAGGTACTGCGCCCTCGGATCCTTCGCCTTGTAAATCCTGTGTCCGAATCCCATCACGAGTTCCTTCTTATCCAGCTTCCTGTCCACGTATTTCCTTGCCTCTTCCTTTGACTTCAGCGAAAGGAGATAGCCAAGAATCTCTGCATTCGCCCCTCCATGCAATGGTCCCTTAATGGCCGCCAGCGCAGCTGTCACCGCAGCCCTGGGGTCGGCAAGCGTGGAAGCGGTAACCCTCAACGCGAAGGTCGACGCATTAAACTCATGTTCCATATAGAGGATAAGCAATTCCTCGAACAATCTAGCATCCTTCTTGTCTACGCTCCCCGTAAGCAGGTGGTAGAACTTTTCGGCATACGAGCCGCGGATCTTCCCGAACGGCTTCATGCCGCGGGTAAGCCTATACCCATCAGATATTATCCGTGGCATCTTCGCTGCAATCTCCAATAGCACCCTGTCATTATCCTTCTCTGCAAGTGGGACGAGCGATACCACTGTCCTGAGCATGTCTATCGTAAGGACGTCTTTGGGCAGGAGCCTCATTATCCTTCTTGTACCGGTCACATTTTCATGGGAATTCAGGAACGAGGTGAACTCGCGCAGTTCTCCCCTATCCGGGAGATGGCCATATACTATGAGATAGGCTACCTGTTCGAAGGTGGACTTCTCCGCAAGCTCTTCTGCAACGTATCCGCGGTATATGAGGTTCCCGTCACTGTCGGTCGACGCTATCGCAGTCTCGTCGACTATGACATCAGCCAGCCCTTTCGGCACAGTTATATTCTCCGCCATAAAATCATTTCCTGCCTATAATTTATCATCATGGATCTCCATGTCCTCCTTCTCATAGGCATGATAGCCTATCAGACCGTAGAACCCTTCCCTTGTCATGAGCCTGTCAATGAATCTTTTCTGCGTCCCGTCCCTATATAGCTGTCCATATGCCAGTTCCATGGCGAGCATGGACGCCCTGAATGCGGTAAGCGGGAAGATAACGATCCTGTATCCAATCCTTTCGAGCTCATCGGCGCTCAGCAACGGGCTCTTCCCGAATTCGGTCATGTTCGCCATAAGCGGCTTTCTTACCTTTTTCGCGAACAGTGCGAACTCATCCCTACTTTCCAATGCCTCCGGGAATATGGCGTCGGCTCCTGCCTCTGCATATGCCTTCGCCCTCTCTATCGCGCCTTCGATGCCTTCTGCAGACCTCGCATCCGTCCGGGCTATGATTAAGAAATCATCGTTACGCCTTGCGCTTACCGCAGCGCGTATCTTCCTTTCCATCTCCTCTATAGGTACGATCCTCTTCCCCGAAAGGTGTCCACACTTCTTCGGCATCTCCTGGTCCTCTACATGTATCGCAGCTGCGCCTGCGGCTTCAAGCTCCCTTACTGCCCTTATCACGTTCAACGCCTCACCGAAACCGGTGTCGGCGTCCACTATGACCGGAAGCTTAGATACTGATACTATATGCCGCACGTCTTCAGCGACCTCGCCCAACGTGGTCACCCCAAGATCCGGCAGCCCGGACTTCCCGGCGATCCCGGATCCTGATAAGTATAGCGCCTTGAATCCGGCCTTTTGCGCAAGCAGTGCCGATATCCCGTCAAACACACCAGGCGCCACTACCTGCCCCCTCTTAATCAGTTTTCGCAGCCCACCCGGCCCTTCGTTCACGTTGTCTCTAAGAATCGACATCTGCCATCACATCAAGTATCTCCGAAGCATCCATCCTATCCATGTTCCTGACCACATCGATGATATCATCCACGGCGCCTTCGTCATTAAGTATAGACATGCCCTTCCTCTTTAAATCTTCCCATGAGAACGGATCCCTGTAGTGCCCCTTGGGCACAAGCACCTCCTCCTCAAACCTCTTGCCTTCCGAGTATAGCGTTATCTTTACCGGTACCTTATCCGGATATATCCTGTCGTAGCGGGCTTGAGCGCTGAACGACATCTTACCCATGAGGTCAAGTATCCGCCTGTCGCCCAGGTATCTCCTTCCATATGCGTTCAGATCCGGAGCCCCGTAGAGCAGGGAGTACGCTATGATGTATGGCATGCTGTGGTCCGCGGTCTCCTTCGTCTTGGGACGCAGCTTCTCAGGATCCTTCACCAGTATCCTCAACGCCGAAGAGAACGTATCGACCGCGACCTTCTTTATGTTATTCATTCCTGTCAACTTCCTTAATGCGAGCGCAGCCTCTACAGCGCTATTCACGCGGTACTCGACCGGGTACTCCTTAATCATGGTTCTGCCGACCCTATTCCTCCCCAGATCGAGGGAGAACTTCCCGGTGACCTGATTGAAGAAGCCCATCTCCCCCTCGAATACAGCGGAAGGACCGGTGAGGCCCCCTTCAGCAAGCAAAGCGGCGAACAGCCCGTTCCGCGTAGCGTCTCCGGCCGTGCAGCCTTTCCACATGCTCAGCTCTCCGACTCTGGTCTGCCTTAGGCTTATGTTGTTGCTCACCGCTAGGTTTATCGCATTTACGAACCTGGTCTCGTCAAGCCCTAGCAGCGACGCTGCCCCCGCCGCAGAGGAAATCGCCAGATAGGTGACCTGGTCCCATCCGCGATCCCTTAGGGATGCCGCATCGCACAGCGCGCACTGGATCTCGTAAGCCACCTTCATCGCCTTTAAGAGATCCTTTCCTCTTAAACCTCTCGCGTCTGCGGTGCCAAGGAGCGGCGGTATGTTGTCCGACGGGTGTGCATCCTCTATCGAAAGAAAGGTGTCATTGTAATCGAGATACCTCGTCATCGTACCGTTTATGAACGAGGCATCCGCCGAGGAGGCGGTATCGGCCGAGAAATATATACGGGATTTGTCCCTCCCGCCGCTTGGCAGCAGGGTCCTTTTCGCGATCTTAACGGGAATGGCGTCTCTTGCGCCATAAGCCACAAAAATCGAATCGGCCAGCGCCTTCTTCAGGGTGTCGGAGTCGGAAAACGACAGCCCACCTCGGCCAACATCTTCCGAGTATCCGTAAAGCACCTGCGCTACGGTACGCATCTTATCAGGAATGTATCTACGTGAGAGTCTGTGACGTCCTTCCGCCGATAAATCGTGTTGGCTTCCAGGGTGGCTATGATTGGTAGTCATGACGTCACCCGTATGGTCCCCTCTTCAATGGCAACTGCACAGTTTGCACGGCGTCTTACGTCGTCTTCAGGGGCTGCCACCCTTATACGTGTCTGGTTCCTTGAGGGTTTCGGTTTCTTCAACTCCCCCTGGATTAGAGGCATCCTATCGATGCCGCCGTATCCGCCAAGTACCATTGCGCGCATGCAATCCCGCTACAAAACCTTTAAGCGCTTTGCTATCGGAATGAGCATATTTAAACCTTAATATCGCATAAAGAATGATTTTATGAAAAAGGGAAAGGTAGAACTCTACATTCACGAGACTCTGGAGTCGAAGGGGGCGATGCTATTCAGCCTTATAGACCCGATGGACTACAAGAGCAACGAGGTAGCGGTCAAGACTGCAAAGGCGGTTGTGGATGGCGGAGTGGACATAGTGCTCCTGGGGGGCAGTACAGGCGTCCAGGGGGAGCTTCTTGACGTTACTGCCAAGATGATAAAGGAGCAGATAGATGTCCCTCTTGTTCTGTTTCCGGGCAACATAGCCACGGTGACGAAGAATGCGGATGCGATATACTTCATGTCGGTGCTAAATGCGAGGAACACCTACTGGATAACGCAGGCCCAGGCGCTTGCGGCTCCTATAATCAAGGCATCTAACGTCGAGCCACTGCCTGTAGGCTATATACTGATACACCCCGGAGGGACAGCGGGATGGGTAGGCGACGCCAACCTGGTCCCAAGGGAAAAGCCGAAGATAGCCGCGGCTCTCGCCCTGGCTGGGGAGTACCTCGGCAACAGGTTCATAATAACCGATACTGGATCGAACCCGAAGCTCCAGGGCTCAGGTCCTATCCCAAAGGAGATGATACGCGCCGTCAGGTCCCAGATAACCGTCCCATTCATAGTGTCCGGAGGGGTCAACACGCCGAAGTCACTCCGCGACGCATACCAGAGCGGTGCAGACGCGGTGCACGTAGGCACAGCATTCGAGAACAACTCCACCGACCATGCCCTGAAGGTGGCAAAGTCCTTCTCTGCGATCACCAGGGAGGAAGGATTGAAGAAGCTGAAAGGTCGTTGAGTTGAGGGAGATAACTGCACTGGAGCTCGCAGCCCTAGTAAACGAACTCAGGCAGAAGCTTCCCGGGCTCTACGTGGACAAGTTCTACGAGATTGACGAGAACATATTCAGGCTGAGGCTCAGCAAGAGGGGATTGCAGGAAGACCTGATCATCGACCTTACCAAGACGATGAATCTGACGCAGTATGTCGAGAAGGGTGACAATCCGAGCAATTTCTCCATAGCTGTAAGGAAGCAGATAACCGGATTCTCAATAGAAGCATTGGAGCAGCAGGGCATAGACAGGGTAGTCACAATAAGGATGCGCAAGGGCGACAGCACAGTCAACTTGATAATCGAGATGTTCGGAAAGGGCAACCTCGTGGTATCCGATGGAAGCATGAAGATACTCCTCGCATACAAGGTGCATGATTTCAAGGATAGAAAGATCAGGCCAGGCGAGCAGTACATCAACCCGAAAGGCACTGCGATGGCTGTGCATGCGCAAGGCTTTGACAAGAAGGCCGTGAGCGAGCAGCTAGAAGCCGCCGTAGCGGCGAAGCAGAACATCTACCAGGCGCTTTCGAGAGCGCTGGGCATAGGGACGATATACGTGGCAGAAGTGCTGGACAGCCTTGGCGTAGACAGACAGACCCCTGTATCCGAAATCACCAAGGAAGAACTCAGCCGCATACTGGATCGCGTAGAAAAGGTCACAGGATATATCACTGAACATGAGCCTGTATTATACCGCGACCTCGAAGGGAAGGCTGCCGATTACTCATTGTACGATATGGATAAGTCCCATCCGGGACTTGTCGCGGAAAGGCACAGGGACATCCAGGAAGTCCTGGATATACTCAGCCACGAGGAGATGTCGCGAGTCGCCAAGAATGTCAAGAGCGCAAAGGAGGAAGAGATAGAGTCCAGCATAGCAAAACAAGAATCTATACTTAGTGAAATGGACTCCCAAATAGCAGCAAATAAGACCGCAGGCGAAGCAATATTCAGGAATATGGGCATGGTGAACAAGCTGATAGAGTATGCAAGAGCTACCAGGAAGCCGACAAAGGAAGAGCTTAAGAAGATGTTTCCTGGATTAGTTATAGATGATGTTGATCTGAAGGAAAAGACGATAACTATAGAGTTGCAGTGATATCATGTTCAGGCTTACATTCCTAGGGACGGCCGGATCGGTTCCCACTAAAGACAGGAACCTGCCTAGCGTAGCCCTTGAGTACGAGGGTGAGACGTTCCTGCTGGACTGCGGTGAGGGGACACAGCGCCAGTTCCTGAGATTCGCGCTCAATCCATGGCGGATAAAGAGCATATTCATAACGCACATGCACGGCGACCACTTCATAGGCATTGCGGGGCTGATCCGGACGCTCGGGATAGCGAAGAGGACGACACCGCTCCGCATATACGTGCCTAAGGGGGAGGAGAATAAGGTGAAGGTCCTGCTGACCTTCGACGAGGCGATAATAAACTACCCGATAATAATACAGGGAATAGGAACCGGAGTGGTGACAAAGGGCAAAGGCTACACCATAAGCGCATTCAGGCTTAATCACTCGTTAGACACATACGGGTATGTCTTCAAAGAGGACGACAAGGTCCATTTCCTGAAGGAGAAGTGCAACAGGCTTGGGATAAAGGGGGCAATGTTCTCGACCCTTGCAAAAAGAGGCTTCATCAAGGCGGGGAAGAAGACGATAAGGCTCAAGGACGTGTCGAACCGCGTTCCAGGGAGGAAGGTGGTCTACGCGACTGACACGAGACCGTGCGCCACCACAGTGTCAGTATCGAAGGATGCTGACATATTGATACACGAATCCGCCTTCTCCGATACCTTGAGGGATGTCGCGAAGGAGAGGATGCACTCAACAGCTGTAGAAGCCGCCGGAATAGCAAAGAAGGCTATGGTGAAGAAACTCATACTGTTCCACACCAGCGCAAGGTACCCGGATGCTGCGCCTCTCCTGAAAGAGGCTAAGGAAATCTTTAATAATTCGGTACTTGCAAAGGATGGAATGCAAATCGATTTGTGATAATGGGGGCTCGTAGTCGAATGGTAAGACGTCACGTTGACAACGTGAAGATCAGGAGTTCGATTCTCCTCGGGCCCACTTTCATTTTACTATGTAGCGTAGTTCGATCCAAGGCGTTAAACTCCATAAACCTTCCCAGAAGCGCTGTTAACCGAAAACATTCTACTCCTTTGCCATCGATAGGAAACCTGCGGCAGAACGCCGTTCACGGTTGAAACATGTGCCCAGAAAGTTAGCGGAGCTGCTGTTGCAATACGGCACTTCCTGCAGCCTCATGCTGAATTCCCTAGTCGCAAGGGTTTTAAGGTTATGCCGCCATATGGAACCGGTAATACCATGGCGGACCAAAAGATGAGCGTAGTAAAAAGCATAGGAGTTGTGTCGTATGCGAAGATCATGGCACTTATTTATGCCATAATAGGCTTTATTTATGGGCTTTTAGTGGCTCTCTTCATCTTGTTGGCAGGCTCGGTAACCAGCCTAGGTATCTTTCCTGGCGGCGGGCTCGGCATAATAGGCGCGATAGTCTTTATAATATTAGGGCCTATAGCCGGAGCCATATCGGGCTTCGTATTCGGTGTGATATCCGCGATAATCTATAATTTTGCCGCCTCTAAAGTTGGGGGGATCGAGGTAGAGCTTAAATGAAGACGATAGCTGAATATCCCTAACTTCACAGAGCTTGCAGGGCGTATGCGAACAGGATATACGAGACCACACTCCTGCGTAAGCAACGTTCGCTGTCGGTGGCACGATTCTGCAGGTCTGGCGTAGATTTTCTGGACCGATTCGGGGTCAGGACTTGATGTTGAGCGCGAAGGTGCTGTTCACCTTGAGGTCAAGCTTCTTCGCTATAGCCGACTTCTCCGCATTCAGGACCACCACATAACTGCTCCACTTGCTGGTAAGGTCCTCCGATCCGCACAGCGGGCATTTCTCGCCATGCGTTATTATTATCCTGCATGCCTTGCATACCTTCCCTTCCATGATATCACTAATTCCTAATCGTTATCTTCCCGCCTACTGCATCTTACCTCCTTGATCTTCCGCTTCCTCCCTTCCCTCTTCGTTCGCCAGCCTCCCTCTTCCTGCCCTTGCCTTCCTGCGATATCCACTCTGTCTTGCCCAATCCGTCAGGTTTCATGGTAAGCGCTATCTTCGAGTCCTTCACGGTCTTCTTCATGCTGACTGTGGATATCTTTGCAAGCACGTCGTCTCCCTTCTTGAGATTCTTCCCGCTCTTCTTCGATATGAAAGCCGGGACCTTCTTATCGAAAGAGAGGAATTCCCCTGCGATCTGCGATACGTGCACGAGTCCTTCCATAGGGCCTATCCTGACGAACGCTCCGAACTCGACGAGCTCGGATACTTCCCCGGATACTACCTCATCGACTGCCGGCATGTATGTCAGCATATCAAAGTCAACATTGTGGTGCGTAGCGGGATCCCCCGGATATATTATCCCGTCGCTTATATCTCTCACGTTGAATATCGCAACCACCACCCCGACATCCTTGTCTATAGCCCCCTCGTACCTCCTTTGCAGTACCTCTGAAGCTACCTCGCTTATGTTGTCGCCAAAGTGCTCTGGCGACATCTTGAACATGTCTGATACAGAGTATATCTTGTACAATGCCTCACCATAAAACATGAAGTTATCTCCATTATGAATCCTGCTGTCATCTGAGGATTCCCTCCCTTGTCAACCGTAGGGATCCTGCTCCATTTGCCTTAAGCCTTGCCTTCAGTTCGCTGTCGTTAGTTATGACTACACAGTCACCATCCAAAGATACAGCTCTGCTTAATAGCCAGGAATCAACATCCGTGTTATCCTTATTGATAACAATCCTTTTAAAGTTTATTGCTAAGAGTGCCGCTTTTGCCGCTGCGCCCCTCTTTCCCCTGTTTTCCGCTATGCCATTCAATTCCCTTAAGATTCCTCTTGAAAGTTCGATTTTGCAACTTGGGAACTCCCTCGCCACTATGCCTATCGCGTCCTTCCTGTTGGCGAATCCATAGACCAACGAGCTGGTGTCTATAAGGACAAGCATGGCCTTACCTCTTCTTCAGCACTGTGAACAGGTGCATGCTGTCGTAGGGCTCAAGGCTAAGCTTTTCAATCGTATCGAAATACTTCCCCGTCTCGTTCAACTCCCTCCTGTAGATATCCTCCGGCTTCATTGATATATCTATGCTCTGCGACTTTATCGCGAAATAGGCTAATCCGTTAGTCTTCAGCAATGTGCTGTTCAGGTTCAGTATCTGCGCCTGGTTCCTTGCGGACACATCCTGGTATATAACGTCGCACTTTTCCGTTATTATATCCCTGTAGATTCCGATGTCCCCCGCGTCTGCGAGTATAGGCAACATGTTCCCTCTCGTCTCGCATACCCTGATAAGGTCCCTCATGCTCCGCTCCGACATCTCGACACAGTATACCCTTCCGCCGCTTCCGACTATGTCGCTGACGTGGCTTGCGGTTGTCCCGTTGGCGGCTCCCAGATAGAGCACCGCACTGCCCTCCTTAATCCCCATGTTCCTCATTCCATTCGCTATCGCGGCGGAAAGCTTGCTCCTATACGGAGTCCACATCCGGTACTCGGCGTTAGCTACCCTGACGAGATCCTCGGTGTACGCTTTCCTTCCCTTCACGAGGTTCAGGGTGGCAAGCTTACCGTCTATCGTGTATACTCCGGGAAAAAGCTCTTCTACCCTTGGCATTCAATCATCGACAAAACAAGCTATCCTTGCGCTAGGGATTGTGCTCTTCGAACCTTTAAAGGTTTGTGCTTGCCATCGCGTAGTCCATCAGCCTCTTCACCACATTCCTCTTTGTCATGGCGTGGCTGCGCTCCGTGCTCTCCAAAACCCTGTTCTGGTCCTCCTCCTTCTCCATGTCCATGAAGCTCAGCCTCTCCTCCTCCTCTATCATCTCGCTACGCTCATCAGGCATTTCAACGAGATCCCCATATATGCTTTCAGGGATCCTTGCCTTCTTTGCGAGATATCCGAGGCTTGCGTCCTTAGGGAGCTTCTTTGCGTGCCTCATGGATAGGGCCCTGAGGATTTTCTCCGCTGCCTTCTGGTACAGGACCGATTCAGTCACATATTCCTTCGCTTCGCCGTACCTTCTTGCGAGTTCGAAGTCCCTAACTGCCCTTTTCATCAGGCTTCTTTTGTCGGACTTCCTTCCCAGTCTCATTCTCATTTCCCTTACCCTTTCTATAACTCAATGGCACATATTAAATACTTTCTCGCATGTTCTATAATTGCCTAACAGCTATTGGGTTTTTGTCCAATACCGGCGCAAAAACAAACCGGTGTGTACTTGGCTGGCGACCAAATTCTGGAAGACCTGGTAATGAGCAAGTTCCTTGCTGACGTAGTAGCGATAGCCAACGGCTCCGCGCCAGATGACGACGTTCTCAAGCGTTTCACGGACGTCGTGTCGCACTCATTCGGTGTGGACAGGGCTTCGGTGTTAGCGCTGAAATTCGATGGCATCGCGTCGGAGAGCAACCTTGACGGCTATATAAGGAACACCAAGAGACCATACATCGACAACCAGCTCAGCGACTACTCCGCTTTCCCTGAGCTCATAACATACAGGAACGAGGGCTACAAGAGTTGCGCGCTCGTTCCGCTTGTTGTCAGCAGCAGGGTGGTATCGGTTCTGGAGCTCCTATCGAAGAGCGAGGGCAAGTTCAGCGAGAGCATGATGGGGAGCATAACGCTAGGTGCGTCTTTCATGGGGTTCGCCATCGCCTACAAGGCCGAGATAGGGAAGAACCTCAGGCTTGCGGAGTATTTTGACGCGGCATTCAACAACTACATCCCACAGTTCCTCGTCGCACAGGATGGCAAGATAGTCAAGCTCAACAAGATAGCGATAAAGGAGTTCGATATAACGGGGATGCAGGGCATAAGGATATCCGACATACTGAATGCAGATATCCAAAAGCTGCTGTCGCAGCCTGTCGGCATGGTCACAGGAATTGCCGCTACGGATAACAGCATACCAAATGTATATGCGACATCAGCCGTCAAGATAAGCGACAGGCTGGTCCACGTCGCGGTGAACAACGTCTCCGACGCTTTCATGAACAGCGCGCTCATGGCGATCGTACGCGACAGCAAGGACAACTGCATAGTGATAACGGACTCCGATTTCAAGGTCAAGGACGTATCCGCAAACTCGCAGGTGGTGCTTGGCTGCGCCCGCAATATACTTCTCGGAGGAAACATGGTCGACATGCTGAGCAAGGGAGACCAGCGCGAATTCACCGGCATGTTCGAAGACAAGAAGGGCAAGGCGAAGCCGGAATTCATCCATGGCGCAGTGACCATGGTACTGGGCGATTCGCAGCCATATGTCCATTTCATAAGCAAAAGGTTCTTCAACGGCTACCTATTCCTTCTGGGCAAGGCCGAGGCCGAGCGATATATAGAAAGGGTCAGGGATGACCTGATTGCCTTCATCAGCAGCAGCTCCGATGTGGTGGTGGAGGTGGACGCCATAGGCAACATAAGAGACACCAACATCGTCGTCGAGAAGGTATTGGGCTACAAGAAGGAAGAGCTGATTGGCAAGGGGATAGCGACGATATACGAGGACAAGGGGATACTCGATCGGGACATGACCTATGTGAAGAACTCGGGGAAGGTTGACAACACCTTCGTCAATCTCATCGCAAAGGATTCCGGCAACATACCTGCAGTGCATTCCGTGAGGATGCTAAGGAGCGGCACCGATCCCGGAGGATACATGATAATAATAAAGGAGCTTGAAACCAAGCGCACGCTCGACTCGCTCAAAGGCGCAGTCGACGACCTGAACGGCCAGCTCAAAAGGCTCAGGACGGAAGGGGAGCTTAAGTCGCAGTTCATATACAACATATCCCATGAGCTCAAGACACCGCTCACCAACATAAAGGGATTTTCCACACTGCTGTACAACGGCGAGTTCGGCAACCTCAATGACGAGCAGAAGGAGTACCTGAAGACAGCGATAGACGAGGCCGACAGGCTCATGCTGATAATACAGCAGGTGCTGGACGCGGCGAAGCTCGAGGCGGAGAAGGTCAAGCTCGAGCTGAAAGAGGTGGACCTCCAGAACATGGCGAACAACCCGAGCATAAAAGCGCTCGAGGAGTCCGCGAGGAACAAGGGACTGGAGTTCACCTGGAAGGTAAACTTCGATGTGCCGAAGATAAGCGCCGATCCGAACAGGCTGATACAGGTGTTCGTCAACCTGATAGGCAACGCAATCAAGTTCACCGAAAAGGGCGGCATAACCGTAGACGTGTCCAGGCTAGGGAAGAACAAGGTCCTCTGCAGGGTGATAGATACAGGCATAGGTATATCCGAAGACGACAAGAAGAAGCTCTTTAGGAGGAAGTTCTACGAAGCGACGAAGAAGGGCTTAGTGCAGCAGCCGGGAGCAGGCACAGGCCTCGGTTTGTCGATAACGAGAGACCTGGTCAAGCTCCACGGCGGAAAGATCAATTTCGATTCGAAACAGGGGGAGGGCAGCACGTTCAAGTTCACCCTGCCAATATCGCCAAAGAAGGCAAGGAAGAAGGACCAGCAGGGAGCATAATCGGGGCGGGTCTGCCGAATCACACCTATTTAGTGACGTAGACTATCCCCATCGGTGTCGTAGGCATGGTAACCTGTGCAACCTGGTCTGTTGTGGATGTATTATAGAAATCAACGACGTTATGGGCCCAGTCACTAAACGCTATGGTATTGCCATTCGGCGAGATTGCGGACTGTAAAAGATTATCGGATGCCTCAGCTACCGACTGCGCAATGTAATTGCTAACAAAGACCTTGTTGAAAGAACTAGCGATTCCAGCATATAGATATTCGCTATCTGGCGATATGGAAGTCCCAAGCCCTTCACCTCCGCATAGTTGCGGCGAGGGTGAAAGCACTACGTCATTGGAAAGCGATATGATATGGCCGGATGGGCAGCCATTCTCTGTAATATAGAGGTTCTCGGAATTCGGTTCAACGATCGTTTCGACAGGACAGTTTAGAAATGACATCGTAATCGTGTTCAATGTCGCAAACGAGGAAGAGGACAAGACATATACGCTGCCGCCCATCGACTCGCACGATCCTCCTGCGGATACGTAGACATAATCACCATTCGGGTCCACAGCTACGGAAAATGGCCGCACTATGCTCTTGCTGCCGATAATCGCGTAATTCGAGACGGAGATCGCATACAGCTCGTTCCCGGCATTTGAAACAGTAAAAATCTCGCCGCCTGACGGGTCCACAGCCATCTGCTGGACCTGAGAAGGCATAGTTAAAACATTGGTTACCTCATTCTTTGACGTATCTATCGTATATATGTTATCTTCATAATAACCATATGCCATACCATCGCTCTTATCAAGATACATGTTGCTAAGCGGCGCTCCAACCGGAATCGTATCCGTTATCAGGTAGTTGGCAGTCGAAACTACGTAGATATAATTGGCGGCAGCCACGTACATGTACATATCGACTCCAGCTGCAACCGAAGCCGTAAGCCTTGCAGTCGCGAACCTCGCTATCAGATTGCTCTGTCCCGCCTGGTCATACTCCACCCAGAGGTATCCGGAGTAAGGGGTCCCAATCGTGGCTCCTGAAGGGAGAGGGCACGATACGCTTACGCTCTCCTCTTGTCCAGGTTCAAGGTTAGAGGACCCTGACGATGCGAATGACGAGGGCGCAGTGGTAGTGTTGGTGCAGGCGAATCCCACTACGGTGACATTCGGTCCCTGATACCCGTATGTTAGGGAAAGCGTACCGTCAGTGGCCAGGAGCGGATTGCTGCAGAGGTAACCAGGAGCCGCTACGCACGTCCCTCCAAGAAAATTTGAGCCGTTGAATATGCCCAGAGAATAGAGCGCCCCCAGGACCACTGCCACTATGAGAATGGCCCATCCGTATGTCATGAGATACTCCATGGCGCTTTGGCCCTGCAGTACTTCATATGTCATACTAACACTTCCATTCAGTGCCTAAGGCCCTATCACGAAGTCGAAGCGGCCACTTCTATCCCGCATGCGTTGTTGTAGCTCCTGGCAGAGTTGTAGCCAGTTCTCATCTGCGTGATGTTAAGGCCACCGAAGACCCCTCCAGCCAGTGTCGCTCCAGAAAGCAGTCCCGACGTTGTGTTTATCGTTATATTTAGCGCCACCCCATCGAAGAGCCCGCTCCTGTCGTGTGTCTTGTACAACGCGAAGTAGACAGGCGAACTGCCTCCCTGTGCCAGGTCCAGTGTCATGGTATCTGGAACCAGCGCCGATATATTGTAATAGGTGTTTGATCCTTTCGCGATATGACCCCAGTGGCTCGCATATGTGCTGTTGTAAAGCGTCGAGGTGCAGTTGATCGTGTTGTTGTACATCTTGCTATAATTCACCATCAGCGGGTAATAAACGCTCTGTACGAGTAGGGTCATGGCCTGTGTGCTGCCGCTAGGCGCCGTAGTCGTGGTCGTCGTAGTGGTTGTTGACGTAGTTGTCGTGGTCGTCGTAGTGGTTGTTGTGGTAGTGGTCGTAGTCGTGGTGGATGTTGTGCGATGTATGCTTGTCAGCGAAGCGTTGACGACATCGATCCTCGAGGAATCAGGCTGTATAGAATAGCTCTGCGGCACCGGCGTCACCGTGACGTTCACAGTGGTGTTGGACAGCACCGTATTGAGCATTATCTCGACATTCGTATATTTAGTGCCGATGTTGACCCTTGTTGAATTGCCTTTGTATAACGTGATATCATAAGCGCTGTTGTAGAACACCGGGAGCGGTGTGAGCGTCACTACCGCTTGGTCCAATGCGGCGTCCACAGAGGTAAGGTGCATGGCATATTCATTGCCATTTAGCGATATTACCTTTGTCGCGCTCGTGAGGGTGAGCGGCGTAGCTCCGCTTATGCCTATGACCGACAAGGAGTTGAATACATACTGCGCTGCTGTATATAGTATCCCTACGATTATCAGCGCGACGATAAGATAAGTGACATACTTTGCGGTATGCCTCCTGTGGGTAGGTCTTGGTCTTCTATCCATCACAATTCACTCTGTGAGCCTTCTATATGCCTCTAGTGCGGAATTAAAGTGTGACATCCTCCCACCCGTGAACGGCGTGGGCTTCCTCCGCGTTTTGCAGAGGATGTGTTTTATCGGTCAGCGAGACCATCTCTTTCGAGACCTTTTGGCAGAAGTTATGGCGAACAGGCACGCAACCTCTGGGAACCTCTTTACTCGCAAGGTCTATCCGACCTCGTTCCTGTTTGAACATATCATCAATATCCATATTTATATGCCTTTCTGTCTGCGGTTCGCTCTCATCCCACCCATAAATGGGACCCTCTGAAGAGGGTGTGGGATTTCCCGCTCACTGTGTTTAATAGCCTTGCCTGTGCCAAAGCATGGGCCTGATATCCTGTTGTTCCGTTACGGCGTTACAACATAATAAGTCATATCGGGCAAGAGGATCCGGACCATGTGAGGGTTATCTTGCCTCCACTTCCGCCGCCACCGCCAATTTCTCCGGGGGCGCTGCCGCCACTACCGGAGTCACCTCCGGCGCCACCATAGCTTCCTCCACCATTCCCACCATTCGATCCTCCTGCGCCACCATTGCTTCCTCCACCTGCACCATAACCTCCTCCCCCTCCTCCAGGGATGGCGTTGGAGCCTTGGCTTCCGCCCATGCCTCCATTCCCTCCATTCCCTCCGTCGTCCCCTCCACAGCCTCCGCCTGCCCCTCCTTTATAACCTGATCCTGCGGCTCCGTTGGCGAATGTGCCGGTCCCTCCGCTGCCACCCACATCGGATCCGCCCCCACCTCCGTCCTCAATATTTGTCGGGGGGCTCTGATATCCAGATCCGCCTTGTCCTCCGCTAGCGTACTGTACAAGTGCGCCGTTGTCGAGTATAGCCGAGCTTCCGCCCCCACCTCCGCCTGCGTTACTTTCGGCGCCCCCTCCACCTCCTCCATACCAGCCGCTTCCGCCCCCACCTCCCGAGCACCAACCCCCTCCACCTCCCCCGCCCGCGTATAGAGCCAATGCATCACCTGCCGTGACTGCAAAACTACCTGTGATATAATTTCCATTAAAGCCTGAGGTCGTATTATCCCATCCTTGTCCCCCGCCGCCTCCATACATGGCATAACTTACACTTGCCGTATACGGCACAGATGATATTGTGAGGCTATTTGTCACTGTTAAGGTATTAGTTCCTGAGCCGCTACATGTTGCCCCTCCGCTGATTCCGGTAGCAACTGTGGTGCTTATGCTGGCTATCTTTGCGATAAGGTCGCTCTGTCCAGCCTGATCATACTCGACCCACAAGTAACCGCTAAAGTCCGAGCCGATCGAATTAGAAGTAAGGGTGCACGATACACTAACACTCTCCTCCTGCCCTGGCTGTAGGTCTGGTGACCCTGACGACGTGAAGGATGCCGGTGCAGTGTTAGTGTTCGTGCATGCGAATCCCACTATCGTGACGTTCGACCCCTGGTACCCGTATGTGAAGGAAAGGGTTCCACTTGTGGAAAGCAGAGGATTGGAGCAGAGGTACCCCGTACTCGCCACGCATGCCCCTCCCAGGAAGTTCGCCCCGTTGAATATGCCCAGCGAGTAGAGCGCGCCCAATACTACAGCTACGATGAGAATCGCCCACCCATATGTCATGAGGTATTCCATTGCGGACTGGGACTTAAACGACATGCGACCACTATTTAGCTATGCAAGCAAAGGTTAAAACTCTTAGTCCTATAAATCGGCATCTCCGAGCTAACGTTAAAGTAAGTACTGCATACTTGCGATACAAAACGGGCACAGCAAGGCATATTAGCCTTTTCGTTTATATTAATCCGGTGACCGGCATGGACGACAACAACGCTAATTTTAAGGAGGAATTACTATCGATAATCAATGACAGGCAGCAGATAGCATACAACGAACTTAACGACATGGCTTTCAGTAGGGGTGTAAGCGCGTCTGCGCTTAAGGGCGCCCTATCTGAACTCGAGAAGGACAAGAGCATAGCTTCCAGGAGCAACGGCGGCATCCTCACATATTACGTGCTTCAGGAGGGACACGAGACCAGAAAGGTGCTCATAGTGGAAGACGATAAGAACATAAACAAGCTGATGTTGCTCTCCATCGGAAAGGGTTTTGACGCCAAGCAGATATACGATGGAGGGGAGGCGATACAGGCGATCAGGGAGATGAAGCCGGATCTCGTGATACTGGACCTTATGCTGCCGCACAAGGATGGCCTTGACATATGCCAGACTGTGAAGAGCGATCCGGACATCAACAACACCGTCGTCATACTAGTAAGCGCCATGGACCCGACGAGCAACAGGTTCAAGGGTATAAAGTACGGCGCGGATTATTACATAAAGAAGCCGTTCGATCCGAACGAGATGAGGAGCCTCGTCACCCTATTCCTGCAGAAGAAGGGCAAGAGGTTCGACCCGCTTGTCGATCTTCCTGACGAGGAAAGGATATCCAAGGAGGTGGAGAGGTCGATAAACGCCGGCGAGCAGTATGTGATAGGCACGCTCAAGATAGGGAACCTCGCCACATATGCGAAGACCCTCGGAGAGCGCTCTGCCATAGTGCTCCTCAGACTGGTGTCCCAGCTCTTGCAGGACTCCGTCAAGAACATCACCAAGAACGTAACCATAGGTTTCCTGAACAGCGATGAGTTCCTCATAGCCGGATTCAAGGAGAGCGTAGAGACCGTCGTGAAAGAGGTCAAGGCAGAGTTCGGAGCCGTGCTTCCTTTCATACTGCAGGACGCGGGATACCGGCAGATAAACCTGGATATTGATGCACTCTTCGAGTCCAAGGAGGTGCCAAAGCTCTCGCTCATATACACAGAATACGAGAAGGAGAAGCTGCTCGAGCGGAGGAACGAGATACTTAAGAACAAGGGCGCGCAGAAGGATGGGATAGGATCATACACGTACGAAGAGCTGCAAAGGATGTTCGGCAACGACAGCCTGGACATAAAGATAACCAGGGATACCTCCGGTGTAAGGATACGGGTTGGAAAGGTGAGGGAGGACGAACAGCAGGATGCCTAGCGCTAAGCGCAGCCCACGCAGGACGGCACATAGCGGCAGAGGGCAGGCTGCGATAGACTTCCTCCTATCATATGGCATAGCGATACTGATCATAACCATAGCCATATACGTGATACTGGAGCTCGGCATATTCAACCTGGCGAACGCACCTCAATCATGCGACGCGCTTCCAGGGTTCTCGTGCGACAGCTATGCGATATATCCTAACGGTACCATGATACTATTCATATCGCAGACCACCGGAAGCGCGATAAATATAACTGGAGCGGCGTGCTCCAGCACAGTCAACAATACCGGGAACTTCCCAGGTACGGGCAACACGAAGGTCCAGGACTACCTGACCGCTAGGGTAACGTACCCTGACGCAACCCTCCAGTACGGGAAGTACATGTACAGCGATGGTACCGCCAAGCTGTCCGTAATATGTTACGACTCAGCCGGCAATGCGGCGACAGGCAACCTGGGCAGCACATTCACCGGTTACGTCTGGCTGAACTATACCTCGGTGGGGCTTCCCTCCCAGGTCCATTCGGTGCCAAGGGCGTTCAGGGTGACCGCTAGGTACACATAGCGATGCGCATACATGACAACATTATTAAACTTGATATGGTATATTTGTCTTCATATAACGGTGTTCGGTTGGTGCTTGCCAGGAATTCATTATTGACTTTTGTACTTACGGCGTTTGCCATATCCGCATTCAGCGGAGCCAGTTACGTGAATATAATCGCCCCTTACAATTACACGTTGAACGGGAACAGCTCGGTCTACCTGGGCAAGGTCGGCCCGGGCCAGACGTTCTACGTGACAATATCATCCACGACGACCAACCGGACGGGCACTACGTTGAATTACGGCTGGAACGAATTGCTGGCGGCAAACGTACCGAAAGGCTGGATAGTCGCGAACTCATCGCTCTACAACACCCAGTTGTCGGTGGAGGTGACCGCGGCGCCGAACGCGGCGAACGGTACATATGCATTCAACCTCACCGCTGTGAATGTCGGCAACTATTCCAAGATAGGCGCCATAAGGTTCCAGGCGTTCATAAACGTGACGCCGAACGTGTTCAACCTCAACGTCAGCCCCGAACAACTGAACACAGGTCCAGGAGAGCCGATAAATGTCTATGTGACGATCAACAATACAGGGGTATCAGACAATCCTTTCATAATAAAGGCGGAAGGGCTTCCCGCATGGAACGCTACGAAGAGCGTCATAGCCCTGCATCACACGGCAGACACCTTCATATACCCGGTATATGAGAACGAGCCCGGCGTCTATCAGCTCAGGATGAATGTAAGCTCGTCCTCAAGCCCCCTGATAGACAAGAGGACGAACGCCACCCTATCCGTCCAGGCATCAGTGCCTAACGACTATGTAGCGATAGGGCAGGGGAGCCTTGCGTTCCAGATAGTCTATACTCCTGTGTACTCCATAATGTACCTGATAAGCCTATTATTCAAGCACTAACCGAATCAAGCTGATCCTGATGGCAAAGACAACCGAGAAGAGTGGTAAGGGATTGCACGTCAAGCTAATAAGGCTCGACACCCTGCTAGACCTGGCAAGGAATGCATGCACCTTCAGCGCGGGTACCAGGCCGATATTCATGATAAAGAAAGGCGCTTTGTACCTCGTTATATCCCTCGGCATACACATAGGCAGCACAAGGACCGCGTTCTTCGCCGAAAGCAAGAAGGACGGCAATTTCCTTGTGTACTCTCCAAAGAACTTAGCCGATGGCGCTGAGACCGCGGAGATAACCGACAGCATAAGGGGATACGCCCTGGACCAGTCATACTACAAGATCCCGATAGTGGAGCTTACGGGGAATGCGTTCTTCGAGGAGAAGGATTACAAGAAGGGCAAGGTCGAGTGCGTATCGGCTAGCGATTACGGCTCCATAGTCAGGAGCGTGATCGTGAGGTCAGCCGAGGAAGAGTCGACGATGCCTAAGGTGTATGCGTTCACATATAAGGGCGAGCGCCACATAGGCTCATTCTCTCTCCTGGAAGACGAGGACACGAAGGTGTTCTGCTATGCCAAGGCAGGCACCGGGAAGGCTTTTAGCTTTTTCAGGTACAGTTACACCGATGACCGGCTTGACACCGCTGATTCTATCGGCGAACATTCATTCATCTATGTGAGAGTGATAAACCTCTCAGAACCATTTCCGTTCTTCAAGCCCGATTAGCTCAGTGGTAGAGCGATTGGCTGTTAACCAATAGGTCGCAGGTTCAATCCCTGCATCGGGCGCTAAACATTCACGAGAAAATCAGTTAATCCCCTAACATATATATTTATATATCTCGTGCCAATAAAGGATTATGGACAACAGCTATGCGCAGCATGCACTCGTATTTTCGCGAATCCCGATATTCTAAAGAAGAACAAGGAGTATGTTAGGGACTACATAGACCACATGAAAGCTCGTGGAGCGAACGTAAAGACGATACATAAGCACCTTTACTCAATAGAGTTCCTTCTCAAGGTTCTTGGCAATAGAATTGACCTGAAAAAGGCTGACAAAAAGGATCTTGAGTGCGTAGTGGCGCAGGTTGAGGCTGCGAAAAGAGAAGACGGGACAGAATACACCAGCGAACATAAGGTAAGAACCAGGACGATAATAAAGGCTTTTTACAAGCACCTGCTAGGCGATGACCTTTTCTATCCTCCACAGGTTGTTTGGATTAAAACAACAGGAAAGAAGAGCGAGAGAGTGCTGCCAGAGGACTTGCTTACAGAAGAAGATGTCTATAAGATGCTTGACACCGCGATGAACGTGCGTGATAAGGCGATTATTGCCCTGTTATACGATTCTGGCATCAGAATGGGGGAGCTCTTCAGCATACGCAAAAAGGACATAAGCCTTGAAACCAATCCGGCGCATATAACAGTGAAAGGAAAGACCGGACCCAGAAAGATACCTATACTTTTTAGTGTTCCGTATGTTGCACAATACGTGAATTTAATTAAACTGAAGAAACCAGAAGACCTTATTCTGATGGGAATGGGCGTATGGATAAACAAAGAGAAGGAAATCAATTATGCTGCAATAAGAAAGATACTGAAAGTAACAGCAAAGAAAGCCAAACTAAACAAGAGGATATATCCTCACTTATTCAGACACAGCAGGGCATCATATTATGCAAACAAGCTCACAGAACAGCAGCTAAAAGCTTACTTTGGCTGGACAGGAGACAGCCATATGGCGGCTACATACGTTCATTTGAGTGGCAGAGACGTTGATTCAGCAATAATGCAGGCTAATGGATTGAAAGTTGAAAGCATAATCACAGAACCAAAGTTAAAAGCAAAAAGATGTTATAGATGCGGATTAGATAATCCAGTGGAATCGACATATTGCAACAGATGTGGCAATGGACTAGAGATAAGCACAGTAATGAACGCACAAGAAGCAGAAAAGAGGATAGAGGAATTAATGATAGAATCGTTCAACAATCCGAAGATTATAGAAGAAGTAGCACACGAATACTTACGTAGACAAAGAGACAAAAGATTAGGGAAAAGATAGAGCTGCACTTGGTCAGCAGGCTAAAACAATGCTAGAATGATGTTCGAACCTCCCGTCCGAACATCGCAACTTTCCCTTCCTTTTTACTGAGGAAAAACGATATTCGAACCAGAAAAGGATAGGGATATAGAGTCCGAACATCGGACTAAAAACTTCTAGAATCGACTACATACCTCTATGTGTAGTTTTTGAGACAAATTGCCTTTTTTGATTATAGGGATAGGATTCTTAGTTAACAAGCTTGATATGCATACCTATTACTCCGTACTGTTGTTCTTCATCCTCAGTATAGTGTTCTCTCTGCCGATTAATCTGCTCTTCGATGTTTAAATTCTGTTCATGCCCAAACTTTGACTTTTCAAAATTTGAGAAAAGGTCATGGAAAGACTTGAAAATAGACAGTCCGACAACTTCCACTCTTATTTTTTCTGTTTTTTCTGGCAATTTGCTGAAAATTATCACGTCACCGATCTTTACGCCTCTTCTTTTTTCGTCATATAGGCGAATTTCTATGGATTTTTCCCCATTCTTTATTTTTTCAAATGGTGCAGAATTTAGCGACATCTCATGTATCATATCATTCACGGCTATTTTAGCTTCTTAGTACTTGTAAAAGATATTCAGCGCTATAGTTTCTAAATAGTTTCTTTGGGTCTGAAACCCAAGAAACTACGTCATTCCAAAGTTTATCCAATCCCACTTGTCCAAATTCCCTTTCAAACTCAATTAAATTAAGAAAGCCGCCCGGTAAATAGTCATATGTACCCTGTTGAACATAGACGGATTTTGAAAACTTTGCACCGGACCAATCCTCTATTATCGGTGTAAATATCCTAGCGGGTCTATCCACATAAGAATAGCCAAGTCGTGATAGGCCTTCTGAAACTACGAAATCTGCCATAGCCACCCAATCGCCACCATCTATCATTAAATCTAGCGCCTTTCTACTTTTTGCCTCCTCAATGAAAAGTGCCTCTTTTATAACGTTTCTTAGTGGAGTATTCATGTCTACAAAATCTTTATTGTCAGGAGCTAATACAATTTGTTGTTTTCCATGTTGGAAGCACTCGTTTTCTAATACTAAATGATATTCTCCGGATCTTTCTTTTATGATAGTAGTTTCTCCGCTCTTTTCGGCAAATCCGCATTGCCGACATGGAAACCTTACTCTTAAATGATCTTCTGAAGGTGATATTATCGGTCTAAATTCTTCTTCCCTATTCAAAATATCTAGCAATGTCTTCCTTACAAAAGGCAGCTCTTGAAATTGCCTATAAGTTAACAATTGATAACTGATGCCAGAACGTTCCTTAAGCGCTTCAAGCAAGCGGATAAAAGATCGTAAATGGATTTCGGATATTGGCACCCCATCAACGTACGTATCAGATAGCATTTTCGTGTAGACTAGACCATTGGCTTCAACTTTTTCTCTCGGAGCGTTTTCCAATACCTCAAACTTAAGTGTTACTGGAACTTTGAATCTAGACGCCAAGCGTTCTCCTAATGCAAATGCAGTCATCAAACTCAATACCGTGCCCATATGCGGATGACTGTTCATTTGGGCAGAATAGTGCATCTGAATCTCTGTTTTGTCTGCCATCCTGGGCACAAAAAGATCCGTTACCTCTTTTGTTATGTGAGCTATAACAACTGGCGGATAAAGAACCTGTTTTTGTACTGGGGCATCTTTTCTAACTTCTATTTTCCCACCTATCTAATCGTCAATTTAGCTTCGTTTCTGTGGCAATATAGTAAGCAAAGGGTTTTCCTCTGTTACGTAGTAAAATCCTTGTGGAGGAACAAATCTAGGTATTTGTTCACGTATTGCAGCCAACGTAAAGGGCATTTTATACCTTATAGGGTTTTTCATTTTTAATGCATGTCCAATTTCATGCCCTGCAAAAGCCTCTCTGAGGTGCTCTGGAGTTTCTGGCACTTCCCGCATTGTGTGCTCTATGAGAGCTTCTATTGGTTCATTAAGAATTTTCTCTATTACAACCTCACCAACTATTGCATGAAGTTCTCCTGTTGCGTATAAAAATAGCCTAGCTCCGGGTTTAACGTTCATCGTTACTCTACGGTATTCCCATTTCTTTTCACCAGAAAGAATTGCATCCGCCCATCTAGGCTGGATGGCCATTAACATATTTCTCCTCTCCGTAACCTTATTACCTTCCAATGTTTTCTGTACCATTATATTCACACCTATTCCGCGTTATAGGAAATATTTAAGCTTTCCGCGATATCCGTCTGCTATATACGCTTTAGTGCTAAGAGTATGCTAGAATGATGTGCAAACCCCTAGTGTGCATATTTTTAGGAGAACGCCCTTTTTGACGAGGGAAAGCAGGGTGTGCATATATGAGTAGGTGGAGATACAGAGTGTGCATATTTTCTATAAATTTCTTAGAACGGTATTCGAACCCCCTGCCCGAATATTAGGGCGCAGCTTGCTTTTTTACAGAGAGAAAAGGATATTCGAACAGTAAGAAGGTGGGGATATATAGTTCGAATATTTTAGAAAGTATTATTACCAGTTTACTTTCACTGCTCTTATTTTCTCGATGCCGTTTTCATCAGGAATGGCGCATTTCACAGCCCTTTTTTTCTTACCTATAGCAGGCCTTGAAAGTCTTACAACTCTTGACCGTGAGTTCACAATGACAACCTCACTATGGAAGTTGTAAGATTAATCTGGTACGCTATAATGACATAAATAGTTGGATAGTAGAATGGAATAGTGGCTATTCCTTTAGTGGTAGCGAGAGTTGTGAAAGTTACTATCCAAACTTGTTCACATGCAGCGATCTAAACACGCTACAGACGGAAATTAACACTACTTCAAACTTGACTTATGGCCCTGTTGTAGGTGCAGGCGTAGCAGTAAAATTCCAGTATCCTCCGGAAGCCCAATCGAATGGCTTTACCGAGGTTGCACCTATTTTATGCAGTCCTACAGGAATTATGGCAAGCTCCGATAATTATTTGAAAGATAAAATTTCTTACAACTAGTCATAGGTGATATGTAAGAATATACCAAAGTATGTATGCTAAAATAATAAGCCCTAAAACTTTGAGTATGAAGAAAATAAATGAAATAACGCCTCTGTTCATTCTCCTTGAAGGAAATACTCTAATTCTATGTCTTTGTTTGTAACTTATTCTTAGTGGATGGTCGAAGCTAGTTCCATATTTTGCTAATTCAATTCTGCTGTATTCGACAAGCTGCATCCTGATCTTTTGTCTTACGTTGTGTCCTTTTACGCCATGGGATTTGTAAACTCTATGTGACAAATTAATTATCGCTCTGTTGAGCTTATTCTCGTCAAGGTGGTTGTGGTTGTATTTGATATATTTTTTAAGCCACATTTTAGCATAATAGAGTTTCATAGAAATAACTTGATAGAAAGATTATATATTTACAGCCTTTAAGCCTCTCTAGAAAAATATGCACAGGAAGCTATAAAGTAATCAAATATAAATGGTTTTTATGGACTTACCTCCACTTCTAGACTGTTATGTTCAATTCTGCACTTATAAGCTGCCTATAAAGAAAACAAGATATTAATACTTCCATCGGCTTCTGAAATCCCTTGCGTTTACGCATGAGGATGAAAGAAGCCGCTAAATTTTTGCCCTGAAAATATCGTTTAGCGCAGCCATTGGGCCGCGCAGACGATAGTATGAATAGTGTAAACTCTGAATTGGGAAATAAAAACCTATCGAATTGCGTTCGCAATTCGCGTTCAGTCGGATACAGCGAATACCATCCGCAGTGGGTCACGAAATACAGGTTCAAAACATTGGGAAAAGAATCGCATTTTGTCGGCTGTGAATCCGCGATCCGGTCTGTTGCGGAACGACACGGGATACTGATAAAGGAACTTGGCGTCATGCCGGACCATGTCTATGTCGTCGCAGTTCTTCCTCCGGAAATGAGCGTTTCGACCGCAATCGGACTTTTGAAAGGAGGAAGTTCGTATGAAATGTTCAGGAAACATCCGAACTTCAGAATGAGATATTGGAAAGGACATTTCTGGGGTCGTGGATATTTCTACCGCTCCGTTAGCAACATCACGGAAGACATCGTAAGGAGATACGTTCGGGAGGACAATACGCAGCGTCAGAGACAGTTATTCAACTGAAGGAAATCCCACACCTTTAGGTGTGGGTTCTTTAACTGTATTTAAATCCTTCTTGTCGGAGATATGCCCGTGGCGCATCTTGTGCTTCGGGCGATGCGCTTCAGGTTATACCCCTACGGGACAAGCCTTCCAGCGGCATACTTGGGTGAACAGTCAGGCAGAATATGTGTGCCTTGTCAGGCCGCGCTACGCCACAGCAGTTATTCCAACACG
>JAJYEJ010000042.1 GCA_021785805.1 Microcaldota archaeon | reverse complement strand
GCATCCGATACAAAAGCGATTCTCATCCAGACATCCCGCTAACAAGGAGCTTTTCTATACTTCCAACCCAATGAATAAAAGGTTTGTGTGAAACGTCACGTAACCAATAAAAATGGTTCCTGGCAATCTTAATGGGGGGCATAATGGATATAAACGTTGGACCCGGTATTGACATAGACGCACAGCTTGTCGTGACCGGGAGAGGATGTGTCATAGGGCAGAGCGGCTCCGGCAAGTCCTATCTTGTTGGCGTGGTGATAGAGGAGCTATGCGCCTTGGGCCTTCCGTTCGTCGTAATCGACACTGAAGGGGAGTACAGTTCGCTTAAGAGTAAGTTCAATGTCATATGGGTGGGAGAGGAAAACGGCGCGGATATAGGGACAAAGATAGATTATGCGGAATTATTCTCAAAGAGCATGGACAACAGCATCCCTGTGGTGCTTGATGTCTCGGATGTGATGGACAGAGCCGATCTCGTATACAGGGCACTGAAGTCGCTCTACGCAGTGGGGGAGAAGAAGCGCAAGCCCTATCTTGTCATAATAGAGGAAGCCGACAAGTTCGCTCCACAGATAGTCCACCCTGAAGCGAACATAGTTGAGGAGATAAGCGTAAGGGGAAGGAAGCGCGGCATAGGCCTTCTTGTCGCTACGCAGAGGCCTGCCAACGTGAGCAAGAATGTCCTGGCGCAATGCTCCTACGGGTTTGTCGGAAAGCTTAGCATAGAGAATGACATAAAAGCGGTTACCATACTGTTCGAGGACAAAAAACGTTTATTCAACATACCCAACCTTAAGACAGGCTCGTTCATGCCATTTGGCCTTGGTCACAATGACGAGATCCGCGTGAAAAAGAGACGGGTGGTGCATGGAGGCAGCACCCCATCGCTGAGTCAAAGCCTGCCTTCATTAGACGCTGACAGGATGGAAAAGGTGATAAAGGACGTACGCTCTGGTGTAACGATATCGAATAAGACAACTACCAAGATAGGCGGCGAAGTCCAGGCCAGCGGAGCTCCGGCCAGGCACGCCAATCAAGTCCGCATGTCATACGTGATGGAGCAGGGGTTCACGGAAAACGATGCGAGAGATTACGCGACAAGAGAAACGAAGAAGCAGTTTGGCATCTTCGGTAAATCGGTAGAGCAGGTGGATTCCATAAAGCTGGTATATTCTACGTCCGTGCTGTGCAGCCTGAGGCTGCCAACACGCAGGCCGAACGAGTATAACGAGATAAGCGTATTGCTTAAAGGCACAAGTATGGTTACGCTTGGCAAAAAGATAGACCTCCATAGCACAGGATTAACAGGGCCTGTGAAAATGAATGAGAAGGAGAAAGCGGTGTTGAAATCTCTCTATATACGGAACAAATCGGACCCCCGTGGCATCGAAAAGGATACCGGGATACCGGATATAGACGTAGAGAAGACATTATCAAGGTTCAGGAGAATTGGTCTGGTTACGGAGGACAGGGGCACAGTCACGTTCAACAACTACAAAAGATACGCACTGCACTCCCAACCTAATGTAAGTAAAAAGCCGATAATGACAGACGAGACCCAAAAGACCGAGGCGAGGATGCTGAGCGATGCTGAAGGGATGGTGTCAACGCTGTTTCCCGGGTCCACGCTTCTTAGCACTACGGTCGTATATCTTCCGATATACAGGATTTCGCTCCGTAAAGGGGGGAGGGTAAGGATATTCAACATAGAGGCAGTATACGGCAACCGCATAGAGCTGCCTGAACTGGAGAGGGTGGATTGATATTGGATAATATTGGCGATATGGATCGCGTGGATGTCGCTCTCGTGGATCTTGAGATCGCAATAAAAATATCAAAGGTGTCGAAGAAGGTATTTGTCATACCAAACGATAACAGAAATCTTTTGGTGACAGAGGATGTATTCGGCGACGTTGCCGAAGTCTCTGAGGTGGGCTTTGTTGAATTAAACAGCATCCTCTATGGGGGTAAAAATACAGGGAACCTGTACGAAATCATTAAAAAATACGACAGATCTATCATAGTATGCCTTCATGGTGTAATGGCAATGGATTTTGTTTTGGCGCTAAGAGAGTTAGGATCACATGCGTACTGCCTCAAGGGTGGGGCTGACATGTTAATGAGAAGGCAAAGCAAGTAGGTGTTCCAGTGGAAAGAAACCGTTATAGATTAGGAGACAATGTTATTCCGATAAGATATAAGCTATGGTTCGAACCGAATGCAAGTACGCTTAGGTTCAAAGGCATAGCGGATATCACTGTAAAGGTGGCGAAGCCGACGAATGAGTTCGTGCTGAACTCAAAAGAGCTTCAGATAACGAAGGCATCAGTGACGAGCAGGGGAATATCCTCGACCGCTGCGATTAAACTCTACGAGAAACACCAGAGGTTAATGCTCTCCATCCCAAAGCGGATCGGAGGAGAATGCACCATACACGTAGAGTTCGTCGGAATGCACACGGATAGGATGGCAGGATTCTATGCCAGCAGGTACAACGATGGAAAGGAGCAGAAAGTCATGCTCACTACCCATTTCGAAGCAAATGACGCCAGATCGGCATTCCCCTGCTTCGACGAGCCTTCGATGAAAGCGGTATACGATGTAAGCATGACGATAGACAATGCCCTGAGCGGGATATCAAACATGCCAATAGCGGAGGAGAGAAGCATCGGTGGCGGCAAGAAGCTTGTCGTGTTCCAAACGACACCCAAGATGTCATCATACCTCCTGTACATGGGCGTGGGCGAATTCGAATTCGTCAAGGGCAACGCGGGGAAGCTTCCGGTAAGGGTTATCACGACTCCAGGGAAGAAGCAGCTTTCAGCGCTCGCACTGGAATACGCCATCACTATAATCCAGATGGCTGACAGGTACTTCGGCATAAAGTATCCTCTCCCGAAGATGGATCTGATAGCCGTGCCAGACTTCGCGGCAGGCGCTATGGAGAACTGGGGAGCTGTCACATTCAGGGAATCGTATCTTCTTGGTGATAAGGAAAAGACGTCGCTGCAGGGCAAGCAGCACATAGCTGAGACCATAGCGCACGAGTTCACGCACCAGTGGTTTGGAGACATGGTCACCATGAAGTGGTGGGACGACCTGTGGTTGAACGAAAGTTTCGCCACCATAAAAGGATATGAGTTTACCGATGAGATAACGAAGATGTGGAAGAGCATAGACCAATTTTACGGAAGAAGGGTCAGCGGGGCGTTCGACGCTGATGAATTGATGGCGACCCATCCGATAAACATAGAAGTGAAGAGCGCGGATGACGCAAACTCAATATTCGACGGTATAAGCTACGATAAAGGGAGCACAGTCCTTTACATGCTTGAGGATTTTGTGGGCAAGAAGGTATTCAAGGACGGTCTACGCAGATATCTTAAACGGCATAAATACTCGAACGCGACGAAGCATGATCTCTGGAGAGCGCTTCAAGAGGCATCAGCTTCCAACGGCGTGAAACTTCCAATAGTGGAGACTATCAAGGAATGGATCGAGGAGCCGGGCTATCCTGTGATAAGCATCGGTAAAAAGGATGGGGGATATGCGCTGCAGCAGAAGCGCTTCCTCCTGTCAGGGGCGCATGCGAAGGGCAGATGGAACATACCAATAGTGTACTTCGATGGCAAGAAGGAGGGCAGATTCCTGATGAAAGGCAAATCCTACTTCCTTAAGTCAAGCGCAGAATGGGTAAAGGTCAACTACAGGCAGACCGGATTATTCAGGGTAATATACGACAGTGAGACGCTCGAATGGATAGGAAGGGCGATAGAGAAGGGCATACTTACAAATAGGGACGCATGGGGCATAGAGAATGATCTGTTCGTGATGACAAGATCCGGCCAGTATCCACTAAAGAAGTATCTAGATTTCGTCGGCAAATATCTCATGGACGTCGGTTATCCGTCGGCATCAGAGTTGTCCGGCCATCTGAATTGGCTACATCTCATGCTGCACAATACGAGCTTAAGCAAGGACGTCGAAGCACTAAGCGTCAAATTCCACAAGCATATCCTTGACAGGGTAGGTTGGAGAAGCAGGAATGGAGACAATCCTGAAAACTCCCTGTTAAGGCCCATCGCAATAAGCGCGCTTGGCATATTGGGGGATAAAGAGACATTATCCGAATCGAACAGGATATTCAATGCATTTGTGGATAAAGGCAAGTGGATACCATCCGACATAAAAGGGCCGATATATGGGAATGCTGTAAGGAGCGGCAACCCGAAGTGCACCGACAAACTGCTTCTCTCACTGTATCAGAAGAGGGACCTTCCGGAGGACAAGAACAAGGCCCTTGCAGCGTTAGGTGTGGCGCCTGGTGAATCAAAAGCCAGGAAGGCTCTCGGCATAAGCCTATCTAAAGAGGTAAGGATACAAGACGCATACATACTTCACGTCATGGTATCAAGCAATGCGGAAGGCAATGGCGTCGTGTGGGAGTGGACCAAAAAGAATTGGAAGCGGTTGATGGATACATACGACAGCGTGACGCTTATGATGCCTCACTTTGTAGAAGACATGTCGTTCGTGTCAGATGCGTCTACCCTTAACGACATCAAAAGATTCTTCTCCAAAAAGAGCAACATGAGAGACGACATAAAAAGGGCGGTAGCAAAGACAACAGAGAAGATAAACGCTAACATAGCGTTCATGCGGGCGAACATCAGGGACAAGTGACCATCTCCTTTCGACTTAAACAGATGACGAAAACAGCTATTATCTAATGCGATAGTTTAAATATTTCCCAAGCTGAAAATATTATAGGTGGGTGGAGATGGCTGTAGTAGCGGAATACACAGGGGTGGGCATAGTGGGCAATGCAGATGCGTTGTCGATGCCTGACATGGTTGGAAAATTGGAAGAGAACCTTAAAGATGGAGTTGCACCAAGATGCGTCAAGGAGTACGTTGAGAAATTTGCGAACGTGCTCAGAGACACGTGCTGGCTCAAGTATGGAATGAAAGTTCCATACGAGAATGCGAAGTGGTTAGCTGAATTCTTTGTGGTGCATGGGCATACCTCCATCAACATAGACAAGTACCTAGGCAGGGACAGCCCAGATTCTGAGTTTAGGCGTTGGCTGAAGACCAGGGGAGGCAGGTACATAAGGATAAGGGAAAGGCTGCTATCGGTGATGGAGAAGAAAGAGGTTGCTGAACACACATATTTCGAGAGGACAAGGGAAGCCATGGTGTCAGCATGGGGTCATGGAGTATGCACAGAATGCAATGTCGCGCATGCCGCTATGAAGAAGTATGCAAATGAGGAACTCGATCTCATGAAGAAGATGATGGCGCAGAAGGAGTGGGACTGGAAGTTCGCCTCGCTGCACCTATCCAGGGGCATAACAGGGGATACGAGAGGAGACCTTGTGCATAAGCTGGACTCGCTCAGGTTCCACGTAGATATAATGGGCAAACTGGACCATTTGAGATCAAGCTTCCTAATGGCCCCTGCGCTGTAACCGTCAATCGGCATCCTGCGGTCGCCCAAACAGAATGCTTTTTATATGTGGTTATCCAGAAGAATATATAAGACAGCAAAGAGGCTAGTTTAATTAAGACTATTCCTTGTTCTGTTTTTACGGTGTTTAGTTGAAACGATTTGAAGAAATGGGACTGAAGCAAGAGTTAGTTGCGGCGCTCAAAAGGTTGAACATGGTGGAGGCTACTGACGTGCAGGAGCTTTCGATACCGTCAGCGTTGCATGGAAAGGACATCATAGTAAGGGCGAAGACCGGCACTGGAAAGACCTGTGCCTTCCTTATTCCGATAATGCAGAACATAAAAGCGAGTAGGAGGGTCGAAGCGCTGATAATAGCCCCTACGAGGGAGCTTGCGCTGCAGATAGCTGACGTAGCCATCAAGATAAAGGGATATGGCGTTAACATTGCTGTCGTGTATGGGGGAGCTTCCATAAACGTACAAATGGATGCCCTCAGAAGGGGGGCGAACATGGTGATAGGCACCCCTGGCAGGATAATAGACTTGATGGAAAGGGGAGCGCTCGACATATCAAATGTGAGCACAGTCGTGCTTGACGAAGCCGATACGATGCTGGATATGGGGTTCATAGAAGACATAGAGGATATTTTGTCCGTCACCCCTGAAAACAGGCAGACCATGATATTGTCGGCTACAATACCTTCAAAGATACAGTCTATAGCAGAAAGGAACATGAACAACGCCGAGTTCATATCGGTAGGTGATGCCGAGGAGGTTACGGTCACGACCATAAAGCATTCGTACTGCGTCGCCAACGGGGCTGCCAAGTTCCACACGCTTCTCGCTTACATAAACGACAAGAAGCCTGGAAAGGCGATAATCTTCTTGCAGACCCAGAGGGAGGCTGATGTAGTATATGACTTCCTGCACAAGCAGGGGGCAAACGCGACGCTTCTCCATGGCGGTCTTACGCAAGCAAAAAGGGAGCAGTCCCTTAAGAGCTTCAGGGAGCATGCCCAATTCCTGATTGCCACGAACGTCGCGGCAAGAGGTCTTGACATAAAGGACGTGACCGATGTGATAAACTTCGATGTCCCTGATGATCCGTATGTCTATGTGCACAGGGTAGGAAGGTCTGCCAGGATGGGCAAGAACGGTAGGGCATTTACCATAATAAGGTATGAGCAGAAGAACCTGATCAGCGACATAGAGTATGTCGCCAACATAAAGATGGAGCGCATATTCCCAGATATCTCGAAATACAAGGACATAAGAGTGGAGTTCGGGAGCGGAAACAGGTTCAGGAACCGCAATTTTGGCGGAGGGCGTGGCTTTCACAGGGGTGGAGACAGGGATGACCGCAGCAGGAGAGGTGGCGGTGGTGGACACAGCCACTTCGCCCCAAGGTCGCACGGGAAACGGTTCTAAACCGCGAAGGCTGC
>JAJYEJ010000041.1 GCA_021785805.1 Microcaldota archaeon | reverse complement strand
GGCTACCGGAATTTTACCCAGTATCGCATCGCGATTCTCTTTCATTGTGGGAAGCTTGACCTCTATCCGGCGGGGCGTCCGTCATGAGGCTTTTATGGGCTACCCACACAAAACCCGGAAGAGCCAAGCATTTAGGGCTCTCTTGGCCTCGGCGTCATTCGCACAAGTAATCCTTATATCGTCAACATATCTCCAATAGTCGTAGCCCGCAGCCTTCATTCTCTTATCTACGCTATCTAAGACGACGTTCGCAATAAAAGATGACGCATCCCGGTTTTGTGGTAGCCCATGGTGTTCATTGAAGCACCATTTTTCAAGAAGGGCCTTAAGCGTAGTAATAGCACTTCGAATTGTATTTTTTTCGCCCCCAGACGCCTCAATCTTCGACATCATGCCAATAAAAGCGTTCTCTACAGAGGCAATTGATATGTGTTCGAAATAATTGAGAAGGTCAGTAATCAGTAGGCATTGTCCATCGACAATGGCTGAATGCGATATATTCTGGAACGTATCCCACATATCTATAGGATTTCTGAACAAAAGCCCTTTGTCCCCATGCTTATCGTAGCGGTGACTTAGGACGCTAGGTGATAGCAAAGGATCAAAGAAAGGGACGAGAAATGTACAGATCGCTTGGTAAATGAACCTGTCGTAGAAGTCGATCTCAAGAGTATATCTGAGCCCAAGAGGGTTTTTTGGGACGTCGTAGATAGTCTTACTGCCCGATTGATACAAGCCATGATTCGTTTCTAGATTTTTTTGCAGTATTTTAAACAGGCTGCTTGGGTTGGATAGAAGATCTTCATATCCAACGGTATCGTAAAACCAGTCATCCACCATGTCCTTACGAAGATGCTTTATGGTCTTAGCTATGTTAATTGGAAACGATAGTAGGTTTCCCTCTTGAGTAATGCTCATAAGTCAGATGTCCTTTCGGTCCGGGCGCTACGTGCCTGTATTATGCAATATAAAGAGGGCGGTATAGGGCCCGGCCAGTAATACCATATTCTGTATGATGCTGACTTCATCCATCCTTCACGACACCAATTGATTGCTGTCTAGGTTTAGCGACCGACAAACCGTCGAATTGGACCTTCACCCGCACTCTGGTCATGTAATTTTGGCACAGGCCCTCAGTATAAGCCTACAAAAAGTTTTTCTAGAACGTACCCCCGACACTGCTCAGGTCTATGCGAGGAAGGCTAGTCAAAGAAGCTATAGAAAGTAGTTCAAGCTTCCAGCATCATATGCGGGCGGCTCATCTAGCAAGCTTCCGATGGCATCTCAAACGCCTCGATAATTGCTCCGTTTTCTACCTTTAATGCCAAAACCATAGGTTTTTGATAAGAAAGCAGCCGTTCCGATGTTTCACGGGCTTCTTGTCCGATTTCGACCGCCATCCGAACCTGTCTCTGCCAACGCGCAAAATCATTCTTGAGATCGGCCTTCCGCTCACTAATTGTCGATTCCGCATTCCAGCCTGAGTCTAGGCGTTCAATTTTACGAATCAACTCCTCAGCTATTCCACCCTGCAATCCATTAGGACTACACACAACTCCGATGGAACGCAAAATGGCATCTTTTCTTGCCCCCTTTAATTCCTGATCCCCAGGAAATGTTGACAATACTTGCCAGCAAGCTACCCGTGTTCGAACACAAAGGAGCCATTCTTGTTGGATCTTATAGAGTTTAATCTGATGATCCTTGATTTCCGCGTAACGGGCCCCAGTCCCAAACCATTCACTGGAAGGGATCTTATTAGCTTCGTCCGCGTGTGTACGCAATTCCTCTACTAAGTGATCCTGAATGCCGATAAGATCCCGTTCTATGCGCTCTAGCTCATGCCGAACCGCATCTGGGAATTCGCCCTGCATAACGGCACGCACCGCCTGCTCTAGGTATTTCATTGCCCCTGTTATTACGGACTTTCTCTCGGACACCAAAAAGGTTTTAATATCATTAACTCCCTTCTTAATCTCATCCAATTTCTTGCTGATATCCGCCAAGTGCTTCTGGGCCACAACAACCGATAGGATCTGAAAAACCATGGCACCGCTAATAACCTCACCGAGACCCCGTGCATCTTTGAGTCGTGCAAGCTTAGAGACTCGACCGCGTATATCTCGAACAAACGGGAGGAATGATTGGCCATCACCGGAGGTTGCTAGGGAGCCATCTACTATAACCTTCATGTAATGACCGTGAGCAAATTCGGCACCGGTGAGTAGCGTGGGCAACATCTGCAAAACGGGATTAAACCGCGAGATACTGGTACTTTTCAAGTCGACCGGACGGGCATCGCTATTTAAGGTTTCTATACTATAAGGCATAAAGCGAACCAGCGATTTGTCAGGCGATGGTCCGAAGCTCAGTTCGATTGGTGTGGATTCGGCGCTGTTCGTATCCGTCATTTTAGCGGAGAGCGATAAAGCAGGCACACGCTGGGCGGTAGGTCGTCGGCGACTTAGTAGCCAAAACGCCACCCCCGCTAGGCAGATAATCACCATCATACCGACTGTGGACATTACGCTGGACCCCATAAACGTTCCTTTTTAGCCATCATCTGTCGTAGCAAGTGCTACTTACTGTAACGCCTACGGGCGCCCCGGACGACCCCTGCTATCGGCCCATGAGACGTAGGCTATTTTTGCATATATCCTAGGAACTGCCCCCGTTCTAACCCCCGGTGCCTTTGCCAGAAACTTCTTAGCCAAGCTAGCTCTTAGCCTCTCCCGTGGCATACCTCTTGGCTCCCAGTATAGCCGCCTTTAACCGGGCATAGTCTTGGTAATTGGCCCCGAGAAAGGACTCCAGGAAAACATCGATGACGTTGTTAGTGAGAGGTCCGGCTTAATTGCCCCCAAGCCTATGCCGAGTCTTTTGAGCGAGAACCGACTAAGAATGGGCGTAGCCCACTCCACACAGACCCTCCATGCTAAGCCAAGGTCTTGCTACGCTGCAGGCAGTCAATATAAGGGGTAGCCAACACCTAACTGCAAGCACAAATGGGAGAGAAAAGCAAGGGCTATGACAGGTATGACAGATGAAAACAAACTTTTCTGGGCCACTACAGATGCTCTGTCTTGATTCCCAGAAAAACTTTTCACGTTTTATCTGTCACATCTGTCACAGACCTCAATAATGCTAATAAATACAACAGGTTAGACGGTGACAGATGCTATATCTCATCTGTCATTCATCTGTCACACCTGTCATCGTTTGGGTCTTATACCCTCCTTTTCAATTAAAGTATGGTGGTTTGTGGGCTGGCGGCACAAAAGGGACCCCTCTAGTGCTGGGAGTAAAGATTCCAACGGGGGGGGTCGGGGCGTCATTTTGTGACAAGACTCCCCAACCTACCCCTGCGATTTTAAGCGGCCAACGCCTTTGAGTCGATGTCCGTACCTGATGGATGCCCAATGCCTTGAGACGCTTACCAAACGTAATACTGGTGGATTGTTTAAAGCCATGCGCTAGGCACCACTCCTTATAAGAGGTATACAGATCGGATGTCGACTCGCCCACTCCGTTGGGGTCTGGCGTTGTGTTCTCCTCCACGTACATCTGAGCTGGATCAGATTCTTTTCGGTATTCCGCCAGGGCTGCTGTTGCCGATGGGGGTTCCGTAAACTTCCCCTGAACTCGTAACCGTTGCAACCCTCGTACGGACCACGCCAAAATGCCTGGCAACTCGGAACGGAGCTCAGAAAGTAGCTCCCGGTTCTGCTCCGCCTCCGTAAAACGGCGGTTGAAGGTCAAGAACAAGGCCCGACGGGCAAAACCATGAGATTGGTCAAGGAGTCTTGGCAACTCATTGGTGGCGCCCACCAGTCGACAGAACGGCACGAAGGAAAACGGCCGTTCATATTTGCGCTCGGCTTCTATGGGGTCCCCTGCCACGATTTGCTTTAAGTACCCATCGCCTACAGTGGCATCCGGGGACATCTCGGACGAAATGTTGACGAGCTTTCCCTCTAACTCAGCTCGGACGGCACCTTTATCCAGGCGTTCAAGCTGGGCATGATTGATATTATCGCGGCCAACAATGGCCTCAAGGACATCCAGGACCAACGATTTCCCATTGCCACCACCCCCGACCAGCCACAAAAATTTATGCTGCCGGGTATCCGGAACAAGACAATAGCCAAACCACTCCTGAAGGAGGGCGATCTTGTCCGCTTTATCAGCGTCAGGGGCAAAGATTTCATTAAGCGTCTGCTCCCAACGAGGGCAGACGCTATTTGCGTCCCAGGTAATGGGGAGTTGGAACCGGAGATCGTGCTTCGGATCATGCGGCAAGAGACTCCCTGACTCAGGGTCTAGTGTGCCATTTTCGAGGCAGATCAAATGACGCGTCTGTGTTTCCCAGACCCCATGCCGATCGATTGCCAAGAGCTCCAGGACTTCCGTGAGCAACCTGGTCGTGCATACGACCTCTCTCAACTCCAAGAACCGCATCAAAGCCTGCTGCATCAGCCGCTCATTGGCCATCCGTTTCCAGTACCCGTCTTGATAGGTATAGAACGAATCATGGGCATGATGGATTAGGTCACCGAACGAACTCGAAGCAAAAGCGGTGGCAATAGACATCGGAGGCGCCTTTTTTAATGACATTATGGCCGGTTTCTGCCACCAACACGCCAACCCCGCAGGCGCTTTGGTAGCTTCGCGTCTTGGCAATAGACAGCCGCCCTTAGGACATTCCGCAAACCCCAGCTCTTGAATAGCCTTACACGTCACTGGCCCCGACGCATTCCGGTGACGGTCAATGCGCTTATCGACTTCAATTGGGTCGTACCCTGGATAGGCATTGCTGGCCTGATGAATCCAGTCCGGATCATCGAAACGGCAGGCGTTTGAAATCATCGCCATCCATAATGGCTCGGGGACAGTGGGTTGGTTCTGTGGGTCAGAGACCTTTTGCATGAACACACACCGCTTCACGACCTCCGCCAGCTCTTCCTTGGTACCCAAAGGCGTGCTACCAGGGGCCACATAAAGAGCCTGGCCACTGGCTGAGAGCGTGCCCGCAGACACGGGCATTAACACACCCGTCACTGGGGTAACCGCAGGAGGAAGATCCGCCAGTTCCAGAAAACGGCCGGTGATGACATGCACAAAACATGATGCCTCCCCGCCTGGCGGATGACTGGGCAGATAGTAAATCCGTGCTGCGTCTTTGGTGGCTCGGTCTACATGACCATCGGCCTTCTCATTCAGACGGGCCCAGAATGCAGGCCAATCAGCCACGGGAACCGGTGTCGCCAAAGGGATGACCACCCGATACTTGGGATGGTTGCTCTCATGGCTAAAGGTGCTGTAGGCGATATGGGCAATGCCGGGAAACAAATCCCGGATCGTCTCATAAGGCGTGCCATCGCCCATATCGAGTACCGCCATGGATAATGCGACCACCCCCTTATTTCCTCGGGTAGCATCGGGGGCATATTCTGTCGGTGACCAACAGGGACCGTCCTTACCAGCCCGGACCCGATGACGATTCAACAACCCCGTGACCTGTCCCCAGTCCCATGTACGGGGCATAGGCACGTTGTCTTTGCTGTTCTGAAAGAGCCCGATATCAAACCGCTGCTCCGTAGGGGTGAGTGGTAGGCCATTATTCATAGAAGCCCCCTACGCTCGTCTCTCTTTCGAGGCTACGCTCTATCTTTTCATCGACCCAGGCATAAATTTCGGAGCTAGACCACCCCACAGTACGAGGTCCCAACGGAATCTGCTTGGGGAAATGCCCCTGGTCCATATACTCGTAAATCGAAGACCGAGACAGGCCAGTGATCTGCTTGACCTCTCGGAGACGCAGGAACCGTTTGGGACCATAGGCGGCAGAACTCTGTCCTGCAGTATGAGTAGAGCGTGTCTGGCCTTGCAGGTGTTGCGGTATTGCTATACTTGATAAGTTATTGTTTTCATTCACAAATATGTACCTTAAAGTTAAGGCACTTTTCGGAAAGCTGAGGGGTGGAAAACGCAGGCGTCGTAACAAGTACGTGAGCTAACGTCCACAACAAAGCCCCCTGAGTGCCAGGGATTGATAACGCTTCGTTCCGGACTTGCTAGGCCTCGCAGTTGTTGCAACGGCGATCTAATCAAGTCAAATCTTACTATCGCAACCATCCGCCGTATCAGCGGTGGTTGTTCATCTTAGACAGCTCTCGTGGATGCCTAAGTCCAGTCCTCGATCTCTGTTCCGACCTGAGAACCTACTACATTACAGGGGACACATTATCCCGATTTCTGTCCCATATGTCAACTGTTTTCGAATCTTAACCGCCCCTCTATATGGGGGATACTTTTCGGATATCAAGGCCCCTCTTTGAAAGAGCCCCTCAGTCGACACACCGAATAGGCTACCACACTTGAGCGCAATAGTCAATCGTTTTAGGCTTGTTTTATAGGCTTTTCTGGCTATCTAGCCGAATAGGACCTAGGGTCTTTCTCCCCAAAAAGCTGTTCGTGATGGACTCCACGCGGAATTGAATCCACCCCTACAAAGCCGCCAACCATGCACTCCAAGCCGTCAACGCTGCTCGTTTCTCGGTCATGTAGTCGTGGCGGTTATAGTGCCGATTCTGGACCCCACCCAACCCGTGGGATTGGATGTGAGCTCGAACATCCGTGTTCACCCCCTGGCTGGCAAGCAAGGTCTCACAGGTGCGGCGCAGGTCTCCGACCGAGAAAGAAGGTATAGCCGTCTGACTATGGACCCAGTCATGCACAAAATGGCTGACGCTGTTTTCGACTACCGGTACTCGACCGGTGCTGGTAAAAAGCCATGGACTCTCTAAGGCCTGGGCTTCAACGACCCGCTGGTCGAGAATCACAGCTGCCTGCGGGGATACCGGTAGAGGGTGGACTCTCGGTTGCGTCCTACGGCCTTTGGTATCAAGGAGGGTGAGGACGCCATCCTGATAATCTGTGACCTTAGTCCTCAATAACTGAGCCAACCGTTGCCCCCCCAGGAGCAAGGACACCTGAACGATGTCCGACATCAACCCCGGTTGCTGCTGAAGATACCGCCAGAAGATCGTGAGCTCCGCCACACTCAAAGCGCGATCACGCGCTCTATTAAATTGCGTCAACGCCCCCACGTCGGCTACGGGGTTGCTTATGATCTGAAAGGCTACCAATGCCTGGGGTACCGTAGCATCTGTACTCGCTCGAAGCCCCAAGGCATAAGCGGCTCGCAAATACGATCGGACCAGTCCCGCCATTCGCCCGTGGTCGTCTGCAATAAGCGGCCTGAGTACATCCGTTATCTCCTGGCGAGTAATCAGGTGGGCAGGAGTAGCTGCTAGAGCAGGGAATGCCCGCACTACATGTAACCTCAGCGCACCTCGAACATGTGCAGTGCTCTGCCTGCCTGCGACCTCTAAATGCCGCACATATTCGTCAATCAAGGCTTGCAGGGTATGGCGTCCTACGTTTAATGCGGCTTGCCGAGCTACTTCGGCTTGCCGAACACTTTCAGCTTCCGTGGCTTGACGCTCTGCCTCTTGTGCTTCGAGATAAGCCCGCACGTCCCCTCCCGGTGCGTCTCTTTTTATCGTCGCCAGTTCCCGTGCTCTTTGGCGTGCAGCTGCTAAGGAGACGCCTCCAGTCCCATAACCTTGGCGCTCACGCGAGTGAACCCACTTCTGCTTACATAAACGGACCCACCCAACAATCGCTATTTTGAGGTCACGGCGGATCCGAGTCCGCTGCCACCCCTTGGGTCACCTATAAGCGTCGCGCATTGACCTCTCGCCGGTTCGCGGCATCCTCTCGATCGGGATTCCGGGGGTAAGGGAGGGGACCGCGATGTCCACCATGCAGCGATGCGCCGCCTGTAGGCGGTCCTTTCGGGTGCGCG
>JAJYEJ010000004.1:32964-37134 GCA_021785805.1 Microcaldota archaeon | reverse complement strand
TGTCCTGATAAAGAATCTCCCATCTTCCCATTCCACACGTGTAGCTGCTCTCGCCATGGATTCGATTGCTAGCCTAAATTTAAAAGGATTTGCATCATGCAGCGCTCACGCTAGTCTTTTCAAAAAGAAAAGCAAAAAGAAGAGGAGAAAGGTTTGTGGTTGTTTTACTAATTAGCCTTTAGTAACGGTATGTTCATGGATCGCGTGAGCTTTCCATTTACGCACCCGTCCTATCAAAGTCGTCTATTGCGACCGGCCCAGTGCCTAGTTTCGGGTCGAGCTTCGTCCTTAGATGCTTTCAGGACTTATCCCTATGGCGCGTGGCTACCCGGCAGTGCAAACACAACCGGTACACTAGAGGCGCCGTTCCCCTGTTCCTCTCGTATTATGGGGAACTTATCCTCTGGCACTAACACTTCCAGTAGATACTACCGTACTGTCTCACGACGTACTGAACGCAGCTCGCGTGGGTTTTTAATGGACGGACAGTCCAACCATTGGTGGCTTGTGCACCACCAGGATAACCCGAGCCCATATCGATGTATCAAACCGCGAGGTCGCTGTGGACGCTCACCCGCGACGAATCGATTACCTCTAGAGTAACTTGTTTGACAGCATGGAGCCCCATTAAAAGAGCTACCAAGGTTCATTAAGCCCTACTTTCGTATCTGCATACCACGCTTTTCGGTATACAGTCAGCCCTGCATTTGCCTTTATGCTTACCAGTTGGTTCCCAACCAACCTAAGCAGAGCATAGGTCGCTTTCGTTTCCTTATCGAAAGTAACCGTCCAGTCTAACTATCCACCTGCAGCTGTCCCTTGGGGGTTAGCCGTAAAATAAATTAAAAGTGGTGTTACATTGCCGCTCCGCATGCGCCGCAGCGCATACATCGACGCTCCCACTTACGCTATGTATAATCCATCTTACAACAACTACAGGCTATAGTAAAGCTTCATAGAGTCTTCGTTTCCCACTGGAAGATCGCGGCATATTCACCGCGCAGTGAGTTCACCGGATCTGTTGTTGGGACATTGGAAGGATCGTTACGCCCTTCATGCAAGTCACCAATTAAGTGACGAGGTATTACGCTACCTCAAGAGAGTCAGAGTTACTCCCGCTCTTTGCCAGAGCTTCTTCCCGTTGAAACGGGCTTTCACTTACTGGCGGTGAGCAGGCGTCACCCACCGTACTAGGCCTTACGGCTTTGCGGTGAGTTGTGTTTTAGATAAACAGTCGTCCTTCCCTTGTTAATGCTATCTGCGGATACGATCCGCAGACATGGCTTCTCGATAACTTACGCCACCAATATGCCGAATTCCCTAACAACAGTTATTCCGTCACACCTTGGCCTTTTCAGCCAGCAACACTTGTACTAGTTCTAGGTACGGAGTGATACGATCGTTGCAGGTTCCCTTTTCACGGGCTCAGGAAATCAGTCCAACAGTTCATTTAGCTGCTTCTCCTCATAACGAGACTCGGCAGCCCTTTGCACTTTCTTGCGGACCTATCCCCAAGCGTCAGAAATCTGCCTTGCGTTGCCGCTAACCTACGTATCACGGGCTGGAATATTAACCAGCTTCCCTTTTGCCATAAGGTGATTGGCCTATGGCTTAGGATCGCCTAACTCTCCGCTGACGAGCGTTGCGAAGAAACCCGTGTGCTTTCGGTGTATGGGATTCTCACCCATATATGCTGTTACTAACACCAGGATATTCTCTGCATGACGTTCCATGCGTCCTCTCGGACACACTTCTCAACATCACGCACGCCCTCTTACCAGGTCTTTCGACCTCCAGGGTCTCGGTACCTAATTTAGCCCCGTATATCTTCGGAAGGGAGCATCTCAACTGGTACGCTATTACGCGTTTTTTAAAGGGTGGCTGCTTCTGAGCCTACCTCCCAGCTGTCTATGATACTCCCCGCCTTTGATACACTCAATTAGGATTTGGGGACCTTAACCCTGGTCACTATCTTTGCAGTCTCGCGTTGCTAGCTTACCCAACAACGCCGACTCCTGGGGTCTACACAGTACGTACATTCGGAGTTTGATAGGTGGGTGAAGCCTTTCGACTCCGCGCCCACCAGTCGGTCGCTCTACCGCACGTACAAGCTCGCCCAGAGCTATCCTAAAGATACTTCAGAGGGGACCCGCCATTGCCGCGCTCGAATGGTATATCGCCGCTATCCGTAACTCACCCAACAGGACATGCCATGACAGGTGGCAGACCTCCACCAGGCGTTAACCTAGCTTCGTCTTGGTCACGCATAGTTCGCAGCGGCTTCGGGTCATATAAGAGTGACTCACGCACTTTCGTACATCGTGCCTCACATGTTGCGCACTCTCGCTTTCGCTACGCCTTTCGGCTCGCCACTCCTATATACTCCCTGGCTCTTGCTTCAAGAAGAATGATAAGACATTGTTCCAGGCGCCTCGCTTGCTCCTCTCGGGCTTCGCTTCAGCACCCTTCATTCCTTTCACGCCTTACCTTCGTGTCACCACCTAGTTTCAGATCTAATTTCACTCGCACGCGTGTGCGTTCTTTTCAGCTTTCGCTCGCGCTACTTGTTCGCTATCGGTCTGCAGCCAATATTTAGGGTTGGAGTTTAATGCCCCCATATTCATTCTGCGTATTTAGGCAGAACTACTCGTTTACAGCAATCTCCACTGCACTTTTTCTACGAGGCTGTCACTCTCTATAGCCACGCCTTCCAACGTGTTCGAATCATGCAATGGATGAAACACTGCGCCACATCTCCACACTCGTTGCCGAGCGGGATTCGGTTTGCCCTTTGCAGCTTTCACTCGCGTTACTTGCTGCATCTCATGTGATTTCTTTTCCTGCGGGTACTAAGACATTTCAATTCCCCGCGTTGGCCTGCGTGCTTGCGCACGCACAATTTCGGTCATCCCTGGTTCAAAGCCTGACTTGCGGCTACCCAGGGCTTATCGCAGCTTGCCACGACCGTCGTCGCTGCTGCAGCCAAGCCATCCTCTAGGTGGTTTTATGTTAGTAAATAACACACAAACCTTCTCCTCATATCAATCGTACAAACATACGATATCACAAGCATTACGGCAGAGCCTACAAGCTCTAACAAAGTATTTTTCACGAAGCAACCAGAACGGTCTATGACGGCAAAGCCGTCGCTTTCAAAATACAGGAGCCTATAGAGCTCAAATGGCCATAATAGCACCAGCATTATTTACGCTAACTAAGGTATAAATACCTTGCGATGCTTCGGAGGATGTATCTGGAATAAGTCCCTCACGGCAATGGGGGTATAATCCACGTTATTGGCTTCCTAGCGCCTCTAAAAGGTATTCAGCGCTATGGTTTCTTCGGATGGAAGTCCAAGAACCATGTCATCCAAAAGTCACCGATCCATACGTATAAGAATAAAAAGAAAAGGAGGACAGAGTCCTCCAGTCAGAAGCCTTACTTCCCTGCTGTTTGCTGCTGCTTGCCCTTCTTCCCGAGAACCAGAGCTAAGCCGATTAGCACCGCTGCGACGACTATGACCACAGCGACGAGATCCACTACTGTGGAAGACAGCTCGCTCGAAACCCCTCCGGTCCCTGACGCAGCGCCGCTACTGCTGCCAGGTGAGGTGCTGCTGCTCGAGGTGGAGTTGTTCTCTATCAGTGCTACTACTGGATCCTTGTTCAGATGGAAGGTCACGGTGCATGCCGCCGCGTCTATCGTATAGTTGTTTATCTTATCCCACTTGCCGTTGTTCAGTATGTACGGCGAGACCTTGCTCGAAGGCACGTTGCAGTTGTAGTGCATCGTGAAGTTTATCGAGATGTTGCTCGCAGGCGTGCTCACGTTAAGGCTCAGCAGCTTCGTCGTGTTTGGCGGAGCAGCAGGAGACGACGACGTGACGTTCGATATGCTCAGCGTAGAGTCGATGGCAGTGTTGTTTGCATGTGTCACCGACACCGTAGAGTTCTCCTTCTTCAGATTGAGGATCACATGCGGCGTATTGCTGATTCCAAGCTCAGTGTTCTCATTAGTCACGTTTATCGTGACCGGCGTGTATTCCGTGACCACCACCACCTCTACAGGAGATGAAGGCACCGTCTTGCCGGTCGCATCCGTGGCATAGAGCTCAAAGTTGTACACACCGTGCGCATACGGCGTGAACAGGTAGTCGGAGTACGTAGCTCC
>JAJYEJ010000004.1:6898-32864 GCA_021785805.1 Microcaldota archaeon | reverse complement strand
CCGTGACCACCACCACCTCTACAGGAGATGAAGGCACCGTCTTGCCGGTCGCATCCGTGGCATAGAGCTCAAAGTTGTACACACCGTGCGCATACGGCGTGAACAGGTAGTCGGAGTACGTAGCTCCCGGTATCTGCGAATAAGAGCTTCCGCTTTCCTGCCCATACCACTGGTAGGTGTAAGGCAGGGCTCCTCCATTGACTGTGCTGAGGAGCATGGCACTCTCATTGAGCGTTATTACCTGTATCTGCGGATATATGTTCACATTGAATCCGATACTGTTGCTGCTCTCAGGGAATATCAACGTCAGGTACGTGCACTGCGGTCCCATGTAACCGTTATGCACCACATACTCTCCTGGGTATTCGCTTGGCGCAGTCCATACGTTTATGTCCTTGCCATTCAGGCATGTGTACTTCGGATCTGCCGTCTGGAAGTTGGATATCGTCCCAACAAGGGTCGCATCAGACATATTCTCTATCGTGTGGTTCGGCACCCATGCCAGCGTTTCCCTCTGTCCATTCCATGTTCCTGTGAATGTATAATTGTACGGATTCGGAGTATTTGAAGTGGCCGCGCTCTCATTGAACGTCAACGTCAGGTACGTGCACTGCGGTCCCATGTCGCCGTTGTGCACCACATACTCCCCAGGGTATTCGCTTGGGGCTGTCCATACGTATATAGTTTCACCATTCAGGCATGTATACTTCGGATCTGCCGTCAGGAAGTTGGTCATCTCCCCTACAAGCTGAGCATCTGCCAATCCCTCTATCGTATGGTTAGGTACCCAATGCAGCGAAGTGGTCTGCCCGTTAAACGTCCCTGTGAAATTATAGTCGTACGGGTTCGGGGCAGTGCTGTTGCTGCTCAATGAAGATGCATTCACCGTGAGTGTAAGATATGTGCACTGCGCTCCCATGTCGCCATTGTGCACCACATACTCCCCAGGGTATTCGCTCGGTGCAGTCCATACGTATATAGTTTCACCATTCAGGCATGTGTACTTCGGGTCAGCGGTCTGGAAGTTTGTTATCTCCCCAACTAGGCTTGCATCTGCCAAACCCTCTATCGTGTGGTTCGGCACCCAGTGCCATACTACCGACTGCCCGTTAAACGTCCCTGTGAACGTATAATTGTACGGGTTAGGCGTAGTCGAGTTGGATGCGCTCTCATTGAACGTCAACGTCAGGTATGTACACTGCGCTCCCATGTCGCCATTGTGCACCACATACTCTCCTGGGTATTCGCTCGGCGCAGTCCATACGTTTATGTCCTTGCCATTCAGGCATGTGTACTTCGGATCTGCCGTCTGGAAGTTGGATATCGTCCCAACAAGGGTCGCATCAGACATATTCTCTATCGTGTGGTTGGGCACCCATGCCAGCGTTTCCCTCTGTCCATTCCATGTTCCTGTGAATGTGTAATTGTACGGGTTAGGCGTAGTCGAGTTGGATGCGCTCTCATTGAACGTCAACGTCAGGTATGTACACTGCGCTCCCATGTCGCCGTTATGTACTACATACTCTCCTGGGTATTCGCTTGGGGCTGTCCATACGTATATAGTCTCCCCGTTCAGGCATGTATACTTCGGATCTGCCGTCTGGAAGTCGGTTATTTCACCGACCACACTTGCATCGGACATGTTTTCAACGGTGTGGTTGGGCACCCATGTCAGTGTTTCCCTCTGTCCATTCCATGTTCCTGTGAATGTGTAATTGTACGGATTCGAAGTGCTGTTAGTCGCATTCTGCACCGTTAACGGTGTTCCTGCGCTTGCTACCATTGGCGTTACGAAGGAGATATATGCATATTTCTGGTAAGCAGAGAGCCCAGCTGTGGTATTGAGGACCTCTAGCTGTATTCCAGCCGCTTCGCTTACGCTTGTGGCAGAGGTGAAGTTAACCGGCGGCGAGGATTTGCACATCGTGTATTGTCCAGGATACAGCGTGTACGTACCTACTGCGTTCCCACCGACATAGCAGGTTAACACTGCCGGGCTGATTCCCTGCGAGTTCGGCTGTCCCATATCATCCAATCTGACAGTGAATATTCCGCTGTTCGATATGTTCTGGCTGAGGTTTATCCTGAAATCAGACCAATAACCAGTGTGCTGCGGTGCTGACGTAACTAGTACCTGGTACCAGTAGTATCCAGGGTAAGGGGCGATTGAGACGGTCTGTGAATTCCCGCCTCCGATTGGCATGAGATCCCATGTGGCCGGATTAGGATTCATCGGCATAGAAGAGTATAAATTAAACCACTGGTAGGTGAACGGACCAGTCGCGTTCCCGCTAGGTATGGCTGTAAGTGTTATGCTATGGCTTGTGTTGTACACTCCGCCTCCGCTTACCGAAACGCTAAGGCCTGCTGCCATGCTGACCGCAGTCAATCCAAAAACCGAAAACAGAATTACTATCCAGACTCGTTGTAGATTATACACAGATTCACCAGTTAGGGCATCTGCCCGGAAGCTGTTAATTAATTGTGATATATAAGCATTTCGATTTCCTTTGGTTCTTTTTCAATGCTATCTGACGAATCCGATGATTATTACTCCCAGTACGATGGTCAGGCCGCCGGCCACTTCCTGGACGGTATAGCTCTTTATCAGCACGCTGAACGCAAGCACCATCACCACGTCTAGATAAGTGAAATTGTTTATGAAGTTCCTCTTTATCAGGTTGCCCTTCGCGGATCTGCTCTCCTCCCTCTCCATCGCCACGAACTCCAGCATCATAGCTATCGCGGTGAAGAAGCCGGCGACTATGCCTATGGCGAGGAATATCGCAGATGGCGATCCTGCACCAAAGATTATGAGCCCGGCTCCGGATACTGCCGCCAACATCAAAGGTATCGAGGCGGAGCGGGCGCCCGCATTCCTGCGCTCTATATTATACATTACGAAATAGAATCCGGTTCCCCCGAACACCGTTATACCTATCACATAAGGCAGGGCATTCATGTTAAATGCGAAGCCATGGCTCTCGGCGAAGAAGGTCCCGATGAAAACCATCAATACTCCGGCCGAAAGGGCTAACGCCTCTGCGCGGGAGAGTTTCTTGCCGAACCTGGCGTAATCGATCGTGAAGAACACCACCACCGCTGCAGCCACAACCGGGTATACGCTCGCTAGGGTAAACAGCTTGAATGCGGCGAACGTCATGATCATGGACAAGGCAAGGGAGGCCCCTCCGAACATATTCTTCAGATTAAAATGCCGCGGCTGCGTATCGAGACGGAAGAGCCTCGAGAGAAGCATATAGCCGAGGCTGAACCCCGCCGCTACCATGAATACCCCGTCCTGCAATGGCAGGTTCGTCATCGAATTAAACGCAAGTACGGCGCCTATGCTGTAAGCCACCGTGCTTATCACAAGGATGACGAGTATCTTACTGTAAGGATTCCTTATCCTGCCCTGCCTAGCGCCTGCCATGCTAAATCTTCAAAACGCAGTAATAAAAATGCGATGCAGCAGGATTCCGATATCAAAATATCTAACACGCGTGCATGGTCGAATTGTATTTAAACATGAACATCGCATCATCAGCATGGCGAAGAGGATCGAATCGGCTCACGGGAGGCGACATAACAGGGCAGTGCTCCACATACGGAACAGGATGATTCCGGCAGCGGTAACGGCACTCAGCCTAATGGTGATCGTAGCCGTACTCTCATACCTGAACTTCGACTTCAAGTACGGCCTCGGGGCCTCCGGGATAGTTTTCGCATCGTTCGGCGGCAGCGCATTCGCGCTATTCATGCTCCCCTACTCAAGGTCCTCTAACGTGAGGCGTTTCATAAAAAGCTATTTAATAGCCGGGCTATTCGGCTATCTCGGCTTCCTTACGGTTCCGTATATGGGCACTGTCGCGTCCGTAGGTTTGGTCATGTTTTCGGTATCAGTCCTGCTTATCGTAACTGGAAGCGAGCATCCTCCCGCATTAGGGATTGCGTCCGCATTTGTGCTCTATAACATAGATTACGTAGGTATCATTATCGTCATGGTGGCGGCGCTCATCCTGGCTTTCATACGTATGGTGATGCTAAAATATGTCTACGTGCTGGAGAAGGAATCCTTAAAGGCGATAGAAAAGATAGACAAACGCCTAGGCGCAACTTGACGAGGCGGATTTCGGCAGCGCAATGCGGCTATTAAAACGATCGATATCAAAATAGTGCACAACCGGCAGAATGGATGGTAACATGGAAAGGAGAGCGACAGGCGGAGGGATAGGGGGCACGATAAAGAGCTCTGCAGACGACTTCCTGGTAGAGGAGATAGCTACGAACGGGACGGTGTTGGAGCTCGGCAGGCATTTCTCCGGCAGCGAGTTCGGAGACACCTCCGAAGGCGGCAGGTTTACGAGATTCGTGCTAAAGAAAAGGGACTGGAACACCGTGCAAGCGCTAAAAGCGATAGCGAATAAGCTAGGAAGGGGCATAAGGTCGATAGGGTTCGCGGGTACCAAGGACAGGACATCGACATCCGCCCAGATGTGCAGCATATTCGAGGTCCCTCCAGACAGGTTGAACTCTGTGAGCATAAAGGACATCGAGATATGCGGGGCGTGGCAGAGCCAGAGCCCTGTCAAGATGGGCGATCTCCTGGGCAACAGGTTCACGGTGAAGGTGAGGGGCGCATCCAATACAGGTGAGATAGGCAGGATAAGCTCAGAACTCAACGGAAGGTTCCCGAACTATTTCGGCGAACAGAGGTTCGGCTTCAGGTCGAATAACGTAGCCATAGGCGTAGACATAATGAAGGGTGATCTCGAAAGCGCGGCCCTGCTGTATCTCACGGACACGACGAACGAGAAAAATGAAGACGCGGTGAATGCGAGGATAAGGCTGGCAGATGAGAGGGATTTCGGGAAAGCGATAGGATACTTCCCGAAGTACCTGAAGTACGAGAGGTCGATGCTGGATTACCTGTCGAGATTCCCTGCCGATTATGGGAATGCGTTAAGGAAGCTGCCCAGGTCCCTCTTGTTGATGTTCGTCCACTCGGTAGACTCATATATATTCAACAAGGAGGTCGGGGAGAGGGTGGAGGCCGGGGACCAGGCCCTAAGGATAGGAGAGATGGTATGCAGAGTGGACACCTATGGCTTCCCAGACTATACTAACGTGTTCGAATACGACGGCGAGGCCATGCCAGGTTTATTCCCGGTAGGCAACATAGTCGGATACGACAGCCAGATCAACGACACTGAGCGCAGGATACTTGCGGATCTAGGAATCGGTCAGCAGGACTTCAGGGTCCGCGGGATGCCTGAGCTCAACTGCAAGGGAGCCAAAAGGGTGCTCATCGCCCCGTTCGTCGATTTCCAGTACACCATAGGGGAGGAGGTCACCCTGAGGTTCGGACTTCCATCCGGGTCATATGCGACCGTGCTCCTCGACCAGTTCATGCGGCTTTCGCCGCATTAGAAACAGTTACTTGCCTCCGATTCTGAACATCTTGGTCCCGCACTTCGGGCATGTCCCGGTCACCGCCTTCTTCCCGTTCTTCATCGTTACTTCCTTAGCGTCCTTCATCTCGCTCTTCATCTTGCACTTAACGCAATATGCTTGTACCATAAAATCACAGTGATACTTGAAATAGGCGTCTATAAAAAGGTTGCCATGGGCGACGTAGTGGATATACGTCAGTCAGGGATCGGAACAGGAACAACATCATCCATATCCTGGGGGGTTCTCCTTCCTGAACCCATACGGGTGCTTGCTAATGTAGTCTATCCTTCTACCAAGTTCAAGTTCCTCGGTTCCGATATCGGCAGGATCCATCCCGTTAATCAACGCTTTCAATGCTCTCAGCGCGGTAGCGCGGTCCCCCCTATCCACCAGCCTTTTGATGTCCTCGACTAATCTGCTGCCCGTCCCGCTGGTGTAATCCACGCCCTCCCCCTTCCTGCCTTCCGTCTTTGCGCCCTTATCCCCTGTACCTATCCTGCTCTCCAGGAGCCTCTCTACCGTGAAAAGTGCCACCGGGTCGATCTTTCCCGATATGCGCTCCACGAACTCGAAGAAGTCCTTGGTATAACCTGCATCGAGCATGATCTCGCAATAAGAGACCATCTTATTTGCCATACCTCTGCTATATTCCTTGGTCTCCCCTCTGGGTTTCCCATGCAAACCCTTTGGGGAATACTCCTTATCCATCGATCCACCGTATTCGATACGTACTCTGTTGCATATGTATGTGATATTGTTGACATAATATTTAAGCGCTCTCCTCTAGAACTTCAGGTCTCCGGCATCTTTCCCTTTCTGCCCGTATCTCTCGAAAACGTATGCGAGGCCCATATTTCCTATCTCCTTGCCTGTTATGGCCAGTTCAGTTATGGCATTCCTTACATCTGATTCGCTTTCCCCTTCCACCTCGAGGAATGGCGGCACCAGAGGCCAGGTGCATATCGCGATCTCCACCCCCATGCATCTCCATGTCTCGAGCATCGTCTCCTGGTGGTACGGGGGCTTGCCTTTCCACAGCTTCGATATTATCTCTACGGTCTTATCGAAGTCACTCACATCGACCTCTATCTCCTCAGTGTTGTCAAGGCTGCCTTTCCTGTTGTCCCTGTATTTCCAGGTAAGGGTCGTCCTGCTCCCATCCGTCCTCACCCTTATTATCTCATCCTGCTCCGTAGTGTCTGGCATGGCGTCGAATACGACACGCCTCAGCGATCTCTTCCCAAGATACTCTGCACCGGCTTTCCCCAGGCTCTCCCTGAGCGCATTCTCGTCGAACTCGAGTATCTTGGTCTCTATCTCTTTCATCAGACCATCAGGTAGCTATCGCGCAGCCATAATAAAAGCGTTGCTGCTTTCGACTTTCAACAGGGCTTGCGCTGCCTCACGTTCAAAAAGAAGAAAAAGAAAGAAAGACCTTAGCATTAGCTAAGGCCTGCTGCGACGTCGGCCACCACCGTCTGCGGGGTTGCAGTCGCGTTGCCTGCCAGCGTCACAAATGTCGCATAACCTCCCTTGTATCCGAGCAAGATCAAGCTATGGACGGTGCTGTTGCTTATATAAGAATAGGTCATTCCGTCGGCTGTCGCATTCGTAACGTTGAACTTCTCTCCGTTATGTGCGGCAGAGTCTAGCGCTGCGTCATAGAGGGCCTGTGGAACCTTCGAGCCTATAGTTATCTGGAAGATGCCAACGTTGGCTCCAACTCCGCCATATCGCATAACCCATTCGCCTGTTATGTTCGCTACCACTCCAGGCGGGGCCGCGCCTCCGTTCAACGCTGCCTGTGCCTTGGATGCGTTCATATACGTCACATTGTAGGTAGCATTGCTTCCGCTGTATCCTGTCAACGCTCCAGCTGTGCTCTTTGACATCACCTGCGTATACTGGCTTCCACTGCTCTGGTTGCCTGTCGTCGTAGGCGTCGATGACGAAGACGTGTTCCCTCCTGTGCCGGAAGGCGCATGGCTTCCGGATAGCGCTACGGCAGCGATTATCACTACCACTACGATCGCTATCACTATGCCTATAATTGCCGTCTGTTTCATAAAATCACGGTATCTATATGCACAGGTATGTTTAAAAACTAGGCTGACGAACTAACCCAAGTCCTCCGCGATGTCAGTTGGCAGGGCCTGTGCCGCTGATGTCGGCTGGTCAACATATGCCAGGACGATGTAGCTTCCATCGTAGCCCAAGAGCGTTATCACTTGCGACTTCGAGATGTAAGAGTAGGTGAGCCTTCCGGTAGTCAGCCCCGTCTGCGTGAACTCTATCCCAGCCTGCTCAAAGGAGCTGACCGTCGCCTGGTACATAGAGGAAGCGGATACCCCATCTGAAGAATTGAACTCGAACACCACCTCCGTGACGCTCTGCTCCGAGCCCGATACGGTATAATTCATTGCCCACCCATCAACGACGCTAGAGACGTTCTTGTACTGGCCGCTTTGCGTTGCCAGTTTTTCAAACAACGCCTGCGCCTGTGTCTTATTATAATGCAGCGACTGGAACGGGCCTCCCGTTCCCTGATATCCGAGTATCTGGCTTGCCTGCGTTGGCGTGAGCACCTGGCCGTATGCCATTGCGCCTATGCTGGTCTCGGGAGCGGGCGCGGGTACGTAAGAGTAAGGGATCTCGACAGCGGCTATCGCGATAAGCGCGACCACCGCCACTGCTGCCAGGACGACAGTTATATGCACCATAAACGTCAACTCTCACAGGTCGTCACAAACATATACGCTGAGCATGAACGCCGGGGTAGGGATTTGAACCCTAAAGCCCGTAAGGGCACCGGTTTGCTCCTCACACGCATCACATATCAGCTCTCGACATTTTGCAAATTCGAGACCGGCGCAATACCGGATTCTGCCACCCCGGCACATATCACAGAACCTTTAATGCAAAACCTATATATAGGCAATATTATAAGTAGTTGCGGTTCTAGTGTATAATATTACGAAAACATAGCCGTGCTGGTTAGGATGGAGGCTCAGAAGTATGAAGAGGCAAGTTCTCCGCGCAAGGAGTATATAGGGAGGCTGCTAACCGTTATCCTGTTCTCCGTGCTCTCAGCCGCAGGCTTCGGTTTCTCCATATACCTGTTCTACGTAGCAAACAGCATCTACATGATATTCCTTGCGATCTTCTTCACCATGCTGTCGCTGTTCGCAGGGTTCTTCAACATCTATGCCTCGATATGGTACTTCAGGTCATACTTCTACACAGGATTCCTGAAAAAGATAACGGATGGGCTCAAGCCTATGGGCACCCCGCCGAAAGTGGCGCTGGTCATGCCGATCTACAACGAGGATCCGGAGATGGTGGAGAAGAACCTCAGGAGCCTATGGAAGATGGACTATCCGAAGGGCAAGCTCGAGATATTCGTGGCTGACGACTCGACGGAGCGCAGCTACATGGAAAGGATAGAGGCCTCCTGCAAGAGGCTTGGCGTAACGTTCGTGCACAGGTCTGAAAGGAAAGGCTACAAGGCCGGTGCGATAAACAACATCGTGTACAACTACACCGATGCGCCCTTCTTTGCGGTCTTTGATGCCGATGAACGCCTGACCGATACGAACTTCCTGAAGGATCTGCTGCCGTACTTCCAGGACCGGAAGCTCGCATACGTGCAGACGGAGAAAAGGTATGCGAAAGGCACGTTCTTCTCCGACTGCGTGGACATATTCGACGCATTCTTCTTCAAGTTCATACAGCCGGCAAGGGCTCTTGACAACACCGCCATATTCGCAGGCTCGTGCGGCGTGATAAAGAGGTCCGCCTTCCTGGAGATAGGCGGTTTCCCCGAATACATAATAGAGGATACGTTCTTCAGCTTCGAGTCCGACATGCACGGTTTCAAGAGCCTATATGTCCAGAACGTCTACGCTCTCGGAAGGCCTGTCAGGTCATTCACAGAGCTCGCAAAGATGCAGTGGCGCTATAATTATGGCGATACGCAGTTCATAAGCTACTACTTCCAGAGGAAGGGCTACAAGAAGCGCAAGACCCCGTTCTCGGTCCCCAATTACATAACACACGGCCTCGGTTTGAACTATATATCGATATTCCTGATACTATTCACGGTTGCATCGATAGGCATAACCTTCACCGCTGTGCCGTTCGCCCACATCGACATATTCCACTTCCTGCAGACGAACACGATACAGCTGGACCTCGAACTGCTTGGCTTCTTCGCATTCACCCTCTCGCTTCTCACCCCGGCGTTGCTCACAAGGATATACTTCAAGTCGTGGTCGAAGGGGCTCATGGTATTCCTGCTCAACTACGCGCTTGCGTTCGTGAGGACAAAAGCGGCGATAGCTACCGCCATAAACAGGAACCCTGGGATCCACTGGAACAAGCTGAAATATGCCGGATTCAGCGGAAACGTGCTGTCGTCGCTGCGCAATACCGGTGCTGAGGTGGCGTTCGCATCGCTGATGTTCGCTCTCGCCTATTTCGCGTTCGGGCAGTCCAACATCGCAGGGGGCATATGGCTCTCGTGGTACGGCTTCCTGTACATGCTGACTACGGCGTTTCTGTACAAGTACGGGTGAGTCTGTGATATACGTAAAGCTCTATGATACAGAGCGCGGCTCCATGCTCGCGATGTGCGACAGGGATCTCCTTGGGAAGGTGCTCGAGGACGGAGACGTCACCCTTGACCTTAAGAGCTACCGCTCATTCTATGAAGGCGACCTGGTGCCCAACGACAGCACTGCCGACAGGATATTGATGAAGCTTAAGGTAGCGTCGGCGAACATAGTCGGCAAGGAGTCCATCGACGCGGCGATACGCAGCAAGATAATCGACAAAGGGAACGTCAAGAAGATAAAGGGGATACCATACGCGCAAGCCTACCTGGTCGAAACCGGCCCGCTATGACAATCGGATATCCATAGCATCGATATCATAACGGGAACGAAGCGCTCCTCCATGTGGGGCTACTGTTTCTGGAGAAGGAGTATCGCTTCAGCGATGTCCCCTTTCGTGCTTTCCAATGCCTCCCTGGCTCTGTCATGGTCCGCAACTCCGGACTTCTCCATGACCATCTTGATGTCATCCTCCGTTATCTCGACAGGCTCCTGCGCTGCGGCCTGCTTCTCCCTCTCCATCACGTCTCCGGCCACCTGGAAGCTTACCGTCCCTTGCGCCTCTATCCTAGTTACCTGCGGGTTCTCTATGACAAGATCCTTCTCCTGCCCCTCTATGACCACGCGTACCGCGTCCACCTCCGTCGACTTTATCCCCATCCGTGCAAGCATCTTCTTCATCGTCGCAGGATCCATATTCGGCATCATAGTATCACGTGAACTCAATCTATTGGTTCTGGTCCCTTACGCACACCGCATCCCTCGGCAGATACACTGAAAAGTTATCTGTAGAGTATGCCAGTGTCGCATTCGCCAGTCCAGTCACATCGGACTCTGGCACCCCAGGATATTTAAACACTATTATCGGATAATGCTCCCTCTCCAGCACCTGGTCGGTTATGTTGACGCTGCTGTTCGCCTTGAAGAGCGTTGAGACGAGCTTAGGGTTATAGGACGTGACGAAGGGGGAATAGACATCGTAGCCCGAGTACACCATCGGTATCCAGCTGTCGGATATCGCCCTGCATCCGCCAAACCCGACCAGCGAGAGCGAGGAATACGCCTGTGCGTAAAGCCCATCAGGGTTGTCGCCATTGTAATAATATGCGGAATGGCTTTGCGAGTATGAGAAGAAATAGCAAAGCCCAATCCCATTCAGGAGAAGCGAGACGATAGCGAGCGCGGGAACTACGTTGCGCAGCCTTTCCCATCTTCCGCTTCCACGGATGGCTTCGCTCAACAGGTATGTCGCAGGGATCAGCAGCGCGATGGAGAAGAGATAGGCGTATCTCGCCTGCGTGAATTCGTCATTATGCGGCGCGACCCACACATAGCCGATGAATGACAGCACAATCGCCATGGCCATAACATACAATGGATACCTTTTGATCGTCGCCTTCCTCCTAGTGCACCTATAACCGAGCAGAGCGAGCACCGCGATGACCAGCGGATACGCGATCACCTGCGCTATCGCACCGAGATTTATGAACGCGTAGCTCTTCGAAGTTACCGATATGGTTATAGCCGAAAGGTAGCTGTACAAGGGGCTTCCCCAAACGTAGTAGTTGAACAGCAGCCAAGGCAGCGTAACCAGGAACGCCAGCCCTGCGGCATACGATATCTTCTTCGCGTCCCACAGCAGGAATATCATCGGGAGGAATATGAGGGCGGGATACTTGGAAAGGCCTGCCAGGCCGAAGAACAGTCCAGCCATCGGGCTCTTCCTCAACAGGTAAGCCAAGCCGAGCATGACGAATGCTGCGGATAGCGCCTCCTTGCTGGTCACGTCGAAGAAATAGATTATGACGTAGCTGTTCAGGAAAGCGGTGAGCATAAGCAGGGCATCTATCCTAAGCTCCCTGCCGAGCCTGTATGCCCCGAATACATAGATGGCGAACACTATCGTGATATATGCGAGCACATCGAGTTCCTTGCCCAATGGCACGAACACCGCGAGCATCGGTGTCGGCAGCGGCTCCCTATAAGGCTCGAAGTAATAGAGAAGGTTGTTCTGGTACTCACCTGCGAACGCGGCGTATACGCTCACCCCTCCGTGCGTCAGGTAATCATAGAGCGTCCTTCCATTCAGGTAGTGTGCCATGAAGTCCCACTGCGGGCCTGCCACCAATATGTAAGAATAGATGACAGTTATCGGAAGCAGGATAATCAGAGCAAGCAACGCTTTCCTTGCCAAATCATGGCCGTGAGCCATGCTATTTACCTTATCCCTTTTTTGCATATAACGTCACCTCCCTCCTGTTATGCGGCAACTTCCTGACAGCCGCATGGCTGTAGGCTCCCCTGATACGATCCATAGCGGTATCGATATGCGTATGGACCCTATGGTCAACAAGTTTTATTGTCATGAGCAATGTTCCATCATCCCTGACAACCGGCGCCAGGGCGACTGCGGCTTCGGCCGCCTCCCTCGGCTCCACGTTCATGTCTATCATAAGCATGTCAAAGATGATTCCGCTGCCGATTATCTCCCCGACTGCCTTAGCGGCGCTCTTCTTGAGGTGCAGCACCCCTTTCCAATCCTTCATGTCGAAGGAGTCCACAACGTCCACGCCCACTCCGAGCTTCCTTATCGCATCGTAATCCAGATCGGACTGGTCCACCGCCAGCACCGAGGATCCAGTCTTCGCGAGCGCGGCTGACCATCCCCCAGGCGCAGCGCCTATGTCTATGCATCTCTTCATGCCCCTGAAATCGATTCCGAAGAAGTATGCCGCTTCCTCAAGCTTGAATTCCGCCCGGCTGACCCCCTTCCCCCCTTTATTAACGGAGAGCCTGAACCAGTCCAGGGTGCTCCTCCGCTTTCCGCTCTCAAGCCCAAGGAACGCATGGTTCCCGGTAAGTATGACATACGCTCCCATCCCAGGTGAAGAAAGATCCGCCACGAAGCCTCTCTCCTCCAACGATGTGCCGAGCTTCACCTCGATGCTCTTCGCATTCGTTCCGGAATTGGCTTTCATGTTAAGGACCTCTATCCTGAAGCTCTTTTTCCTATCCAGGTTCTCCTCCAGTATGGAGAGCAGGGCGCCATAATCCCCCGGCTTCGCCGCGCATGTGCCTATCAGCGGCACCGCGGCATACACGAAGATAAAACGGTTGCCTTCAATCTCGTCGCCCATGGCATCAGGTTCAACGTCAATCTCGGCCAGCAGCATTCCGTCTATCGCGTCTATGGCCCCGCATCGCTCGCCGAAGAAGGAGCGCAACTCCTTTTTTGCGTATCCCGCGAAACGGCTGTCCACCAGAAGGATATATCTGTGCATGTGCTGACCGGTACGCCTCATGATGTCATGACATCACGATATATTGTAGCTGACCTTCCAGCCGCTGCAGCCTTCAGGGAGCGTAGATGTGCCTGCTGTATCTAGCGTTATGCTGCTGTTGCTCCCGGGCTGTATCGGAGTGTTGCTAGGGCTGGAGAACTCCTCCTTCCTTCCTCCGGGCGTGGTGCAGTATATCGTCTTAATCAATATCGGATACTTCAGCGTGTTGTTTATGTATCCTATCGCCGTCCCCTGTGTATGGTTGAAGTTGACGAAGACCGTCGGCTGAGGTTGGTTGACCGAGATATAAGAATAGTACACGACAGCTGCAGCCACGACCAATATCGCCATGTAAATCACCACAAGGAATCTCTTGTCCATCATAACACCTACGACCTATCTTCCTTAAGATACGCAAAAAGCTTTTTGAACGCTTCCGCCCTGTGGGAATACCTGCTCTTCTCATCCACGCCCATCTCAGCGAACGTCACCTTACTGCCCTCCGGCATGAATACGCTGTCGAATGGCAGGCTTTCCTCAGGCTCCCCAATCTCCTTATGGGAGATGCTGCCTCTGCATATCCCGGTGAAACATTTCACGGCATCATTGTCCACGTAGCTTACCGCCGCCTTGAAGAAAGCGCTTCTATCCTTCTTCCCCTCCATGAGCTTCAGCACGCCTTCTATCCCTATCCCTCCTTTTATGAAATGCGCCAGAACTCCAGGAAATCCGTTCAGCGCGTTGATGAATATGCCGCTATCCTCCACCACCAGAGGCGCGCCAAGGTGGGAATATGCCAGCAGCGCAGCCACCATAGACACGTGCTCATTGCTATTGGACTGTATCTCTATCTTCGGATAGTCCAACATCTTCACACCTATCCCGTATCCTTCGGCTATCCGAGCTGCCTCCCTGTATTTTCCTGCGTTGCCTGTGATAAGCAAGACGGTCTTTCCATCGCCTTCCAAGGGATCCCCCGTAAATCATTATCGCCAAAGGCTATATACTGATACACTATACCGGTGCGCTAATGCTGTGGCTGTGCGCCATATCCGTGCGTCTGTTGCCCGGAAGGCGGATGGGCGTCCATCCAGACGGCTTCATGGGCTCCTGGTTCTATCGTGTGGGCGTTGTTCCTCAGCCATCGCCTTCTCTCCTTATACTCAGGGATTATATCGCCTAACAGCTTCCAGAACCTCTTTGAATGGTCCCTCACCTTCGTGTGCGCCAATTCGTGCAGCACCACGTACTCGAGCATCTCCCTCGGCGCATAGAGCAGCCTGAAGTTGAGCGATATGGCGTTTGTGGCGGAGCACGAGCCCCAGAGGACGGTATTGGCCCTTATCCTCACCTTGCTTATCTCAGAATCGAAGTGCCTCCTGTTCACCGCGTCCACGTATGCGCGCACGTCTCCCTCCACCGCTTTTGATATCGCTCTTGTGACGAGCCTTGAGACTATGCCGCTGCGTTCAGCCTCCTGAACGCCCTCAGGTATCGATACCATAAGTGCACTGCCCTCCAGCCTGCACCTCGCGTAACGCGAACCCGGTCTGGTCTCCGCGGATATGGCAAACCTCCTTCCGAATATCTGAAGGTCCTGGCCTTCCCTGAATTCTATGGGGGGCATGCCGAGATACCTGCTCGGGTTTTCCATTATCCCTGCGGATATCTTCGACCTTAGCTCATCCACTATCCTGCTCGATCCCATCCTGCCGAGACGCTCAGGTATCCTTATCACCACCCTGCCATCTATCACCCTCGCATAGGCGTTCCTGATCCTCCTTCTCATCACAACAACGTCGAATCTCCTGCCGCTTATCACGAGCGGGGCTTGGGCGGAATCATCCTTATCCTCCTGTCCTCGCCCCCCTAATATTCCAAAGCCCGTTAAACCACCAATACCAAAACCAATAAAGCCTTTACCGATGTATATCTAGTGCTTCCCTGTTCATATGCACAGCCGAAGCGGGTCTGCTTACATCTAGATAGTAGAGGATTACTAATAAATAGCGTTACATCCATAACGGCAGCTAAATGCAAGGGAACGGAACGTGAATCCAAATGTCAGAAGAAAAATCAAACCAGAAGCGGCTCGTCATGCCCGGCGATACTATATCCTATGAGGAGGAGTCCATACCATCGGAGAACACCTTCGTGGACAACGGCGAGATAAAAGCGTCGATCATCGGATCGTCAGAGATCTCCGAAGGGAAGGCGAGCGTCCACAACAGCGAGTACGAGCTGGTAAAGCTTGGAAGAGGGATGCTCGTGGTAGGCAGCGTAATCGACGATGTCGGAGCGGTCGTATTCGTCAGGGTGGACAGCATAAGGACGAGCAACAAGAAGTTCTTCGCGCTCAACGATGGAAAGATAATATCTAAACAGAGGAGGGACTCGGACTTCAGGAGAGGCTCCATGGAGGACGCAAGACCGAGCAAGCCCTGCAGGGTAGGCGATGTCGTCGTCGCCAGGATAGTGGAGGACAGCGGCGATACGTACGAACTCAGCCTTGACGACAGCGAAGCCGGAGTGGTGCTGTCGAACTGCAGGTCATGCGGCATTCCGATGCAGATAGAGGGCAAGCATGAAGGCACGCTGGAATGCCCGATATGCAAGCGCAAGGAGAACAGGAAGATAAGCATATACTACGGGAAGCCGGGGGAGATACTTAAGATATTCGAGGAGAACAGGCACTTCAAACAGATAGAAAGGAGAAGGTTCATGGGAGGGGACAGGAGAGGATTCGGAAGAAGGCCATTCGGCGGGGACAGGGGCGGCGGGGGCTTCAACAGGGATCGCTACCGCGACCGCGACCGTGGCCATGGCGGCCAATTGGACAGGGAAAGGCACGGCGGAGGCGGACCCGGACCCGGATTCTGGGACAAGGGAAAAGACGGCAAGGTGATAGAATGAAGATAAATATAATCAAGGAAGAGAGCGACCATCTGGAGATAGAGTTCGAGACCAAGGATTTCACCATACCTGACTTGATAGCGAGCCAGCTGAGGAAGAGCCACGACGTCGAGTTCGCAGGGGTGTCAAAGGACCATCCGGACATCGGCAAGCCTGTGCTAATCATAAGGACAGGCAAGAAAAAGGCCAAGGATGCGCTGCTGAAGGCGCTCGACGAGCTCGATGATACGATAGGCGCGCTTAAGAAGAGCATCCCCAAGAAGTAAGCCCTCTACCGCTTCATTCGTTCGACTTTTTATTGCTTCCTATCCATAATAAAACACCGCTTCGAGGGTGTGGAGGGATTATGGCCAATGGGAAGGCACAGATAGCACTGGAGTTCGTAGTAGTATACTCTTTCGTCCTAGTGATATTCCTCGTCTTCTTCGGGGTCATAACGACAGAGAGGTCAGCGACCCTGAGCCAGCAGCAGTACTCCGCCTTGCAGCTCGAAGCGCAGAACATAGCCGGCTACATCAACCAGGGGCTCTACAACGGCAACGGCTACTCCGCAAGCATACCACTGGCCGGATCGATAGGCCTGACGCAGTACAACATAACCGTATCGTCGACCGGCATCGTGATAGTCAGCATGAAGATAGGCAGCCAGGTGCTTACCGCATACGCACACAGCAATGCAAAGAATCTTGTGATAAACGGCACACCGCTATCAACGAGCGCCAACAACATCGATTTATACCTGTTGCCAACTTACACCGGCTACATAAAGGTGTCGAACAGGGACGGTGTGATATACCTGAACCAGAAACCCCCATCGGTCCAGTCGCAGCCTTCATATCTTCAGATCAAGGCATTGGCAGACACCAATGCCGGCACGTTCATGAGCCCACTGTCAAATATCGGGACAAATCTCCTTCCATTCCAGAGTACATCATTTACGATTTTAGGCTGGGTGTATTGGCCGTATGGGACCGACCTGGCCAATCCGGGAACTCCGAACGGCGACCTGGGTTACGCGTGGGCCGGAACAAGCACAGGCAATGAGGGTTTCGGCCTCTTTTCGAGGAAGGACCAGTGGTACCTCAACTTCTTCGCCGACGACCTCCAATGCACCGACGGACCTTCAGCCGGCAAATGGTACCAATTCGGTGCGCAGTTCAACGCGACGTCGAAGTTCCGTGCAATCATAGTGAACGGGTCGCAGGACTGCACCAGCACCGCAGCGGGATTGCTCAATATCCCATCCCCATACTACCTGCAGATAGGCAACGCCATCGGCACGTGGGACAGCGGTGCGTACATGGGCGGGAGGATAGCGAACATACAGATATATTCGACCAATATCAGCAGGTCCCAGGTGACCCAGCTTTTCCAGGAAGGCATAGGCGGCTCCCCCCTGGACAACACATCACTGATAGCGTGGTATCCGCTAAGCAGGGACTCGCTCGACTACTCCGGAAACGGGAACGCAGGAACGGCATCCGCGGCAGTTGCGCACAACAGCGTGGCGCAGCTCACGCTCAAGGTGTTAAACCCGTCGGCAGCTCCAGTGGTCGGGGCAACGGTCGGATTGGCAGGCACGCAGGGCACATTGATAGACGCCAACGCCCCGTATGAGACGCTGACCACCGATTCAAACGGCAATGCACAGGCATTCGTCACATCGAACAGCTTCTATTCTGGCATAGCGAACGTGACGGCTACTGTATTCAACGGCAACTCCAGCACTGCCGGTTACCTGTCGGACTGGCTGCCCCTGGCTCAGGGCTTTGGCAACATGGTGCCGAACTTCGGGCTGTCGAACGTAGGCCCTGGGACCTTCACGGATCCGCAGTGGTCTCCTATGCCTGTCAATGCATCATCATTCTACACCGCCTCGCTGAACCAGAACGCCGAGGGGTATATCAGCGTCCCGTACTCTTCAGCCTCTAACGCGGCGATAGCCGCCAATGACTCCTTCACTGCGATAGGCTGGATATACCTGAAGGGGTCCGACAACCAGTGCCAGGGCATGATAAGCGACCTCAATACGACAAATAACTTCGGATTCGAGATCGACCCCGGCTTCTGCAACGTCCCATCCGTATCCTGCCCAGCTATGACGAATGCAGACTGCAACTATGTCATGACAATAGGAACGCATGGATTCAAGAAACTGGACTCCGATCAGGGGGGCCCTGAGACTAATGGGCCTGACGTGATGAACGTGCCATCAGGCGGCTGGATCATGGTCACCGGGGAATACGAGAACATTACCGGCAGATGGGCAGTGTACTACAACGACACGCCGTACCTATCATATAAGACCGAAGGCGTCGCCATCGGCAACCCGATAGCCTCGAACTCCCCGCTCTACATAGGCAATGACGCATGGGCGAACGGAGGCTCTACGTTCAACGGCATGATACAAAATGTGCAGCTCTACAGCTCTTATCTGTCGCAGCGGCAGATAGGCGAGATATACAGGGAGGGGATAGCCGGAGCCCCACTGGCGGGCGCTGGGCTTGTCGGATGGTGGCCGCTGGACGGCAATGCGAATGACTACAGCTGGAACCACGACAACGGATCTGTTGTCTCCAATGTGGTGTACGCTAACACGCTCTACTCCCCGAACGCTACAAACTCGAATTTGGTGGCGAAGTTCAACGGCGCAGCCAGCAACATACAGTTCAACACCGGGCTTCCATCTGGTCTTTGCAGCTATACCGAGCTCGCATGGTCATACATGAGCGGGAACATCCCCACTCCTGTTTCTAATCCGGATGGCTACGAGACGGCCATATCGACAGTCACCCCAACAAGTGACGGAGTCGCAATAGAGTACAACTCGATATCCATACTATACGTGTTCAACAGTATACCGTATGGGCTCCCAGGCGGGAACTACCGTCCAGGCCAGTACCTGGATAGGTGGCTGATGCCGGCCGTTGTCGTAAACAATGGCTATGCGACTATGTATCTCGGGACAAGGGTGATGTTCAGCAACGAGTACGTCGGATGCGGCGACGCCGGGAGCACGGGATACATAGGATACTTCTATGGAGGCAGCTACGGCACCCTGAACGGCAGCGTCTCCGACGTGCAGATATACGATACGGCGCTCACGCCAACGCAGATATCGCAGCTGTACGCGCAGGGTCCGCTCCCGCTCTACAAGGAGACAAGATTGTCTTTCGGATGAATGTCTAATGTCGGATATCAAATGGTGAATAGATGGCAAACATGGTAAGCTCCGGGAAAATGATGAAAGCGCAGTTCTGGAGCTTCGACGTCGTATTCGCAATGGTAGTCTTCACCATAGCGATAACCATACTATCAGTCGCATGGCTCAACATAAACAACCAGCTCTCTGTCGCATACGGGAACGGCGCCAGCCTTTCCCAGGTGGATGCGCAGGCTCTGATACAGAACCTGTTCACTACCGGATACCCGAGCGACTGGCAGGCCAGCGTCAACGTCACCAACACGACCACATGGAACAACGTGAGCGTAGGCATGGTTGCCAACCAGGGCAGCGCCAACCTCTCCTCATCGAAGATATACACCATGCTCGCCATGACCGAGACGAACTATCAGGCGATGAAGCAGGAGCTGGGCATAGGGTTCGATTATTACATAATGATATATGGGAGCTCAGTCAACATAACGATGGGCAGGAGCCCTGGCACAAACTATACGTACAGCATATACGTCGAGAAGCGCGGGGCGTTCCTCAACGGAGCCCCGGTCACCGTGGAAGCCATAGTGTGGTCGAATAGCCAGACGACGGTGACATGATGGCAGCCGATCAAAACGACCGGAGTGTTCAGAATGGCGGAAGAGGGAAAAGCATGAAGGGTTTCATATTCACCCTGGATTCGATATTCGCGCTAATAGTCGCCACTGTGGCCGTCTCGATACTGCTGTACATACACTACACCCCGCAATACGCGACGCAAGCCGCGTCCACTGAGGCGCAGAGCCTTCTCCAGAGCATGCTGGAGACCAACATGTCGCAGGCCGCACTGAACGTCCCGTACGCCAGATACGCCGTGGATTCATACAATTCGAGCTCGTATCCCTGGCAGCAGGTCGGGCAGAACGCATCCCTGTCATTCAGCACATACGGGTACGGGCCTGAAGCCCCGGATCTGCTATGGGACTACGATTTCGCGACGCAGGTATTCCCTGCCCCCTCTGCCGACTTCGGGGTCATAGCGGTCGCCACAAAGGCCCCGAGCAGGCTCTACGTGTTCAATGCGACGAACGGGGCTGTGATCCTGAACACCACCGCTGGCGCCGGTTCCGGCGGCTATGAGACATCACCGTTGCTGTACTACAACCCCAGCCTAGGTTACGAGATAATAACATACAACTCCACGGACTACATGGATGCCATAGCGCCTAACGGCATAATCCTCTGGAAACGGCTGCTGAGCGCCACGTACAAGACCATACAGGCGCAGGCCGGCTATATAGAGTATGACGGCTATCTCATCTATCCGAACAACGGCACGCTGGCGCAGGGCACCGCCTCGACGAACATGGCATTCGCTAACGGGGCGTTCTACTCGGAGACGCGCAACGCATGCACCACCCCGAACAAGCTGATAGACTATGCTTTCTACAACGGCAAGTTCAACCCGTTATGGAGCGCGAGCATACCATGCGGCTCAAGCGGCACATCCACATACGGCGGCAGCTACACCTCGGCAGGCGGCAACCTGTCTGTCGTGTCTACAGGAAGCAACATAATCGCGTTCACGCTCGGGGGCAACGAGATATGGCAGTATACCCTTGACACGCAGGCATATCCTAATGTCGCGATACTCAACAGGAGCATATACGCCGAGACCCAGAACAGCATATATGCATACAACGTCACATTCTTGCCGAACCAGGACTTCCCATTGTTCACCGCACCTACCATGACGTCATCGGCCAACTACATCCCGGCCGCGACCAAAAGCATACTATACGCATATCCTGCCGGCACCAACTTCCAGGCTTACTCTGCGCTCACCGGCCGGCTCCTGTGGAACGTCTCCACGCTCGATTCCTCTACGACATACCTGGAGGAGTCCAACCCCGTAATCGCTTACGGGAACGCATATCTTGGCGAGCTCAACTACCTGTACGCATTCGGGACATGCAAGGCGGACCCGAACTCCGGCGTGCTTGCCGCTGTCGCACAGATGTACCTCAACGGAGAAGGAGGATGCGCACAGGCGATATTGAACCAGTCGTTCGGCTTCGGCACAGGCTACGAAGGGCTTTTCATAAACGGGACATATGCGCCTGGCATTGAGGCATACAGGTCTGGAGGCCCAAAGCTGGACAATCTCAAGAATCCGCATCCGAATCTCCCACAGGGGAACACGATAACGATTACGGCCTGGGTATACCCGTATAGCGTGCAGAGCCAGGCATGCTACAACGGGGTAGTGATGTACGGCAAGACAGGTGTGAGCCAGGCCGGCAACGCCCTTGGCATGATGGTCCAATCGAGCGGCTATCCTGGCATATCGACGATGTACAACGACTTCTGCCCGTCAGCGTCAGGCACCCCATCCGTGAACTTCAATAAATGGAACTTCATGGCTGTGGAGCTGGACGGCGGCAATGCTGCCACCGCGTGGGTCAACACCCAGTCCGTGACCGGCACCCTGGCCAACTCCATAGTCGCAACCCCGCATGTTGCATCGGTGGATCTCTCGATAGGCAGCACGGACTATGCTGGTACGAGGCCGTTCAATGGCATGGTCTCCAACATTCAATTCTATAACGAGACGCTCTCGAGCAGCCAGATCATGGCGCTATACGCGAGAGGCCTGGGGGGCTCACCGCTCAACAACTCCAAGCTATACGCTTGGTATCCGCTGGAGGGAGATGGGAACGACTACTTCAATGACAGCCCAGCCATTCCCGCATACCCCGCCAATACTGTCTATCAGGCGGGGGGTTATACGCCAGCGACCCTGCAGGGAGCGTACCAGGTGAGCAGCGCATCCGTACCATTAACCTTAAATGTGAATGGAACCTATAGAACTTACAACGTGAGTGTTGCGATATGGCACTGAACGATAAAAGGAGGCGGGCAGGCGGCAAGAAGGGCATACTCCTTACCCTACTGGTCTTAGTGCTCTTCGTGCTCATGCTCGGAGAGGTAATGACCTACGTGATCCTGAGCAACAACTACAATGCACTATCGTCGCAGGCCAGCCAGGGGATAAACCAGGGCGAGGAGGTGACCGCGCTGCAGAGCAGTACAGCCACGTTCCTTCACGCCAGCCTCCAGGCATCGCTGAACGCCCTGATAAAGTACGAGGAAACCCCATCGCTCAGGAAGAGCAATTTCGTGAACAGCACGGCGTACGCCATATCGTCGATAATGGACAACGGCATCATATACGGTACGCCGGTCATGAACTACTCCGGAGCTCCGACGATCACGAACTTCACCGGCACGCTGATCAATGATGCGAGGAACGAAGGCATAGGGCTCAGCCTGACGAACGGCTCACTCAACATCTCCCAGAACTCACCTTACAACCTAACCGCAACGTATTCCGCCTTGGCGGTAATAAATACGTCGACAGGCTCATTCACGTACCCGCTGAGCGTGACCACCAGCATCCCGCTGAACGGCACTTATGACCTCCTCAGCGCAGAGGAAGGCCGTCCTACGCTGCTCTACATAAAGCACAGCATACCACAAGCATATCTGATAGGCGGCGTATACGCCAGCGCAGGCAGCACTAGCCCATATCTGTTCAACCTCGGCACCGCTTACGTATTCGACAGTTCTGTCACCCCAAAGCCGCAGTGCTCCAACATCCCTTCCGCCGTCAAAAGCATAAACTACACCCTTGTCACTCCAGACGCATCTGACATAGGCGTAGGGTTATGCGGAATGGGAGGGCTTGTCACGTATACGCACAATGCCTCTATCCCTGCGCTCGGCGCCAATGTCGCCCCTGAGCCATACCTGGTATATCCCCAGTCAAGCGGCGTGGTTAATGATATACAGAACGGGACCCAGATACTTCTCGATGGAAGGGACCTTGCGCTGCTCAACGTCTCGGCTGTCAAGTCAGCCCTGACCAGCCAGTACTTCTATCCCGCGCCATATGCGCCATCCTATCTGGACCAGGCGCAGCAGAGCTTCAACGACAGGTCCCCAGACGGGATATTCTCGTTCAACCCGATATCCATCCAGACGCCGCGGTTCACAGGGACATCCACATATGTCACGATGCCGTACACCGCAAACATAGCGCTTTCAGGGAGCTACAGCATGAGCATCTGGTTCATGTCCACGCAGAGCCCTTACGGCTCCTACCAAGCCTCGCTCGTGAATACCAGCGGACCAGGCACCAGCCACATGTTCGATTCCGAACTATGCCAGTCTGGTGGATGTAGTCACTCTTTGTTGACGTGGGGACTGGAAGCCGATGTGGGCAACGGAGCGTCGTGGATCACACGGGTCTACTTCCCATTCCAGTATTCGCCGAACCAGTGGTACAACGAGGTCGTGACCGTCAACTCAACAGAGACTGTCATATACATGGACGGGGCGAAGGTGGCATCCTCGAGCTACGCTGCATCGACCCCAGAATTCCTGGTCAGCGGTGACGAGATAACCCTCAGCCCTCCTCAAAACTACCTGGAGGGCAGCCTCGCAAACCTCCAGGTGTACAGCGGAACCCTCACCCAGAGCCAGGCATACCAGGTATACCAGCACGGCATAGACGGCACGCCTGCGATCGGCGCAAATGTCGTCGGATGGTGGCCGCTGAACGGCAATGTCAACGACTATTCGGGCTATAACGACATAGGCACGGCGTCGAGCGGCGTAACGTACTCCCTGATCACCAACTACACCGCGGATCCGATATCGAAGGGCACCTTCGGCCAGTTCAATGCCAGCCAGGCATACGGGCTGATAAACTGCCAGACGATGCAGAAATGCAGCAACGACTCGCAGCAGCACCTCTACCTGCAGAACAGGCTATTGTCCAGATCCTCCAGCGGCGTTCCGCTCAGCGAGATATCCTCGCTAGGCATGTATAACGCAATACTCCCGATGGTCTCCGGGAACAACGGCACATATGCCGGAGGGTTCATAAACGAGAGCCAGGGGTTCCCATGGCTGGAGTCCTCTTCGCAATCGTTCACCCTGTCAATATGGGTGGATCCTCAGTATACTGTAGGCAGCATATTCAACGAATACGCTTCGGGAGGTCTCAGCGGCACAGGCAGTACCCAGGCCACCTTGCTCGACCTTTACGACAATCATGGACGTTATTATTATGATTTCGCTATGGATACCAGCGCGTGCACACTGACCAAATCGGTCCAGCTGAACAACTGGACGAATGTCGCGATGTCATGGAACGGGGTTTCAGGAATCTTTACAGCATACATAAACGGCGTGGAGCAGTTCAGCCAGAGCCTGGGCGCCGGCAGTATCGCCCCCACGCTATCTCCAGGATACATACAGATAGGCGGTCCGGATACCGGTTCATTAAGATGTTCCAATTACGACGAATATCCGATGCAGGGGCAGTTTGCCGACTTCCAGGTCTACACTAACGCGATTACCCCGAACCAGGCGATGTCGCTCTATTACAACAACTCCATCCCCGGCATGACGCCATACGGCTCCTGGCCGCTCAGCGGAGGCGTGGCAGGAGGGCTTAACGAGACCCCCGACCTCTACGGCGGCGACTACGGCGTGCTGTTCAACCCCAACGGCGCCAACCCCGGAGGAGTGCCGTGCACCAGCGCCCAGGTCGAGAACAATACCTGCGCCGAGAACTATGCGGCTCCATAGCGTGGTCATATGAATACGCAAGAACCGGATTGCATCGAGAATAAGCCGCGAAGCATGAGGAATGCCCAGTCTGCGATAGAGATAATAACCGTCTACTCATGGGCGTTCCTGATAATCGCGCTCTTCATCGCGATCGCGGCCATCCTCGCACTGAACAGGCCGGTGCAGAACACCCTATTCACTTCGTGCAACATACAGCCGGCGCTTCCGTGCACTGACACCCTCCTGAGCTCAGGCAGCTCAGGGTCCGGCTCTCCCATAACCTATATAGCAGTATTCGTGAACAACTTGCAGAAGCCTATATATATACCGCCAAACGGATTCAATCTCACCACATCAGGAATAGGGGTAAGCGGGACGCAGAGCTCATACGGGAGCTGCTATCCCTCCCTCGCGCTCGTCGGATCTCCGGTCGTATGCAATGTCATCGTCTCAGGCTATGTGAGCCCCTCCCAGGGGTCGCTTGTCAATACCCTGTTCGCGATAACGTACAGCATATGCGGCAACGATTCGATATCCTCATGCCCCGCTCCGGCTTATCGATCTACAGGATACTCGGAGCAGACCATAGCGCCCAACGTACCAAGCTTCTACCTGCTTAACATAAGCGTATATGGATACGGCGCAGGATATGTATCTGGACCGAACGCCGGAGGCCCGATAATGACCCTCAACGGCGCCCCATACGCGAATGGCCAGACGGCGCTCCTCCTTCAAGGGAACTACATCGTCGGTGCAGCTCCTCCGTCGGGCTACCAACTCTCATCATGGACTTTCCTGTCAACCACGTCTACAATATCTAACACGCTGTCGCCCAATGCGATACTGTCGATGTCCGCTGACGCCAACATAATAGGCGCATACACGCAGACATCATGCAACAGCTGCACTAT
>JAJYEJ010000004.1:0-6798 GCA_021785805.1 Microcaldota archaeon | reverse complement strand
GTGCCTATGCTGGCGAACAGCCCGGCTATCACTGCCTGGACAATGGTGTATATTATCAAGCCGCCTATGACGAAGACAGGAAGGTACTTCGCCCCCTTGATCGGAGACCCTGTCGATATGGCTGACATGATCAGGCTGGCGAATCCGGTTATCATCAATATCGCGAGGTAAGAGAAGTCCTTGTAGACACCCGGGCTTATCTTCGGTGGGCTCGGCTTGAGGAATCCTATACCCGTTGTGGGCAAACCTCCGGGATTCGACTTGAGTATCCCGCTCCACACGTTATCGGTCACAACGATCATCTGGGTCGTAAGCCCGTACAGCACCGGGGCGGCTACCAACCCGGCGAACGCGACGAATATCGAATACATCAGGAGCTGTCCGGCTATCTCCTTCTGCATTATCTGCTGGTTCCTTAAGTCTTTCGATATCTGCGCCAGCAGGTCTGCCATGGCGCCTCCGTATCTCAGCGCCTCGACCATCATCCTTATCGCGTGCTGCAATTGATAAGACCTGTAGCCCTTGGCGAACTGCTGTAACGCAGCATCAAGCGTCTCCCCGGAGAATATCCTCCTGTTCATCTCCTTTATGTCATCTGCAAGGAAGCTGAACTCCGGCCTTGCCGCCAGAAGCAGGGCGCGTTCGAGCGAGATTCCGCTCCTCAGGTTCGCCGCCGCTATCTGGAGGAAGTCGGGCAGCATGTTCTCGAGCTTGGTCTTCCTCTGGTCTATTATATATTCGAGATACATGTACAGGACCACGGAGGGCACCACCAGCCCTACGATGCCGCCCACGGCCGCGATAACTGCGCTGTAGCCTAGGAGCTTGAGCGCCACCACCGGCCCCAAGAAAAGCAGGAATGTCGATATTACGGTGATCTCGAGGATCCTGTTCACCGAGGTCTTCATACCTGCCATGTCGAGCTCCTTCGAAAGGCGCAGGGCTAAGCCCCTTGTGATGAGCCTCTCGAATTTTATCTCCACCATTGCACCATCACATCGTGAATATCGGCCTCGAAGCGGTTATCAGCTTCAGGAATATCACCTGCATGAACAGCAACATTATGAGCACCATTATCAGTATTGACTCCGTAACTGTAAAAAGGGCTATGAATGTGGTGAGTATGGTGACTACCGCTATCCCCATGCTCGGGAGTATTATCCCGAACAGCATATAGAACATTGCGAGCGCGTTCAGCCTCTGGCCGTATCTCCTTAACTCTATCACCCTCTCCTGCGACAGCTGGTCTATGATGCTCTGCAACCCTTCCACCACATCCGCTCCCGCCTTGATGCTTGTGGAAGCCTGGAGCATTATCCTCCTGAAGGATGGGCTCTTGCTCTCCGCCACTGTGGCGTCTATCGCCTCTTCAAGCGGCATTCCTAGCTGTACCCTGTTCACCACCCGTTCGAATTCCTGGCTCGCCTCACCATATCCTTTGCTGACGGATGTTATCGCGTTGAAGAGCGGCATTCCTGACCTCAATGATATTATCATATCCCTCGATGCGAACAGTATATCCCTCTCTATGAGCTTTCCCGACCTGGACTTCTTGGCTGTGGGGAACCTGAGGAAGCTGGTGAGCGCCGACCTGAAGACGGCGAATGCCAGTACCACAGCAAAGAGCGTGCTCTCCACCATGTTCATGCCAAGGTGGTAGAAGAGCAGGCCCAGCGTTATCCCTATGACTGCAGCAACAAGCGCCGACGATATTATCATCCTCTTCACGAAGCTGTATAACGATTCCTTTATGCCCTGGTCGCGCAGCGCGGTCTCCAATCCCTTCTGTTTCGCGCCTATCCCCTCTACGTATAGCCTGAACTTGTTCGGCTTCAACGATACATGCTTGCCCGGCTTCCCGTGCACCGCCCCCATCGCGGCTGCACCAGGTGCGCCCGCCATCGGCTCCTGTTGTGCCGGTGCAGCGGCAGGCGGTCCGAATTGTGGCGATGGCGCCTGGACGACAGGCTTCGGTTTCTCAAAGCCGAATACTAATCCTCTCTTGGGTGCCTGTTGCGTCGGGTTCGGGGCAATGGGTGGTTGCACTTCCGGCTTCGGCTGCAGGTCAGGCTCCTGCCATGTGCTTTGCGCCGGCGCGGCTGCCTGAGCGGCGCCTGCGCCCATAGGCGAAGGCTGCTGTGCGGGCTGCGCCTTCAGCTTTTTCTTGAACAGGAAGAACTTGGGTTTGGGCTCGAGCTCTATCTTCTGCCCCTGGAAGTCTATGACCTTCGGTTTTTTCTTGAATAGCATCATGAAGCACCTGCGCCTGTCGGCTGTGCCTCTTCCTCCTTCGGCCTAGCCTTCGCCTCCTTTATCAACGCCATCGCGTCCAACAGCCTCTGGTCCCTTAGCGTCCACATGGACTGGTCCAATGATGTCAGCTGCACCTTGCCTTTCTTCACAGCTGCCCTTCCCTCTGCGACCACCTGCTCCAGCCCATAGACCTCCTGTTTTACTATGTCGAGGTGTTCGGAATCGAACACATTCTCCTTCAATCCCTCCATTATCCTCTCAAGCTCGGATACCTGGTCAAGTATCGACAGGCTCGGCAATACCAGGTCCTTGACGTTTATCCTCTTTCTGCTTAATGCGGAGAACGGCGCCTTTATGGTCGAGAGCCTGTCCGCCAGGGCAGAAAGTTCATTGGCTACATCCAGCTTCTGCCTCTTTGCGCTTTCCTGTTGGGCACCGGGCGGTTCCCTCCCGCCCATCCCTCTAGCGTGCATCGTCTGTGTTATACCGGCAGCTATCAGCTGCGGCGAACCCGGCACCTCCTGCACTTGGGGCTGGACCTGTTGCAGCTGAGGTTTCATATCTACTGTCCTCCTCTGTACTGGCATGCGGCCTTCTACGGATTCGATAAATGTGACGAGCTCTGCGTACGTCTTTACCTTCTGGGCATCGGACGATTCACTCTCATGCAAGACCGGATCCGTATCTATGAAGTCGATGTCGTTCTTGGCCGCTTCCTTCTCAATCTCCATGATCCGATCGACCAGCTCTGAATACCTAGAAGCTTCTTCCATCAAAATCAACCAAAGTCCGCCCTGTTATACTTGACATCCCTGTTCACCATGTCAAGGACCATAGCCTTGTCCTTATAATAGTTCGCCACCACGAACCCCGCATCGTCGACTCCAATCACATCGTTCTTGACCATCCACTGCAGTATCTGCGCCTTCTCTGCGGTCTCGTCCATTATCTCCTTCCTCGAATAACCGCCATAGAGCGATATGACCTCCGCAAGCCTTGTCATGTCCGCGACCTGGGTGAAGACGTCGTGCCTCATATCCCAGCGCCACATTACGTTGGCGTCTCCTGTCCTGAGCACCTCTCCGAATTCCAGCACACGCCTTATCCCCCTAGACCTGTGCCTGAACACCACCACTATGCCGCCTAGCGCGTTGAGCATGATCTTCGGCGTGTCTATGGGCGGGTTGGTCATCCTCACGATCGCGTCCTGCGCGTTATCGGCGTGCAGCGTCCCGTACACTGCATGTCCTGTGTGTATCGCCTCGAAGAGGGTCTCGGCGTCCTTCGCCGTCCTGACCTCTCCGACCAGCATGATATCGGGCCTCTGCCTGAGCGCGTTTATCATGAGGTTGTACAATGTGACCTCTCCCTTCCCTTCCGGGTTGGGCTGCCTTGTCAGCATGGGCACCCATTGGTATATGTTTGGCAGCGCAAGCTCCCTGGTCTCCTCTACGGATATTATCCTTCTCGTCGGAGGGAAGAATATGCTTAACGCGTTCAGGAAGCTGGTCTTTCCGCTCGCTGTTCCTCCGGCTATCAGGAGAGATATCTCGTTCTGGATGCAAAGCCACACGAGCCCTGCGATCTGCACGTCTATCGTATGGTTCTTTATGAGCGCAGGCATGGTCCATGGGTTCTTCTCGAACTTCCTTATCGTTATCGTGTTGCCGAATTGGGATATGGGGAAAAGCGTGGCGTTTACTCTCGAACCGTCGGCGAGCTCCGCGTCCATGAGCGGAGCCAAGGCGTTAATCTCCCTGCCTATCCTCCTCCCTATCATTTCAGCCTGGTCGTATATCACCTCCTCGCTCTGCGGCCTGATATTGGTCCTGCACCATCCGATCTTCTTGTGGAACACCCAGATGAAGTCCTTCGAGCCGTTGACGGCCACCTCTTCGAGGTTCTCGTCGGAGAGCGGCACTTCAAGCTCGCCGAGCCCTATCATCATGTTTATTACGTAAGACACAAGCAGCTTCTTCACATCAGGACTGGTTCCCGGGAGATACCTGTCAAGGAGTATGTTGCTGGTTTCGTTATACCTCACGTTGAGCTCGCTCAGGTATTCTTGGTTCTGTATCCTTGACGGGTCTATCGGCACAAGGGACATTATCTCCCCCCTGAGGGAGACGATGAGCAGCTTCGTAGCTGCGCCTATCCCAGGGAAGGTCACTTCGTATCTTGGCACGAAGTCCTCCTTCACCTTGGCTATCTCTACGTCTACCTTCATTCCATGTGCGTTGAGTCCGTACTTATCGAGAAGCACCCTCCCTTCTACGGGCTGTTTAGCGGTATTGTCTGCCACCTATTTCACCACTTCGATATCAATCTTCCGTCTCGCTTCCAAACATCTTGTCCGTGTTCTTCTTGGCCTGTTCCACGTCTTTCCCAACCTTCTCGGTTTTCGCCTTTGACTTCTTCGACTTGTCTTGAAGCTTGATAACCCTCTCCTGCTTCTTCTCCGTCGTCATATTCTTGGCTGATTCTATAGCGCGCAGCTCATTCATTATGGCACCGGTCTCGTTCCTTATCTCATCAATCCTCTTCTGGAGGTCCAGGACCTGCTTTTCGGAGCTCTTTATCTCTCCATATATCTTGGATGCCTCTCCGTACGCCTCTTTTATCGTGTTGAGGTGCAGTTGCGCCTCCTCGACGTCCCCCTTCATCCCGCTCTCGCTCCTTCCTATGGCCTCGTAGATTTTCGAGTATTGATCGTTGAACCCAGTCATGGCATCGTTCAGCTCCTTGTCTATCGATTGCTTCCTCCTTCTGAATGTGGCTATCTGCTCCTCTACCCTCTTTGCATCCTTGACGGAGGATTCAATGTCGCGTATCATGCGTTCGATCTGCTCAACATACGACTTGAACCTTGCGGAAGCCTCCTTCTTCTGCGCCTCAAGCTCCTTGTCCATGATGGCAAACTGCGCATGCATGTTCTCTCTCATGCTGTCCATCGCCTTCTGGCGTTCATTCTGCGCAGCCGTGAGCGTGGCTTCCACAGCCCTTGCCCTCTGCACCAGCTCATCGATCTTAGCTAGGCTCTGTGATGCGCCTGTATTGTCCTCCACTGTGCTTATCTTCTCGACCTTTGAAAGCAGGTCAGCAATCTCCCTGCTGACCCTTACATAAGTATCCTCAGCCTTTCCCTTCGCGTTCTCGAGGTTCTTCTTCTTCTCATCCAGGAGCAGCTGTATACGATTCATTCCTGCGAGCCTTCCCTCTATCTCGGGCATCCTCTGCTTGAAGACGAGCTCTGCCGTTCCCGCGGTTCCCTTTACTGCCTCCAGCACCTGCGACAGCTTGTCAAGCTGCGCCCTCTGCGCAGCCAGCTCTCCCTCTAGCGCAGCAGCTTGGGATATTGTCTTCGCCCTGACATACTTCTCCTCTTCCTTCGACAGGGAAATGGGTTCGACATACATCCTGCCCATCTCGTAGCTTATCTTGCACATGTGCCCCTCTTCGAGGACCTTGCACCAGCTCTCCACGACGGCAGGATCAACCCCAAGCTCGGGTGCGAGCTTGCCCAACTCTGTCTTCCCCTTGCTCGTAAGCAGCTCGACGAGCGAATCTATGGTCGTTTTAGCTTCGCTACCACTTTCTGCGGGCATATCTACACATTCTAGGATTGAGAATACACGTTTAAATACTTATGCGGTTCGCTATAGATGTCTAAAATCGAGTTTGCGGCTGTGCATCAAAACATGTTCTTATAGAGGAAAGATATCAGTATCGCGAACCCCAGCATGTAAAGAAGGTATATTATGGGAATTACGGCGAATGTGATCATAAGCACCAGCAATGCGCCCATAACAACAGCGTATACGGGCTTGCTCCATGCCAGCACCTTGCTCCCATCAAGCGGCATGATCGGGAGCATGTTGAAGAATGCAAGGAACAGGCTTATGAATATCGTGAAGCCGAGCGCTTTCTCGATGTAAGAATTCAATGGCGGGTTGATTGCGAAGAGAAGCGCAAGCGCAACTCCGAATATCACGAAGTTGGTGAGCGGTCCTGCGAGCGAGACCAATCCATTCTGGCGCTTCGTGAAGCTATGGACATATATCATGGTGGCGCCAGGTATGCCTAGAAGGAAGCCGAACATGCCGCTCGCAACGGTGATTGCGAGTCCCATCGCAGATGTCCTGAAACCAGCGATCGCGCCATAGCGCTGCGCCACGAACTTGTGCATAAGCTCGTGAAGGACGAAGCTCAGCGTGACGCCGATGGCTATTATGGGGAGATACAGCAGCGCCTGGTCTACATTGCCGCCATGGGCGAGGCCCACTATCCCTCCATTGAGCACCATGAAGAACCCCAGGATGAGCGCCGCATCGGCAACGATTATCTCTCTCAGTTCCGCTGACGCCGGGGTGTCTAACCGAAAAGCCATAAATATAGTTTGCGAGCAATGCTTAAAAAGGCAGTGCTGCAATAATAGGCATATCTATTTATGTAGCTCCATCGTCTAGTGGTCAAGGACATCAGGCTCTGGACCTGGGAACGCCAGTTCGAATCTGGCTGGAGCTACCATCCGGTTGTTCGGATTCC
>JAJYEJ010000003.1:28226-37319 GCA_021785805.1 Microcaldota archaeon | reverse complement strand
CAGCCGATGGGGAGCAAGCGCTTGCGTATTCAACCGTAATGAGGGGTTATAAGATGCAGGATCCAAAGACAGGGGCATTCCTCAGAAGGGATACGGCGATATTCAATCAGGTAAGGGTCGGCTACACGCTTGATGAAGGCATGTTCAAGAAGGTCTATGTCTTGAAAGAGGAGGGAAAATACCTTGCATCGTTCCTTGTCGAGCCTGTATGGAAACTTGATGGCAGGTTCTCGACCTATGAGGACCACCTCAAGACCCACAATACCTTCCTGCTGAATGGGAATCTACCTGTGCGCGACTACGACTTCGTCATACCGCAGAGCGTTGGAAAAGACGTAGGCGTAAGCGAGAACTGCACGCTGCATCTTTTGCAGCTGGATCCGACAATGGAGGCGGTCCCTGCCTAAGCTACCTTTATATAGCTGCTGATTTCATATGCTAGTATCGGCAAAGTGAGGACTAGAGTGATTTTATGGATAGGCAGGAACTTGAGAAACTTACGCGGGACTACCAGACTGTACAGGAGCAGATGCAGGCACTTGCTGTACAGAGAGAGCAGTTCGCTGCACAGAAGGAAGAGAACAAGGAAGCGTTGGCAGAGGTGGAGAAGGCCGCAGGCAAGATATATGTCGCCATCGGAGGGGCCATAGTCGAGTCTACAAAGGAGGACGCGCTCAAGAGGCTTAAGGAAAAGCAGGATTCGGTGGAGATGAGGCTGAGCATAACATCGAAGCAGTATGAGGAAGCATCAAAGAAGGAGAAGAGCCTCAGGGAAGAGATAACAAAGGCGCTCAAGGGATCTGGAGCCGCATCGTCTTAGGCACGGTCTGATGAGAAGCATAGGGTTTAACGCCTTAAAGTCGCTACTCCATGAGAGCAGGGACAAGAGGGTAATGATAACCTTTCACTCTGTTGGAGACAGCGACTCCGTATCGTCGGCCATAGCGTTGTCCGCTTATCTGAAGAATGCAACGGTGGCGAAACCAGACCTGATATCCTCTAACGCGGCGAGGATAATGAAGAAGCTGGGGTTCGATCCGGAAAGCATCCCCATGGCATTCGATGATTCTTCGGATCTTGTCATACTTGTGGACGTGAACACGTTTGACGAGTGTGGGGCTTTTAGGGAGAAGCTCCTTTCGTTCAATAAGGATGTGCTCATAATAGACCATCATGCCAAAAGGGATGTGGAGATAGGGAATGTGATCGCCTTCAACGACGAGTCTTACAACTCATCCGCCAGCATCATCTACAGCCTGCTTGAATCATTAGGTTTCGAGATCGATGAGAGGATAGCTGAGCTGCTCCTGACAGGCATAATCTCCGATTCTGCTGAACTTAGGAATGCGATGCCTGACACGTTTATGCAGATAGGAAAACTCCTTAAGGCGTCTAAGAAGGATTACCAGACCGTGCTTGAGGATATGGCCCATGTTGCAGATCCGGAAGCGAGGGAGCAGACTATCAACGACCTCATGCACGCAAGGACTGAGGTAAGGAGTGGGCTGCTGTTCGTATATGGCAGTGCGCACTCTCATGCGAACCTTGCAGCCGACGATGCGATAAGGGTCGGGGCTGACATAGCGTTGTTCATGTCGGTTGTGGAGGGCAGGGAGGTATCGTTCTCCGCGAGGATGCGCCCCCCGCTTGACAGGAAACTGCATCTTCATCTCGGAGTGCTGATGCAGTCGCTCGCCAAGATAATAAATGGGACCGGAGGAGGGCACCCCTGTGCTGCCGGCGCTTATGGCCCGTTGACATCGAAAGGCAGGGAGTTCGAGGACAAGTTTCGTGAAAGAATCCTCGACCTGATAAGGAGCAACCCCAGGTAACGACGCAGATTATATCACTATCCATTTTGATAGCCTACTGGATTTATATCCCTTTCCGGCAAATGTGACAATAGGTGAAAATATGTGCGATACATGTGGATGCCAGGACAAGAAAGGTAAGAAGAAGGGTAAGGGCCAGTAGGCCCTCATCCCTTAGGTCAAGATTCCGTTGGATGGCGGGTGATTAATCCCGCCCCCTATTTTTATTTCCCATATTGTGGCATTACTGTTAGCTATTTAAACCTGGGCGGAGATTGAGAATAGCAGGGAGATACCGGTGACGATTGATGGATCTTAGAGCTATTGAGTATAGGCAGCTTGCGCAAATCATGTCGATATTCCTCATAGTCCAGTTCTTCGGTATACTGTTAGCCACACAGGTCTACACAGGCACCACAGTCCAGCAGATACAAGGAACACAGGTTGCCTCGTCAGCGGTGACTGTGCTGTTCTATGTAGGCTACATGATACTGTTCGTAGCCGTGTTGCTGCTGATACTGAAGGTTTACAAAGGCGATAAGCTGTTCCTTGTATTCGAGGGGGTTGTTGTGTTCATCTCGTCTGTCCTTGTCTTCCTCATAGTAGTAGGTGCATTGGCTGGTTCGGCTCCGGACAGCTTCCTCAATGGGCCATTCTTCCAGCTTGCGGCAGCAGTGATGCTGGCAGCCGCTCTCGTCGTAGCGAAGAACAAGTGGCCGAAGCTCAGGAACACCGCAGCCATCATCGCAGCTACTGGCGTAGGGGCGATACTCGGAGTAAGCTTCAGCTTCTTTGCGGCCTTCATCTTCATGATAATAATTGCGGTTTATGACTTCATAGCGGTGTTCGTGACGAAGCACATGATAACCATGGCTAAGGCTATGTCAAGCAGGAACCTCGCCTTCCTTGTCGGCGTGGAGGAGCTAGAGGGCATACCTGTCGGTGACCTTGATGTGAGGAACAGGAGGCTTTACCAAAAGGAGAAGAAGGAGCTTGCCGGGCGCGGAGGGATACTTAAGAAGATGGTGAGCATGAACCTTGCTCCCGTACCTGCCAGGATAATGCTCGGGACAGGAGACCTCGCCATACCGCTCATGGTGGAGACCGCCGCATACAAGGTCAGCCTGAACTTCTTGCCATCGATGTTTGCCGCCGTAGGGGCGTTGTTCGGCTTGGTGCTTAACATGTGGGTGCTGAAAAGGTACAACAGGCCTCTGCCTGCGATACCTCTGCTCCTCTTCGGGATCAGCCTGTCGCTTGCCGTTTATTTCCTGTTGTTCTAGACCGTTGATTCTTCGCTTTCCCGCTCCCAGAATTTTCCTATCAGGTCGGCGCTGTTGCCTGTTTCTATGCTGCCTATGCTCTGTTTTATCAATGACGAATAGGCTCCCCATCCGTATCTCCTGTCCATGAAGACTATCACGGCCCTGTCGTGCTCCCCTCTTATCGCCCTTCCGGAGGCCTGTATCGCCCTTATCACGGCTGGTATGCTGTATGCATACTCGTCACCTTTCCCGGGGAATCTTCTGTTGTAGTACGCTATCCTCGCACTCATCTCCAGGCTTGGCTTTGCGAGCGGTATCCCTACTACTACAACCCCCTTGATTACGTTGTTTGCGTAGTCCACGCCCTCGCTCAGGCTTCCTCCCATCACGCCGAACAGCATGGAGTCCTCTGACGCCTTGAACTCCTTGAGGAGGTTTTCCAGAGCCATGCTCTTCATCTCCCGCCTCTGGACATATACGCTGCTTCCGTTAGGCATGTTCCTGAATACCCCATCCATGACCTCGAACCCCGGGAAAAAGACCGCTATGTTGCCTGGGACGCCTGCCTTGATCGTGCTTATGTTATTCGCCATCTTCTTGTACTGCTCCATCGACCTGCTGGCGTATCTCGTCGTTACGCTGTCGTCCACTATGGCGATCTTGTTGCGCTTCGGGAACATGGACTCATAGCTTCGCATCTCAGGATTCTCAACGCCAAAGAGGTCGGCATGCATATCGAGCGGAAGCAGGGTAGCGCTCATGAAGACGTTGGAGTACGCCTCCCTGAAGGTGTTGATTGACTTGGCGGGATACAAGCAGGTCAGCGATACCATGACGTTGTTGCCCCTCTTTGTCGCTATGGCTGTTATCGTATCGTCCACCTCCTTCCATGAGGCAAGGAACCTCGAGATATGGAGAAGCGCGGAACGCTTGGCCTGGCGCTTCTCGGCGTATTCCATGCCTGCCTTCTCAAGCTGCTCGGACAGGGAGCTTATCTCTTCGGTTATCTCAATAGGGAAGTCATCCATCTGTATGAATGCCTCATTCTTGCTGTGGAGCCTCTTCTCCCCTATCTTCTTTATCGCAAACCCGAGATAGCTTATGTCGATGCCGCTCTCTATGGATTTGAGCTCCTTGGCTGCGTTGTCTATGGTGTTCATCGACACTGAAGTGCTGAAGTAGGAGCTTGCGGAGTTGATGATGTTGTGCGCCTCGTCCCAGATTATTATGCTGTCGTGGAGCGTCCTTGCGACCTTCTTTAGGAATGTGTTCTTCGCGTACGGGCTCAGTATGTGGGCATAGTCAGCCACAAGGATCCTGGCTTCCCTTGCGAGATAAGCCGATATTTCATATGCACATACACCATAATCCGAAGACTCCGTGAATACCTTGTTGTGACCCAGCGCGGTCGCATCGATGATGGGCTTCGGCACATCGGAGTTAAAGTACGCTTTTGCCCTGGTGAAATAGCCGCACTTGTTGTTCTTCACCCTTGTCTCGCATGCCTTGTAGAACGCTTCCCGGGTTATCCCGTTGACCTCGCTGTTTACGCAGAGGTTCTGCTTCCCTACCATGTCGACCGCCTTGATATCCAGCGAATACCTCTTGTTTATCCCCGAGATCGCGTCCATAGCTATCTTATGCTGCGATGTCTTTGGTGTGAGGAAGAAGACCTTTAGGTCATTCTCTAGAGCGAACGCCAATACGGCACTTATGGAGGCGTCGGTCTTGCCGACCCCGGTCGGCGCATTGATTAGGATATTCCTTCGACTGGACATCGCGCCGTAGATGTCATTCATCATTCTAGTCTGGGCAGGTCTCGGGGCGTCGAACCTGAAAGGGAAGTTCATGATGCAGTTTGGCATTGAACTTTAATATAGGTTCTTTTTAGCCTTTTCCAACTAATAGGTAATGTGGATGCTAAAACAGAGTGGTACTTATCGTCAGGGCTTGCACTGGTAGGCGGAGCTATAGTAATGATATACACGCTGTTCTTCGCGCAACAGATATCATACTCTTACGGTTTCAGCGTAGGCTCCGCTTCGGTCATAAGCGAATACAACGTAACCCCATCGAACAGCCTGGTTGCGCTGTTCGCAAGCACGCCTACGCTCCAGCTCGCGCTTTACATCGTTTACATAATGGGACCCTTTGCGCTGATAATGTTCTCCAGCGGGGCGCTGTGGCTTTTCACCAGGGCGTATGCCAGGCTGATGGCGGCTTTAGTGATGGTTTCCGCTGTGGTCTTCTCTGCGCTCACAGCGCTTCTTGAATTCAACTTCACCTTCCATAACTCGATAACCGCGTTCCTGTTCCCTTATCTCGGAAGCATCCTTGCGTTCGTAGCGGGGGCGTATACTATGCTGCTTATGTTCAAGAAGTCTACACCTGCAAAACGGGCAGTGCGCCAGATAGCGATAGATCCGAAGACGCCTTACTCCAACATAATGAACATATCGAACAGGCTGATGGGCAAACTGAACGGCAATGTGAAGATAATAGACATGCACTTCGACTCCAAAGGCATCGACAACCTTGCCAGGCTGGTCAAGGGAGCGGAAGCGCACTACGCTGAGATATGTGTCCTGACCAGAGCGGACAGGCTTACCAAGGAGTTTGAGCGCAACTATAATGACTTCAGGAACGAGCTTCAGAACAGGGGCATAACGTTCGAGCTTAGGGTCATGAACGACGACGATGCGAAAGACCAGCATGAGCGCCTGCTCATGGATGACTCCAGCGCATACAAGATACCGCCGCTTAACATCATAAACAAGAAGAGCGAGAACATCGTGAGCATAAATCACGATTCTGCCGCAAGAAGATTCGACGAGCTATGGTCAAGAGCCACCAAACCGGAGAACATACGCTAATCCTGGCGTCGATTTATTCTCGTAAAACCATAGACGTTATTCGACGAATCGATATTCGCCTTTTTAAAGGCTAATTTTGATGTTATTGCCAGGCGATTGGATGTCAGATGCAAGCGCAACTAGCGAGTATAAAGGCGATAAGACCGGGCCGATAGGCATACACAGGATGGCGGTGGTCTCAGCAGGCACGAGGATAACAGCTGAAGAACTTGCGAAAGGCATAACGGTAGGAATGATAAGAAGGGGCGTCGCGAACAAGCTAGAGGCTGATCTGCTTGCTCCGCCCTGGGAGCGGAAGGTAGATACTTCCAGAGTGAGAAGCGCGACATCTGTGAAAGAGATCAGGGAGATTGCGGGAAGAATGATAGACAATGAGATCGATGTAGGTTCCTATAATACCTCAAAGACTGCAGTGGACCGTTACGGCGGGATGCATCTTGACCCTGAAATCGATAAGAGGTTCATTGAGGAAAGAGAGAGTAAACTGGCAAGCAAGCGTGAGGATCCGGGAAGAGCCGGAAAGCTGCACGCCGATACGGATGGCCTCATCTCCTCGGTAAAGCCATTCGATCCGAAGAACATCATAGACGGGGTTGGGATCAAGGAGATAAGGCTGCCCGGGTACTCGGAAGGGAACGTAACATATGTAGCTAATTCCCTTTACAAGTTCCTCAAGAGCGTGGGCGACTCGCCTGACGACCTGAAGAAGCTCATGGCCGAGCCTATAGACAGAATCCTTTACGCTACGGAGAGCAACTCCGACCACTCCCTTCCGGATATCATGATCTCGCTCAAGATGGTTTACAGCAGACTGCTCAAAGAGGATGAAAAGAAGTATAGACCGATAGTCGAGATGTTCAAGAAGGCGGAGGTCAGCCAGGAGACCTTCGCGTGCGTCGCAGGAATGTCTGGAATAAACTCGGCTGTGGATAGGATCAGGTCCAGGGCGAACGAGGGCAAGAGGGTGTCGGCGTTGGTGGTGACATGCGATACGGCGTTCTACGACCCTGCCAGAGCGGCAACAGCAGAGCAGACGCAGGGAGCTGCGGCATCGCTGATGTGGATCACCTCGGATCCCAAGCTCGTCGAGCTTACAAACGGGATAGGCAGCCATGCGTTCAACATAATGCTTCCGGATTTCACGAAGTACGGAAACGTAACTCCGCTAGTGCACTCCGAACTCTCGAAGAGGAGCTACGTGTACACCGTTGGCAAGGCCGTGACTGCGATAGAGGATGAGCTGCAGTCCACGCACAACATAACCTTAGAGGATGTCGGCCTGTTTCTCAGCCACGTCCCATTCCCCAAACAGGCTATATACTTCTCTACGTTCCTGTTCGCACACTACCTGAAGAAGTACAACCCCGAGCTGCTTGCTGATATAGCGCACAGGAAGGTACCGATAAAGAAGAGGGGCGTGGTAATCGGCGAGAAGGAGATAGGGGAGGAGCCGCTCGGAAGATGGACAAGCTTCATCGGCATGGTAGATGACAAGCTGATGGAGTTCAACAAGGACGGCACGATGAACGACGAAGCCATAATATCACACATAGAAAGCGACAAAGAGATAGGGGCGTGGTGGGATTGGGCGATAACGCTCAGGGAGGTCGACGAGTACAAGGCGTTCAAGGATAAGCTTCACATAACGGAGGCACTGGAACTCGGATCCATAATGGGCAACTCCTACACCACATCCGTATTCGCCAGCCTCGCCTCAGTGCTGAATTCATCGGCACTGGCAGACATGACGGGCAAGTACGGCATAATAGTAGGCTATGGAAGTGGGAGCGAAGCCATAGCTAGACCATTGAAGATAGTGGCAGATGCTAGGGCAGTGAGGGAAAGGCTGATAATAGACCTCAAGGCGACCGCAATAAACCATGAGCAGTACCTGGAGCTGCACCCTAAGCTGATACAGGGTGAGGCCGAAAGGATGCTGACCTCAGAGAATCTTGTAGAAAAGAACAGGAGGTTCCTGAGAGGAGGGCGTCTGAAACCGGGCTTCCACGTGATAATGAGAAGAGGTGACACCACCGGAGAGTACACCTTCATAGAGGAGAATGGAAAGGTGCCCATGGACGGCAACGGAGAGATAGCGGCAGAGAGCTATAACTTAGAGAAAGCAGTAACCGCTGATAGCGAGGCAGAATCCGGTTCGGGCGTGGCTATGCGCTACTAGCACAACGCAGGTACATAGCCTTTACTCCTTCTTTTTCCTGCCGACCGGAGGCTTCTTTGGAGGTTTTAGATCCGGGAATACCTTCGACATTGCTCCCTGGTTCAGCGAGATGTCAAAGCCGATGCTGCTTATCGCCTTGCCCAGCAGATATATCTCGGCAAGCGGTATCTGGTCCTTGTGCTCCCCGCATGCATCGGCGAGAGCGGCTTTCGCCTCCGGACTGTTTATCGAGTTTACGACCTCTGAGAGCGCGCCATAGCTCTTCCGCTTTCCATTCGTGATCCTTCCTATGAACTCGTCGATTACGCTCGTCTTTATGCCCAAGAATGAGTATGCCTTGCTGTCGATGGTCGACCTTATCCCGGCCAGATAATAGGCGACCTCCTCCGGCTTGGTGTCGGGGCGTATGCCTATCCTCTTTATAGATATCCAGTCCTTGTACTTCGCCATGAAGTCTATGTACTCCTCAGCCTCATCCACCATATCACCAGTGAAATCTTACTGCGTACTCAGTATGAAGTAACCGGAAGCCTTCTCCCTTGCCACTCTTTTTACGACACCTTTCTGCACCAGCGCGACCAATGTGTTGTTCACGAGACCCTTCGGCCTGTTCGTCTTCTTCGTTATGTCGTCCGCTGTCTTAATCTTATCTTCGCTTGTGGCGCCGAGGTCCTTCATCACATTCACTACAAGCTGTTCCATAGGATTTAGATCTGCCATGTATATCACGCTTCTTGATTAACGTTATCCGACCTTTCGAAATTGCCTGTTCACTTGCCCTTAGTCTTGGTGTCCTTCCTCTTCGGCCTCAGGTACTGGGACCCGCACTTCCTGCAGCGCACAGAGCCCACCTTATTCCTCGACTTGCACCTTCTGCATATTACGATCTTAGCTATTTCAGCGTCGGCTATTGCAAACTTTCCCATTTTTAGCACCGTAAAAGGCCATCTTGGTTCTTAATGTCA
>JAJYEJ010000003.1:4056-28126 GCA_021785805.1 Microcaldota archaeon | reverse complement strand
GCACAGAGCCCACCTTATTCCTCGACTTGCACCTTCTGCATATTACGATCTTAGCTATTTCAGCGTCGGCTATTGCAAACTTTCCCATTTTTAGCACCGTAAAAGGCCATCTTGGTTCTTAATGTCAAAGGACAATTAGTGACTGTGATATATGAATAATAAAGGTTAATAAACATTGCTGTTCTAGCTCAGGCGGACCCCATGCGCTTGGCCTCCCTCTGCACCAGTATGTTCGTTATGCTCTTTGGCACAATCTGCTTCTCCGGTATTCCGAGCTCCATGAACAGCGCCTTGAGCTCCAGCTTTGCGGCTTCTGCCCCCTTCTTCGTTGTTATTATCTCGGCCTCTATCGCAGGTCCGAATCCCTTGATATCTTCAAGCAGTACGCTTGCGCCCTTGAACCTGAATGCCTGCCTTGTCTTTTTCACTGATAGGAAGATGCAGAAGCCTATTGCCTTGAGTATGTAGTCCATCTCCCCCAGGGAGCGAATTGGAACTTCGCGCTCCTGCCATGAGCTGTGATCCCCATAGGCTGTGATGACCTTCAGGTTCAGGGTCCTTTCCACCTTATTCCCGGTAGCCTCCTCCCTGAGCCTGAGGCTGTAGTCGCCTACTTCGTCCATCCGTATGTCATTTAGGATCGACTTGGTAGACCTTCCATTTTTGTAATAGTAGTATGACTCTGTTATCCTCTTCTTTCCTTCATACGTGGCCTCCAGGCTCAGTCTCTTTAGTATTGCGTTGTATTGCGACCTTGACAGCACAGCCCTCTTTTCGGTCTCCTGATGGCCCGGCATACACTCCTAGAGTTATCTGAACACCATTATTTAAGGTTTATTTGTCCATCGGTATCGTTCGCATGCAGAGGAAGATTGTGTTAATATCGGTTCTCGCCGCTGTTGCGGTGACCGTCTTCGTAGCTGCAGCTGTGCTGTTGACCCAGAGTGGAGGGGCGCCGCAGAAGAGCGCTACTACCGCGGTCAATGGCACACACACCCAGGTATTCGGCGTCGCTGGAAGCCAGAACTACTCAGCTATGAGAGTCGCGTTTGAGCACGGGGTGAGATATTTCAGGGTGGACATCGGCTTTTCCAATGGGACCCGGAGTTACATTAATGGGCTTTCTGCCAACGGGGCCAACATGCTTGGGATACTTGACTACAATACGGTGGGCGCGCAGGCGTCTCCGAACGGATGCGTATCCGGATGCAACTGGACCCTGAGCGACTGGAATGCCAGCGTGAGGAACGCCATCGAGGAGTACCCCAACATAACTACATGGGAGATATGGAATGAACCCACCATTGTGAATTATGTTAGCGGTTACGAAAATGCAAGCCCGTACAACTACTACCAGATGATAAGAAGCGCTTATATCATAATAAAAGCTGCAGAGCCGAATTCAACGGTCGTATGCTTCGGCGGAGCGAATCTCTTTCCATACGGCCAACAGACCTTTGAATGGTACAGCCAGGTGTGGCGCTACGGCGCGTCCGACTATTGCGATGCGATATCTCTTCATGCTTACAGCGGCTTTGCGTTTCTGCTTAACCAGACGCCTTCCGGCTACAACCAGGATGTTGGACAGATATGGTCAAGCACTATAAACGGGTATGAGAACCTGACGCACAAACCGATCTGGATAACCGAGGTTGGTATACCATCGAATGATTGGTCGCAGTATGTGTCGCTCTCGCCGCAGGTTCAGGCGGAATTCCTTAACCAGAGCTTCACGCTCTTCTCATCCTATCCATTCATAAAGAGGGTATACTGGTTCCAGCTCTGGAGCGGACAAAGCCCACAGAGGGACTTTGGCCTCCTAAACGCCACATTCGGCCCCAATCCCTCATGGAATGCGTTCATGGATTTCTACAACAGCAGTGCGTCAGTGCGTTAGCAACACATAACCAATAAAAGCTTTCTTTTGCTACTGGTATGCGATACAATGGCTGAGTTTAAGGTCACACCATGGAAGGTAGAGGGAAAGATAGACTATGAGGTGCTGGAGAAGCAATTCGGCATAAAGCCTCTGAACCAGGAGCTCCAGAGGAGGTTGGAGAAGCACACCGGAGAGTTGCACTACCTGATAAGGAGGAATATCGTATTCGCCCATAGGGAACTCCCATGGCTCATTGATGAGTATGAAAAAGGCAACAAGTTCTATCTTTATACCGGCCTGGCGCCATCCGGGCAGATGCACCTTGGCCACCTGTTGCCATTCATGTTTACGCAGTGGCTGCAGGAGAAGTTCGATTGCGAGGTACTGATACAGATACCTGATGAGGAGAAGTTCTGGGCTAGGCAGAATCTGGGGATGAGCCTGGATGATTACCATAAGCTTGCGGAGGATGCTGCCCTGAACATAGCGGCGGTCGGCTTCAACCCGAAGAAGACACGCATCTTCATGGACACGGATTACGCAAAGACGCTCTACAAACAAGCGGTCAAGGTGGCAGGCCACATAACATTCTCTACGATAAAGGATGCATTTGGCGTAGGCAACGAGACCAACATAGGTTGGATATTCTATACCAGCATGCAGGCCGTTCCGGCCTTCCTCAAATCTGTAGAAGAGGGCAAGAACGTCCCATGCCTGATCCCGCTCGGAGTGGACCAGGACGTACACTTCAGGGTAGCGAGGGATGTGATAGGCAAACTTGGATATTACAAACCTGCGATACTGCATAACACGTTCCTCCCATCCCTGAACGGAGACGTAAAGATGTCAGCGAGCGAGAAACTCGGATCGATATACCTGAACGACACGCCGGAAGCCGTGACAAAGAAAGTGAACCGGGCCTTGACAGGACAGCAGGCCACGGCAGAGCTTCAGAAGAAGTACGGAGGCGACCCGGAGAGGTGCATGGTCTGTCAATATTACAGGTTCCTGTTTGAGCCCGACGACAAGAAGCTGGAAAGGATATTCGATGCGGAGAGGAAGGGAACGATACTCGCAGGGGAGCACAAGGCCGACCTTGCAAAGAGGATCATAGCTTTCCTTGCGGAGCATAACAGGAAGAAGGAGGAATTGAAAGGCAGGATTGACAGCTTTATGGCAAGGGATTAGTGTTGTTCGTGGAAAAAAAATCTGTTCCTGGAGGCGATATGACCGTGGAGGTATCCGAGCTCGGGGCGGAGACCGCTAAGAGCGGCGTGGTATTTCTAGCAGGGAAGCTTGGGGGAGGGATAGCGACCCTACTTACGCTTGTGTTCCTAGCCAGATTCCTACAACCGGCCCAGTTCGGCATATATGTGATAGCGGTGGCGTTCTACACACTCGTAGGGATCGGAGGAGTATTCGGGATAGGGACCGCGCTCAGAAAGAAGCTTCCTGAGCTGGGAAATTCCGAAAGGTCCTGCAGACTGATAAGCAGCGGTATCGCGATAACAACGCTGATAGCCTCCGTGCTTGCAGTACTGGCATTTTTATTCAGCGGTGTGATAGCCACGAATGTATACCACAACCAATCCGTGGCAATGCCATTGGCCATTGCAGCTATAGTCATATTCCTCACTGTGCCGTATAACCTTATCCTTGCGATATCAGTAGGTTCTGGGCTCGTCAAGGAGGGCGCGATAGGCAACATCAGTTATGCAGGGTCCCAATTGCTTTTCATAGTAGCACTTGTACTCCTCGGATACGGAGTCTCTGGAGCTCTCATAGGAACTGCACTGAGCCTTGTAGTAGGGACAGTCGTCCAGCTTTTCTACCTGTACGCCAGAAGAATCAGGCTATTGGCCATGCCCACCAGAAAGGCGATCACGGAGTTGACCGCGTTCTCGATACCGATGGTCGTTTCGCATGTGGCAACGTTAGGTGCGGTGAATTTTGCAGTGCTTCTGCTAGGGGTTTTCGCCACCACCACAGTGGTAGGCAACTACGGCGCAGCGGCAAAACTCGGGAACCTTGTTACGCTGATACTTGCATCGAATACATTCGTACTGCTCCCTGCTTTCTCCAAAGTCCTTTCTAAGGGTGAATTGGCCGCGAAGATGGGTGCAGCATACAACAGGAGCATACACTACACCTTACTGTTCCTCCTGCCGCTCCTTGCTTATCTGGTTTCTGTTTCTACACCATTGCTTGGGATATTCTTCTCAAGGGCGTACTCACTTGCACCATTCTACTTCTCCGTCATAGTGATAGGCACTGTGATTGGGATAATTGGGAACTATGGTGGCACATTGCTGATAGGATATGGGGATACTAAAAAATTCATGAAGTACCAGGTACTTGCGGTGGTAATACAGGTGGTTTTGCTGCTTGCCCTTACCCCTTATCTCAAGGTCGATGGTGTACTCTTGGCGTTGTTCGTCCTGTCTCCGGTATTCCTCGACTTGATATACATACACGCACTCGAGGAACAGTTCAGGTTCAAGCACACATTCAGGAAACCTGTCCTCGTAGCTCTTGTGTCAGTGCTTATAGGCGCATTGATGTTCGGAGTGACGGTGTTTCTGCACCAGAGCGGGTATGCGATAATCATTGACGCAGTGCTTGCGCTTCTGCTCTTCCCCCCACTACTGGCCGCGTCGAAGGGGATTGACAGAGGAGACATTAAGTTCATAGAGCGCGTTGGATCAAGGCTTAAGATGCTTACACCACTGATACGCGCAATTGTCGGCTATGCCGAAAGGTTCTCGCGTGAATAATTCGCAATCTTTATAAACGGTATGACCTAATTATCTATCCGTGCCTCAGTAACTCAGTTGGTAGAGTGCCAGTCTTGTAAACTGGAAGTCGGGGGTTCAAATCCCTCCTGAGGCTCTTTAATCTATAGTGGCGTATGTGGAACGTGAAACCAGCCGGACGAAATAGTCCCCGATAAGACGCTAACACGCCTGCTACCTGGCAGAATGCGACAAGGGGGTGCTGGGAAGCGGTAGAACCTTTCGATACAGAAATGACAGAGATGGACAGAAAACTGAATGCGTTGCGGCGGTCAATGCCCGATTATCTCCAATACTGGCGTACCGCCATCCGCGTTGAGCGATGCCGTGCCTCCGATCGGGAAAGTTATCGTTGGGGTCGTGTGCCCAAAGTCCACGTTCGCTATGACAGGTATGCCTTCGAGCTCCTTCTTGGTTTTTATTATTTTAGTAAGCAGCGGCAGCGTTATCTCTGATGCTTTCTCAAACCTGCCTATGACTATGCCGTTAACGCCTTCGAATCCGGGCTGATGGATTACGGACTGGAGATCCCTATCGAATGTGCGCGGTCTTGTCCCCGCGTCATCCTCCAAGAACAGGATCCTGTCAGCGAGGCTGGGCATGAATTCAGTCCCTTGCAGGAGATTAAATGTACACAGGTTGCCCCCGATTATGGTGCCCCTTGCGCTGCCTTTGTTTATCACCCAATAGCCTTCATTCTTTATGAATGTCCTGTTCTCCTGATCCATGAACCACATATCGTTGCTCCACTCATCTGATGGTTCGATAGCATAAGCATCGGCAGCCATGATGCACTTCTGGAAGTATTCTGCCGTGTAGTCTATGCCTTTCCTCATCCCGAAGGAGGAGAAGTGCGGTCCATTATAGCAGACCATTCCTGTCTTCGCATATATGGCGTTGGACAGCGCGGTTATGTCCGAATAGCCGCAAAGCGCCTTTGGGTTCGCCTTTATCAGCCCATAATCGATGTATCTCAGGAGCTGGTTGGAGTTGAATCCACCTATTGCCGTCATAATGCCGTTTATATCCTTGTCGGAGAATGCCGTATGGATGTCTTCGATCCTCGATGCTACGCTGGAAGAGACGAGTTCGTCACTTTCCTCCACATGAGCAGCATAACTCACTGACAGCCCCATGTCTGCCAGCTTCCGCACGGCGATATCCCTTGTCTCCTTCCCTATCATGGATAGGCTCCGCGAAGGCGCTATGACCCGTATGTTGTCCCCTCTCTTGAGTTTTGGAGGTATTGCCATGATAGAGAATGCGTCTTTGTATTTTTATGCGTTGTGTGCAACTGCACTTGCCCGCGTTAAGGGTATGAATATCCTCCCAGATAGTTCAGGGCGCCTACCGACTGGCCATTTTGCTCATTTCCCGAATAGTCATTAGTATTGCCGTTTAGCGGCCACCACCCTATAAGGTTTCTAAGGGTAACGGGCGCCCCTCCCATACCTTCCTTGTACGTGCCCTGTATCTCAGCCTGGGAGAGCGTGTTGTTGTATATCTGTACATCGGCTATATCGCCATACCATGCGATTCGCGTTCCTGCGGTGCTTCCGATTAAGATAGGATTGGCGACACTTCCGGAGTGCGTCGTGCCGTAACACTGCGACATGGTCTGCTGCACGCCGTCTATGTACAGCTTATCGTTTCCTACCGCTTGGCCGTTGTAGAAGACCGCTGTCACAAACACCCATTTGCCGCTTATCGAGCTGGAACTTATCCCGTAGTCATTCTTGTTCCCGGTGACGAATCCGAAGCAGCCGCTAGGGGATGCCCACATGTAGTAGCCGGGGAAGCCTATTGGCGTTGCATTCACTGTGCCGTTCCAATACAGCCAGAACATGGCGGTGTTTGTGCCGCCTCCCGACGTATTAAGATAAATGTCATTTACCGCCACGTATGCAGAAGGGCCTCTTGGGATGCCTGGTTGAGTGGTACCGCTAAACGCTCCGATGTATTCCGGCTGGCCGTTGCATAACCCCTGTAGCGTCGAGCCTGCTGAACTCTTATATACGAAGCAGGAACCTGGAGGAAGCCTTGGTCCCTGCACTATTGAATTGAAGACCCCGAATTCATAGAGCGCAAGCAGTATCGTTACTATGATTATGATAGCCCAGCCGTATGTTATTATATACTCTGTGGCTACCTGATCCTTCTCCTCGGCTTTATCCATCCTGGATCGTTTAGGTACCGGTTTCCTATAAGATTTGAGTCGCATCATACCTCGATTTTATTGTGGAGTCAGCCTTTTAATTACTTTGTGATATTGCCGTTTCCTTTCCCCTTGTCAGAGAGAGCGCCGCTGCTATCAGCAGTATGACTATAGACAGCACGAATGCGGCATCTATTCCTCCGAGGAATGCGTTCGACACACCTCCTATCAGCTTTGATGTGCCTACAAACACCTCAAACGCGACCTGCCTGGGTACAAAAAGCGATGCCATCACCAGGGACAGCACAAAGCTGCCTATAGTCCCGAGATTCGAGACCGTCCTTAGAAGCCCGGATATGCTTCCGTATTGGGTACCGCTAGCGTTTGACATAACCGCCCTATTGTTCGCCGGCCAGAACATCGCTCCCCCTATTCCGGAGAACACTGATGCCACAAGCACGACATACAATGGACTAGTCAACGTAAGGGATAGGTATACCCCAACTGTAAGCACCATCAGCAGTATGCCGATTGTCGCTATCACCCTGGAGCCGAACCTGTCGGATAGCCTGCCCATGTAAGGGCTTATCATGCTGCTAACTACGTATCCGGGAACCAGAAGGAGCGATGCAGATAGAGGGCTGAGGCCTCTGATGCCCTGCAGATACATTATAACCACGAACACTACAGCGAGATATCCCAGGCTCTGGAAGAATGCCGCCAGTATGGAATTCCTGAGTATCCGGTTCTTGAAAGCGGCTATGTCTATAGTGGGGCTTTCTGTTCTTTTCTCGTTCCGTATGAATATCAGTCCCAGGAACACCCCTGCCAGGAATAACGACCCATTATAGATGGACGCACCCTGCGACGCGACATCAATGAGCGAGTATGAGAGGGCGGTTATCGTAAGGCCCAGAAGCGCCATGCCTTTGATATCTATCTTCTGGGCCGTAGAACGTTTGTTTGTAAGGTACTTGGCCCCTATTATGGTGGCTATTATCCCGACAGGTACGTTAATCAGGAAGATGTACCTCCATCCTATGAATGTGGTGATTATCCCACCCAATACTATCCCGAACATGCCTCCGACATTCCACCCCAACGTCAGATAGCCGAAGGCTTTACCTCTGTGTTCTTTCGGCGTAGTGTCCGCGATTATGGCGCCGCTGTTGGCTTGCATCAGTGCCCCTCCTGTGGCTTGAAGCGCCCTGAATCCTATTAATGCGCCTATGGAAGGGGAGAACCCGCAAAGTGCAGAGCCCACGGTAAATACCGCGAACCCCAGGTTGAACATCTTTCCCCTGCCGTAGATGTCCCCGATCTTTCCTAGTTGGGTGGTAGCTATCGACACCACAAGCAGGTAGATTATTATCGTCCATATGCTTGAGGAGAGGTTGGTGGACAACCCTCCGGTTATGTCCGGAAGCGCAAGGAGCACTATGGTGGTGTCAAGCGCCCCCATGAACGTCCCTATCACCATGAGTATCAGTATAGCTTTACCGTGTGTATTTTCCATCTGCAATCGCCCATTGGTGGTATGCTGCGTGTTATACGGAGCGCTAAACAGTTGCAATGAACATTTATAACGGTTGCCGCAACAGTAATACCTATTTGGAGGAGACCGATGCATACGACATCAGGCAGCGTTGCGAAGACATGCAGATTCTGTGGCTTCGTCTCGGATCCGGCCAGCGCAAGCGTAGTGTATGAGGACGACGAGACTATGGCTTTCCTTGATTACAGACCTCTGTTCAAAGGACACCTTCAGCTTATTCCGAAGAGGCACTATGAAACGATAATGGATCTTCCTGAAGAGCTAGTGGGAAGGCTGTTCAGCAAGGCGAAATTCCTATCAGAGGTTGTGGAGAAGGCCATGGGCTCCGATGGGATATTCATTGCTATAAATAATAAGGTAGGCCAGAGCGTGCCTCACCTGCACATACACATAGTGCCAAGGCGTTTCAAGGACGGGCTCCATGGCTTCTTCTGGCCGAGAATGCAGTACAAAAGTCCGGAGGAGGAGGCTGACGTTCGCCATCGGATAATGGCCACGATAGCCGAACTGTCAGAAGAGAAGGGATAAAAGCCTTGTTTCTCATTATAACTGGGTTCTGGGGACCGCCTTGAGTGATATTTTGAAAGTAATGATATTGGGGATTGATGGATATCTCGGTTGGGCGCTTGCGCTTCGGCTGTCGAAGAGGCATGAGGTTTCCGGAATAGATAACATGTTTACCAGAAAGGCGGTAAAAGAGGTCGGCTCGGATTCAGGATTGCCTATCCTTTCCATGGGAGAGAGAATCAAAGCGGTAAAGGAGCTGGGCGGAGCGGACATAAGGTTCTATGATGGGGACATAACAAGATATGAGGTCCTTCACGACGCCATAATCAAAGAGAGGCCAGATACGATAATACATTTCGCTGAGGAACGGTCTGCGCCTTACTCGATGATAGACCACAAGCATGCCGCTTACGCGATGCAGAACAACATAGTTAGCACGATAAACCTGATCTATGCGGTTAGGGAGGCGAACCCAAATGCGCACGTTGTAAAAATGGGAACAATGGGCGAATATGGGACACCTAATTTCGACGTACCTGAGTCCCCTTACCTCACGACAACGATAGGGGGAAAGGAGGATTCGATAACCACCCCCAAGTTCGCCGGTTCGTGGTACCACTGGAGCAAGGTCCACGACACGAACAACCTTCTCTTCGCCAACAGGCTATGGGGGCTTACTGTTACAAATATAATGCAGGGTCCTGTTTATGGGACAAGGACCGCAGACATAACCGACCCAAGGCTTTTCACAAGATTTGACTTCGACGAGACATGGGGTACGGTGGTGAACAGATATTGCGTAGAGGCTGTTCTGGGAATGCCATTGAGCGTCTATGGAAAAGGGGGGCAGACCAGAGGATTCCTTTCCCTTGAGGACAGTGTGGAGGCGCTAAGGCTTTTAGTGGACAACCCTCCCGATAGTGGCGCATTCCGCACAGTAAACCAGTTTAGGGAGTTGTTTTCCGTGCTTCAACTCGCCACATCAGTGCAGAATGCCGCTAAAAGCCTTGGAATCGATGCGACAATCGGGAGCGTGAAGAACCCGAGAGTGGAGAAGGAAGAGCATTATTACAACATCGAGAGGAAGGTACTACCGGCTCTGGGATTCGATAAGTTGAAGCGCAACATGGATGGCGAGTTAAAGAGCATGCTTACTGACCTGGATGCGCAGAAACAGCATCTCGAGCGATACAGAGGAGCGATAATGCCACGTACTATGTGGCGTTGATACGGTCAGTAATTCTCGTAGGAGTACTCGAGTGCCTTGTGGTAGCTGTCAGGATCCCCCACATTTAGCCACTTCTCTTTCTCCAGGAGTATCCCGTATGCAACACCCCCGTCGTGGATGACCTTGCTTATTCCATAGGTGAGTTCATGCTCCTTTCCTATGATCGCCTTCGTCTCATGCAGCGCAGAGAATATCTTCGGCGAGAACACATATACCGCGGATAGCGCCAGGTTCGACTTTGGGTTCTGCGGCTTCTCCTCCACCTCGCTTATCCTGAAGAGCTTGTGGTTCATGAACTCGCCCTCTGGAACTGCCGTGACTATGCCATAGCGTTGTGGATTAGAGACCTCTCTGAGCAACAGGATGATGTCGGCGTCCTTCTGATCGTACAATGATGCGGCCTCTTTGTACCCACCGGTCAGAACGCCATCGTCAGCGTGCACGAATACGGGGCCGCCTAAAGCGAACTGCTCGCCCATTAGCACAGCGTCGCCGAACCCTTTCGGCTCAGGCTGGGCCACAAAGCTTATCTCCCTGGTGGAGAGGTAGCTCTCAAGTAGCTCCTTGTGATTTCTGATGACAAAGCAGAATTCCGAAACGCCTGCATCTGACATGGATGCCAGTATGGACTCTATTACAGGTTCTGCAGCGACCTTTCCGTCAAGCCTCCTGAATATCGGGAATAACGCCTTGGGCATATAGGATGTCAGATGTGCCATCCTGCTCCCTTTGCCCGCACATGTTATGATCGCCTTTCTGGGTCGCATTCCGGCACCTCATCTCTTGTCCGATTCTTTCAGAACCCTTTCCAAGTCGGCTTCGCCCAGTCCGATCCCGGCTTTGCCGTCGGCTCTAGCGACCTGTTTCCCTCTTGAGAATACCACAACTGTGGGGATTACTTCCACGCGGAACTTGTCCCACAATGGATCGCCCTCGTCGCTTATGTTAGCTTCGGCAAGCTCCGTCTTTGTCTTCTTAGCGTAGGCTTCGAACTTTGGTTTGAACGCCCTGCAGTATGGGCACCAATCCGCATAGAAAAGCACTGCAGTTCTCTCGGATCTGGACAACTTGTCCTCTACATTGCTCCTATCTACGTTTATCATTTGACCCCCATCCTGGTAGATATTATGCCTTCCTGCTTTTATCCTTTGTGTTTTTGCACACCTGTTTATGGCACGTTTGACAGATGTCAAATATACGAAAGGATATAAATAAGCCAAGTAATGGAAGGTATATGGGGGTTATGACACAAAGGATCGATGGGTCATACGTCAGACGCGGAGTTTGGCATAATGGCAATCCGTTCAGTCTTGGTGGCAACATACATGCGATTCCTTTACGGCACGACCCTGTGGCACAGGAGGTCATGTTCCTTCTTACACTCGAAGCTGCGCTTCGCGACAAGAGGGCATCCGAGGGGCTGGGCGACAATCTGCTTCGGAAAAGCATTGACGCTGCGCTGCGCACCATGCTTAGGCTCGACGAAGGACATTGGCTTAGGACAGGCCCTGAGATATGCGCCGCTTTCCATAGTTATGTGGGCTTGGGCCCGAGGGATGGGAGCACCATGGTGGCTGCTTCAGATATGGAGAGGAGGATGGAATGGCTTAGGGCCACCTACAACATGTCCACTGAGGAACTGAACGTGCTGTCTTGGGCCATTACTTCTTGCGGCAATCGGTCCTGCGCCGAAAGTGGTCATACCGGGATTCTCGGCGCAAGGAAGTTCTTCGCGTTCGAGCTCGAGAGGAATAGGGCATTGCTTGAGGTTCCGCAATCTTGAAGCGGATTTTAGGATTTTATCTCCTTTGATTTGAGGCTATCGATAATGTCCTCTTTTTTGATATGTCTATTATATTTTGATATATCAATAATTATTGAAATAATAACGAAAGGTATTTAGTTATATCGCTTCATAAATATAGCTTATGGCAAAGATCACAATCCATTCAACAGCAAGACCAGTACGCAACAATCCGGATGATATAATAAGATGGATCTGCGTTGAACTGGGCTTCTCGAATGGGTTAGATGAGGACAATGTGGTGGAAAAGATGCTGGCTGAACTGGCGGAGGCCGCGCACGATAACAGAGGACTTACAAGCTCTGAGCTACACAAGGGCAAGGGCCCCTCAAGGAGCACGATCATATACCACCTCAACAGGTTCATAGATTGCGGCTTGGTAGTCAAGCAAGGAAGGCAGTACTACTTAAGGGCAATGGAGCTCTCTAAGGCACTGGAGGAGGTCGAATACGACATTGATATCGAGATGAAGAAGATGATAAACATGGCAAATGAGTATGACAGGGCCCTATCCACAAGATTGAGGCCGAACAACCCGAGATGATGCGATGGCTGAAGATGCAAAATCGAATGTCGAAGGAGAGAAGAACGGCAAGAAGGAAGAGGAGCAGGAGCCCTACAAGGAAAGGCTTTTGCGGCTTGCGGCGGAGTTCGACAACTATAAGAAGAGGATAAAGACGGACGTCGATAACGCCAAGCTCATCGGAAAGGCCGAGATTATGAAGGAGCTCCTTCCTATTGTCGACGAGTTCGAGATTGCGATGATAGCCGTGAAGGAGTCCGGCAACCAGCCGATGATAAAGGGATTTGAGCTGGTCTACTCGAACTTCATGGACGCGATGAAGAAGAGCGGACTTGAAGAGGTGAAGGCAATCGGGACGTACGACCCGTACAGGCACGAGATAATAATGATGCAGGACGATCCAGGCAAAAAGCCCGGCACGATAATCAGCGTCACGAAGAGGGGGTATGCATTGGGGGACATCCTGCTGAGGCCAGCATCAGTGATAGTGGCAAAGGATAACGTTGACATGACAGAGGAAAAGAATAAGTGATAATTGAAACCGAAAAAAGGTGAAGACATGGCAAAAATAATAGGGATAGATTTAGGGACCAGCAATAGTGCAGCGGCAGTGCTAGAGGGCGGAAGGCCCGGGATAATACCAAGCAGCGAGGGGACATCGCTATACGGGAAGGCTTTCCCGAGCTATGTAGCTTTCCTCAAGGACGGACAGAGGCTTATAGGCGAGCCAGCAAGAAGGCAGGCTGTGGCCAACCCGGAGGGGACTGTGACAGCCTTCAAGAGGAAGATGGGCACCGATTACAGGTACAAGATATTCGGAAAGGAATACACCCCTCAGGAGCTATCTGCGCTCCTATTACAGAAGATAAAGAAGGATGCAGAGCTCTACCTTGGCGAGGACGTCAGCGATGCAGTCATAACCGTGCCAGCCTATTTCAACGACAATCAGAGGCAGGCGACGAAGGATGCAGCCGCCATAGCTGGTTTCAAGGTGGCTAGGCTGGTCAACGAACCGACAGCGGCGGCGTTGGCTTACGGCTTGGACAAAGGCAAGAAGGAGCAGAGGATACTGGTGTATGACCTCGGAGGTGGAACCCTTGACGTAACCATAATGGAATTCGGCAATGGGGTTTTCGAGGTGAAGTCCACTAACGGGGACACGCAGCTTGGAGGAACTGACATGGACAACGCGATAGTCAACTTCTTAGTGGGAGAGGTCAAGGCAAAGCACGGTATAGACGTGTCAAAGGACCCGCAGGCCATGCAGAGGCTCAGGGAGGCAGGAGAGAAGGCGAAGATAGAGCTGTCCACTGTCCTGTCCACCGAGATAAACTTGCCGTTCTTCGCGAAGGACAAGTCAGGGAATCCGGTAAACTTCACATACCCTTTCACAAGAGCGAAGCTTGAGAGCCTGGTGGTGCCGATAATAGAAAGATCGGCAAAGGCGGTATCGCAGGCCATGAAGGACGCGAAGTACGAGCCGAGCAACCTCGACAGGGTGATACTGATAGGCGGACCTACGAGAATGCCAATAGTACAGAGATATGTTGAGCAGCTCCTCGGGAAGAGGATAGAGAGAGGCGTCGACCCTATGGAAGCTGTAGCGCTCGGAGCGGCGATCCAGGCAGGGGTGCTCGGAGGGGAGGTCAAGGATATAGTGCTGCTTGATGTAACACCGCTGTCCCTCAGCATAGAGACGCTGGGAGGGGTGGCTACAAGAATCATAGAGAGGAACACCACCATACCAATCAAGAAGAGCCAGATATTCACAACAGCGCAGGACTTCCAGCCGAGCGTTGAGATCCACATAACGCAGGGGGAGAGGACGCTCTCTAAGGACAACGTGGACCTCGGAAGGTTCACCCTTACAGGGATACCGCCATCCCGGAGGGGCGTTCCGCAGATAGAGGTGACCTTCGACATCGACTCCAACGGGATACTGCACGTAAACGCCAAAGATAAGGCGACTGGCAAGTCCCAGGGCATGGACATAGTGGCGCCGCACAAGATGTCAAAGGACGAAATAGAGAAGAAGATGGACGAGGCGAAGCAGTATGAGGAGCAGGACAAGCAGTTGAGGGAAGAGATAGAGACGAAGAACGAAGCGGAGTCGCTCGTCTATACAACTGAACACACCCTTGAGGAATACAAAGGCAAGGTGCCGAAGGAGGTGGAGGAGAAGATTAATAAAGCAAAAGACTCCCTAAAAGAAATGATAGCCAAGAACGACCTCGCGGGGATAAAAGGCAAAGCGGAGGAGCTGAAGAACGTCCTCCAGGAGATTGGCGCCAATATGTACAAGGGGCAGGGAGCAGAAGGAGCTCCAGGCCCTGACGCAGGCGCCGGTCCAGAAGGGCAGGCGGGGCCTGACCAGGGACAGGGATCCCAGGGAGGGGACGAAGGCAGCGCGACAGACGCGGAGTTCAAGGTGAACAAGTGATGTAGAGGAAGAGATTCGGATGCCGAAAGATTACTACGATGTCCTTGGCGTGCCAAGGAACGCAAGCACTGACGAGATAAAGAGAGCGTACAGGGAGCTTGCGCTGAAGTTTCATCCTGACCGAAACAAGAGCAAGGAGGCCGAGCCTCGATTCAAGGAGATCAATGAAGCCTATGCTGTGCTCAGCGACCCAGACAAGCGGCAGCAGTATGACATGTACGGCTCCGAAGAGTTCGGACAGAGGTTCAGCCAGGAGGATATATTCAAAGGATTCGATATAGAGCAGATACTCAAGAACATGGGCATAAACATAAGCTTCGGTGGATTCGGTGGAGAGGGGGACTTCTTCGATCCGTTCGGCATGGGCCGCGGCGGCGGAGGGATTGGAAGGCAAGCCGACGCAGGCAACAACATATTAGCCCGCATGGACATAACGCTGAAAGAGGCGGCATTCGGTGCGGAGAAGAACATTACGCTAAGGCACGTCAAGGTGTGCGCAAGCTGCAATGGAAGCGGAGCCAAGGAGGGAAGCAGGATAGTGAAGTGCGATACCTGCAAAGGCACAGGCCAACAGAAGACCATAAGGAGAACGCCGTTCGGCATAATGCAGACGATAACCGTATGCCAGAAATGCGGCGGGAAGGGCAAATCCTTTGAAGAGCCTTGCAGGACGTGCAACGGGACTGGAAGGGTAAGCAGTGTGGATAAGATAACGGTGAAGATTCCGCCCGGAGTAGACAGCGGAACGAGACTCAGGTTGCACGGCATGGGAGATTTCGGCACGGACAGGACCGGCGACCTTTATGTCGAGATCAATGTGGCAAGGGACAACACCTTCGAGAGGAGGCAGGACGACCTGTTCGCAGACCTGCATGTGCCGTTCTACATCGCCGCGCTCGGAGGAGAAACCGAAGCTGAGACCCTGGAGGGAATGACAAAGATAAGATTGGAACCCGGAACGCAGACCGGAACCAAGAAGGTCCTGAAAGGCAAGGGGATGCCTCACCTTAACAACCCATCAAGGAAGGGGGATGAAATACTGACGGTGATCGTGGATGTCCCGTTATCGCTCGATTCAAGGCAGAAGGATCTTCTGGAGCAGTTCAGGGACACGACAAAAAGCGGCAAAGACCGGGATAGGGACAAGGAAGGCAAGAGGAGATTCTTCGTCTTCTAGACCTTAGACCAGTTTTGGCGGACATACGTGTCTTCTTAAGAGCGTTGTAGAACCCTTCGCATCATGCGCGGCGCTTTACGGCTCACTTCAGCCTTATGGAATCGAGATTCATCGGAGCCCTTGCATCGGCATGCAGTATCCTTCCCAACGTTCTCGCTATATCCTCGCACTTCTGCTCCTCACCATGCATCGAATAAATCGTCTTTGGCCTTGGCTTCATGTTCTCGACGAAGCTCAGGAGCTGCCTCCTGTCGCTGTGACCTGAGAATCCTTCGACTGTCCTTACGTTTATGTTCACCTTTGTGGTATGGAGCTTGCCCTCCTGGTCCGGAAGCGCGACCTCGCTCAAGCCGTTCTGCACCCTTCTTCCCAGGGAGTTGGCGCTGTTGTAGCCTACGAATATTATCGTGTTCTTCGGATCATCCGCCATCCTCCTGAAGTACTCCAGGCTGGCTCCGCCGTTGAGCATTCCGCCGCTTGCGAGTATTATTCCAGGACCTTTGTCGAACACCTCATCGCGCTCGCCCTTCACCACCTCGAATATCTCGCTCTCGAACGGGGACCTGTTGTTCAGTATCCTGTTTCTTAGGCTGTCCCTCAGGTACTCCGGATATGCGGTGTGTATCGCGCTTGCCTCCAGTATCATGCCATCGAGCCATACCGGGACGCCAAGCTTGTTGCCCTCTTCCATGAAGAGGTTCTCGATCGTAAGCATTATCTCCTGCGACCTTCCTACGGCGAACAGCGGTATCAGCACCTTGCCGCCGTTTGCTATGGTCCTCTTTATGGTCTCCATCAGCTCCGCTTCGCTATTGTGCCTGTTAGGCGTTATGTCGCCAGGTCCGCCATACGTGCTCTCGATGAACAGCGCATCTACCCTTGGATATCTGACAGCTGCGGAGTCGAAGAGCCTTGTGAACCCGTACTTTAGGTCGCCGCTGTGCACTATGTTGTACATGCCCTCTCCGGCATGGAGGTGCACTGTCGCACTGCCGAGTATATGGCCTGCGTTATGGTAGGTAAGCTTGAGCTCGTCCGTTATGTTCGTTACCTCTGTGTAATCCCTCGTTATCGTGTGCATGAGCATCTTCCTTACATCCTTCTCGTCGTATAGTGGGGTTCCGCCACTCCTCTGCACCAGCTTGATGTAATCGTTAAGCAGCAATGCTGCAAGGTCCCTTGTCGGAGGCGTGCAGTAGACCGGTCCGTTGTACCCGAACTTGTACAGATACGGCACGAAGCCTATGTGGTCCATGTGCGCATGTGTCAGTACGACGGCGTCTAGCTCGTTTATCGAGAAGTTTGCGCTGTCCAGGTACGGGAATGCCTTGTTGACCTCAGAGTCCTGGTTGGCATCAAGCCCCTTTATCGATGGCTCTGGGCTGAGACCGCAGTCTATTATTATCTTTGAGTGTGGCGTCTCAAGAAGAAGGCTGCTCCTCCCAACCTCCCTGAATCCTCCAAGCGCCGTGGCCTTCAGCCATTCGCTCTTCATTATCGGCTTGTTTATGTTCTTGCCGACGCCTGCGAGGAACTTCTTCCTGAAATCGGTTTCGTTGAACATGAGCTGCCTTATGCCTTCTATTGTAGAGCTGTGCATAGTCGGCGTCCTTAGCACCTTCGGGGTCCAGTTCGTCTGTATCGCTATGCTTTTCAGCACTGAGCCGCCTTTGCCGATCACGAGCCCGGGCTTAAGCGCCTCGATGTAGACTTCCGAGAACTCTGGCATGAACCTTATGTTGCCCATGCCTGCCTCCTGCGGTACGAGCTGTTTTATTATCTCAAGCGCCTTCTCAGGAGCCATGAGCGATGAGCTTTCGCTCCTTATGATGAGCTTCTTCTTGATGTGGGCTGCGATGTTCCTCACTATTGAGTCATCCTGGTACATCACCTTGGGGTTCTTTATATAGACCACTATATCTGGGCCCTCGAACTCCGATTTGACGTAGCCTGCCTCCCCGGGCAGCATCGCCTCTATGGTCTTGAAAACCTCTTCATTGAATTGTTTCTCTTTTCCGTTGCCGCTCTTTTTGTCCTCCAAAAAATCACTGGTCTTGCGTCTTGTATTTTTGTATCTCGTATGGATATCCCGTACAGATGCCCAGTATGGCTTCTGCCTGCCACTATTACCAGAAGATATGATAGGGAATTGCCCTATCCACCATCCTTTCGACTATCGATTACTGCTCACTGCTGCTTAGCCGATATTATCTTTTCCAGGTCCTTGCCCATGTATTCTACATATCCTTTCTTTGTGACCTCGACTATTATCATGCTGTCTCCGGTGGCTGAGTCCCTCTTCATCGCTATCGAGAGCGCCTTTGCCACTCCCTTGATGGCCTCTTTTGTGGAGATGCCCTTCTTGTACATATCCTCAAGATAACCAAGGGCTATGAACGATCCGCTGCCGGTGGAGTTGAACTTTGATTCTTGTATCGCCCCTCCGAGCGGGTCCAGGGTATATAGCTGTGGATCTTCGCCATCCATCCCTCCGACTATGAGCTCCACGTAGTATGGTATCATCTTGCTGTCCTGGAGTATTATCGAAAGCAGTGATGTGGCCGACCTCGGCGAAAGGGACCTTCCCTCATTCATCTTGTATATCTCGTTCTGTGCCTTGAGGACCCTTATGAGCTCCTGCGCATCCCCAACGCTGCCTGCTATGGTCATCCCGAGGTTGCTGTCTATCTTCCAGACCTTCCTCGCTTCTGAAGCGGCTATGTAGTTCGCCATCGTAGCCCTTGTGTCCGCTCCGAGGACGATGCCGTCTGAACATACCAAACCAACTGTCGTCGTGCCCTTGAAGTATCTCTTGTACTCGTCAGAATCGATCTGAGACATATTTTCCACCTATTAAGCGTATCTGATGCATATCTGATACCTATCACTCCTTACTTGGTACCTTGAAGCCCCACACATCCGTTATCCCGTACAATTCCGGCTTATGATGTGACTGTTTAAAATGTCCACCACTTTGATTTTAAGTGCGATGCGCAATGCACAAGAAAGATGATTTATGTTTCTGTTCCGTTGCAGAATGATTTACTGTGGTCGCAGTTACTGCTATACTACTTAATCCGTCATTTATAAAAGGCTTTCTATGCTCCAATGCGAAAGAGAGGAAGCAAAGGGGATGGGATAAAGGAATCCCATCAACCGAGGTCTACCACGCTCCCGTTGCCGATGAATTGCTTTGAGCCTTCATCCAGCTCGGCATACGCAAATGTCCGGTATACCTTGGTCACCTTGACCTTATACATATTGCCTATCCTGGTCTTAGCGTTCTTTATGAAAATTACCAAGTTTCCAAGTCTGGCAATCCCTTCATCCCTTACTCCTTTTGCATCCACTTTCACTTGGTGCACTGATCCCAGTTCCACTTCTAGTTCGTCTCCCATGATTTCCACCCTCTAAATGATATTATGAACAATCACCCTTTTAAACCTGTTCTGCAATTCCGTGAAATTTAGTCATTTGTCTAACACGAAACTGGATTTTGGAACGTTCAACGCTTTGTCGTCGCTTTTCTGGCAGGGGTGCGCCTCTTCATGACCTGGAAAAGCAGCAATGCGGTGATTATTGTGAGGGCAGCCATGACAGCGGCTGAGACCTGCTTCTCACCATTGAGGTAATCCTGCTGCTTTGCCGCGGAGGCACGAGCCTCAGACAGCAACACATATGCCATGGTGGCGTTGGTCCCGGATACGTTCTCTGCCTTTTGCAGATAGTTGTAGGCCGAACTCAGGTTCGGATAGAATATTAGGTATGCGCTCTCGTTCACCTGCTGTATGTATGCGGTTGTGGAGTTTATGGATGAGTTTATGCTCTGCCGCGAGCCGCCGCCGGACGCGAAAGCCACGGCCGTAGGTGCCGAAAGTATGAAAAAAGAAAGCAGCAGGAGCAAAGCCCCCGCCATAATGTGCATCCGCATCTGTTTCACCGCGCGCTGCGCTTAGAGGTTGACGTCTATGTTGAGCTGCTCCTTTAGCTCCCTGTACCTGTTCCTTATGGTTACCTCTGTGACTCCGGCCACGTCGGCTACCTCCTTCTGCGTACGCCTCTCGCCAGCGAGGGCGCCGGCTATGTACACTGCCGCTGCGCTCACTCCGGTCGGGCTCCTCCCGGAGACGAGCCCTTTCGCCATCGCCTCCTTGAGCAACGCTATGGACTTCTCCTGCGCCTCTCCGCTGAGTTTCAGCGCATTTATGTACCTTGGAACGTAGCTTATCGGATCGGTAAGAGGGATTTTCAGGCCGAGCTCATGGGATATGACCCTGTATGCCCTTCCTATCTCCTTCTTAGGTAGTCCTGATATGTTCGCTATCTCGTCAAGCGTCCTTGGCATACCGGCTGCCCTGCATGCTGCGTATATGACCGCCTGTACCACGGTCTCTATCGGTCTCCCTCGTATCAGGTTGTTCTGCACGCACTTCCGGTATAGAAGCGCCGCGCTCTCCCTTATGTTGTCCGGAAGCCCGAGGTAGCTCGCTACCCTGTTGAGCTCCGGGAGGGCGATAAGGTAGTTCCTCTCGCTTGAGCTGGCTATGCTTGCTCTCTTGTGCCACTTCCTCATCCTGTAGAGCTGTGCCTGCCTCTTTGATGGGATCCTTACGCCTCTTATGTCCTTGTTATAAAGGTCAATCTCGGTGACAAGACCGCGGTTCGGTTTTGTGTACTTGATCGGAGCGCCTGTCCTTGCCCTGGACGCCCTCTGATCGGCATCGAATGCCCTCCATTCAGGTCCGGTATCAGTTACGTTCTCTTCTATCACCAGACCGCAGGCGTTGCATACGAGCTCCCCTCTCTCGTTATCGAATATGAGATCCGTGCTGTTGCAGCTCGGGCACTTGCTTACCCTCTCATGCGTCTTCGCATGCTCCAGCGGCATAGTGCCGAGAGCCGGAAGGCTGGCGCCTTGGCCAGATCCTGAGACCATGGATGGATTCCTTACATCGCGCTGCTCCTCCGGCATTGCGCCGAAGCCCGGGCCCTTTGGCCTGCCTCTTGACCTCTTCGACGCCGGTTCGACATTGAGTTTGTTGTCCTTAACGACAATCCTTCGCACAGCGGTGGGCTGAACCGCCCGCTCCTTGCTGATTGAGGCTTTCTTTACGACTTTTGGTTTTGATTTTGCATCTTTGGACTTGCTTGCCATTCTTACACCTTTTTTGAGCATGAATCTTATGGTATTCCGCAATCATGATAATATTTATAAATCTTTCTAAAATTAGACGCATATATTGGCAACAATAAAATATTTAAACCTTTCTGTAAATTCGACCAGATGCACGACGATTCCCGAGGTAAATCCCTTATGGCGTTTTTTGACGAAGTCCTATACGTTTTTATTAGCGGAAGGCTACTTCTTCAGGTATTTCAACAGCTCTTTCAGGGGCTTTGCGTTGATGATCCTATCCTTGGTTAGCCACCCCCTCCTTGCTGTGCCTATGCCATATCTGAGGAAGGAGAGGTTGGCGGTCCTGTGCGCATCGCTGTCGATAGAGAATAGGACATTGTAGCCGGACACTCTCATTATATTGGTGTCATTAAGGTCCAGCCTGTTGGGGAAGGAGTTTATCTCCAGCGCGACTTTATTGCGTGCAGCTGTCTCGGCTACCGCCTCGAGGTCGACCTCGTACGCCTGCCTCTCATTTATCTCCCTGCCGGTAGGGTGGGCAAGCACATGGATAAGACCGCTGTCGAGAGCGGCGATTATCCTCTTGGTCATCTCCTTCTTGTCCAATTTGAACGATGAGTGTATGGCACCGACAACGCAGTCCATGTATTCGAGGGTGCTATCGCGCAGGTCCAGCGATCCGTCCTTGAGTATGTCCACTTCAGCGCCCTTCAGTATGGTGAGCTTCCCTTTGAGCTTTTCGTTTAGCTTGTCCACTTGCTTGAAATACTTTACGAACTGATCGTCGTTCATGCCTCTGGCGATGTAAAGGCTCTTCGTGTGGTTGGTAGTGGCGATGTACTCATGGCCTAGGCGCATCGCCTCGTTGGCCATCTCCTCAAGGGTGTTGGCGCCATCGGTCTCCTTGGTGTGCGTATGGAGGTCTCCATTCAGGTCCTTCAGCTTGACAAGATCCGGGATCTTGTGCTTGATGGCAAGCTTCACCTCACCCCTTGCCTCCCTCATCTCAGGCGGCATCCACTGCATGCCGAGGGCTTCGTATATGCCTTCCTCTTTGATACCCCCTATATTGACTCCTTTCTTATCGAATAGCCCGTATTCGTTGAGCTTGTACCCCTTGTTCACGGCGATGGTCCTTACCTGTATGTTGTGGTCCCTGCTGCCTGTGAAGTATTGGACAGCGGCGCCGAAGCTCTCAGGTTCGATCACGCGCAGGTCGCAATTGAGCCCCATTTTGAGGTGCACGGAGGTCTTGGTCGGGCCGCTGACAAGGACGGTGTCGACCGATGGAAGCGCGGTGAAGAAGTCCATTACCTCCTTCTGCTTCCCGGATATCACGAGTATGTCTATGTCGCCGACGGTCTCGCGCATCCTCCTGGCGGAACCGGCCACCATGGCCTCCTTGGCAAGTCCGCTCTCCTTGAGCTTCCTGACTATCTCCTCGGCCACAGGGAGCGCATCTCCGAGAAGCATGCGGCCTCCGGATGATTCCATGAGCGTGAGCCCTTTCTGTATCATCTCCTCGCTCTTCTCCCCGAAGCCCTCGAGCTTTCTGATCCTGTGGGATGAGAGCGCCTTCTTGAGGTCGTCTATGTTGCGTATCCCGAGACGCCTGTACAGGGTTATCGCCTTCTTGGCGCCCATGCCCTGTATGGAGGTGAGGGCAGCCATATCTATGGGATACTTTTTCTTGAGCTCGTCATACTTCTCGATCCTGTGGGTCTTGAGATACTCCTCGATGTGTCCCGCTATGCTCTTCCCTACCCCTGGTAGCTCCATCAAGGCCTTAAGGCCGCCCTTGGCGTAGACGTCCTCGATAGGCTCCTGGAGCGTGCTGATAGTGAGGGCAGCCTTCTGGTAGGCGCGCACCTCGAACTTCGATGTGGGACGTTCATCCACGCTAAGAAGTTCGGCGATTTCATTGAAGATGTCGGCGATTATCTTATTCTCCATCTTCCCACTGGCTTAGGATGGAATGCAAGCTATAAATATACGATAATCATTAGAAAGAGGGATTCATCTTTTCTTCCTTGCGACCAGTAGGATGTGTGCGCTCACTCCTACGACTATAGGATTGGTACAGAGTGCGTTGTGCACCTTCACCCAGTTCCCCCAAGCTTTCCTGTCCTTGGCGAGCCTGTTTACCGCATCGATCGATGGAGTTGCGAGACCCTCAAGGCCGACAAGTTCGAGCGCATCGGCGCCTTTACCTGATATCCTGAACTCCTCTTCCAGCTCTTCCGGAGAGAAGTAGTGGCAGTAATACTTGCCTATCCATAGGCGGTCTTCTCCGGTGAACGCTACGCTGGCGAAGTTGCTCGTCTTTATCTCCAAAGGCCATTCGGTCGGCGCCAGGCTGATGGAGCCGAACCTGTTCATCACGGATATGAATATTGGCGCACCCTTCTTCGCGACACGCACAAGCTCAGAGATCGCCTTCCTCCTGCTATTCTTCCCGTACACGAGGGAGAGCGGCCCGCCCAGGCATAGCACGGCATCGAACATATTGCTCCTGAACCCTGATAGATCCGTTATAGACCCCTCCACGATGCCTTTGACCCTCTTGCCGATCCTAGCTCTCTTTATTTCCTTCTCGGCATTGGCTAGGTTTTCCCTTGAGATGTCCTGCATGACCACGTCGTAGCCGACCTTGGCGAGCCGTAAGGCATACGCTCCGCCGCCAGTCCCGGAATCAAGTACCAATCCCTTTCGGGGCAGGTATTTCCTGAGGAACATCAGCGTAGTGTTGAGCTCCAGGCTATGATAAGCATCCCTTGTGAGGCGGATGTGCTCGCGCTTCCAGTATGTGCGGTACAGCCTGCGTATGTCCTTCTCCATTGGGATCCATAGTATATGGAGACGGCTAGGTTTTA
>JAJYEJ010000003.1:0-3956 GCA_021785805.1 Microcaldota archaeon | reverse complement strand
TTGAGCTCCAGGCTATGATAAGCATCCCTTGTGAGGCGGATGTGCTCGCGCTTCCAGTATGTGCGGTACAGCCTGCGTATGTCCTTCTCCATTGGGATCCATAGTATATGGAGACGGCTAGGTTTTAAGGTTTTCTTATAACGGCTCAACTAGCGCCTATTATCGCTACCCCAGCGAATATGATAAGCACGCCCAGCCACCTTAGCGGCGGTATGCTCTCGCCAAGGAGCGTTCCTGCGAAAATCACGGCGAACACATAGCTCAATCCACCTATGCTGTAGACCCAGTGCAGGTGCGCCCTGCTCAGCACGAAAAGGAATATCACGGTGGATCCGGCATAAGACAGCAACCCGAGAATCAGCCACTCGGCCATAGGGATTCCCGAGAGCCCGAGCGAGTACTTGAACAGCAGCTGACCTATGGCTCCCATGAAGGTCGACCCGAGAAGCAGCCACAGATTCTTCGATTTTCCCTCTTTCATCGAACCACTAGCTCGTCAGAGCCACCACCAATATGCCTATGAATATCAGAGTTATCCCGAACACCCTCTGGGCGTTCATCTTCTCCTTCAGCAGCGTCGCGGAAAGTATAGGCACAAAGATGAACGTACTGGCGAATATCGGATACACGATCGACAGTTGCGCCTTGGAGAGCGCATACAGGTATATCACAAGGCTCATTATGTACCCGAAGCCGCCGAGCAGCACATACCTGTTCTTTATCGCCTTTACGATATGGGTCAGCTTTTCAAGCCTGCTTGAAAGCCCTTTCTTGTACGATAATTGAGAGAACGAGGCAAGTATCGCCGCAACAAGTGTTATAAATATGACTATGGATATATTCACAACCCCACCTGTGATATCATGTTCAAGAACTTAGAGATGATGACCTCGATACTGACAATCGTATTTGCAGTATTGGCAATAGCCGTTTTTATAGGTTATGGAGCCGGCGTAGCGTTCTACCTGCTTTTCCTGGTCGCGTTGGCGGTCGGCTTGTACAATACGTGGATTATTTCCAAGGAGCGGCCCAGGAAGGCGGCGCCAAGGACCAGTCCCAAGAGGACAGGGGCGAGGAAAAGACCAAGAAGGAGATGAAAGCATTCGTGAATAGATGAAGATTTTAGTGATCGCTGAGAAACCGAGCGTAGCTAGGAGGTTAGCAGACGCGCTCGGGGAGGGAAGGGCGGAGAGGAAGGGGAAGGGCAAGATAAGCTACTTCGAGATGGAGAACAAGGGCAACACCCTGTTCGTCGCTGCCGCTGTCGGACACCTCTACACCATAAGGCAGAAGAAGGGCGACAAGGCGAGGGGCTATCCGGTGCTGAATGTCGAATGGGCACCTTCGCACGAGGTCAGCAAGTTCTATGCACATACGAAGGAATACCTTGAGGTGCTCCTTGACCTGGCAAGGCAGTGCGACATGGCGATAAACGCGTGCGACTTCGACATAGAGGGAACGGTCATAGGCACGAACGTGATAAAGCATGCCGACAAGGCAGGGCATGCGAAGAGGATGAAGTTCTCGACCACGACATCGAAGGACCTGGTCGATTCCTATAACAACCTGATGCCGTTGGACATGAACAACTTCAAGGCGGGGGAGGTGCGCCATATGCTGGACTGGCTCTGGGGCATAAACCTAAGCCGGGCGTTGACAAAAGCCGCAGTGGGCCAGAACTACAGGAGCGCGCTTAGCATAGGAAGGGTGCAGGGGCCCGCACTGGCGTTACTTGCACAGAAGGAGCTTGAGATATCCAAATTCGTGCCAAAGCCGTTCTGGAGGCTGCTGGCGATGATAGAGGGAGTGGAATTCCTTAACACGAGAGGGGACCTGTTCGAAAAGAACGAGGCGAAGAAAGCTTATGACGAAACAGTTGCGAACAGAGGTTCGGCAAAGGTGCTCTCCGTAGAGGCAAGGGAGCAGCACAGCGCCCCATATCCTCCCTTCGACCTCACCTCTCTGCAGTTGGAGGCGAGCAGGGCGATAGGCATGGACCCGTCGGTAACGCTGTCGGTGGCGCAGTCGCTCTACGAGAAGGCTTACATCTCATATCCAAGGACGTCTTCGCAGAAACTCCCCGCAGCGTTGGGGCTGCCTAAGATAATATCCGACATGGCGAAGAACCCGATTTATGCCAAAATGGCAAAGCACCTTATCGATTCGAAGAGATACCAGCCGAGAGAGGGCGAGAAGACCGACGAAGCCCATCCTGCGATATTCCCGACAGGGGTGATGCCGGCAGCGCTGAACCCCCATGAAGACAAGCTCTATGACCTGATAGCCAAGAGGTTCCTTTCATGCTTTGCCGAGGATGCGATCATATCCAGGGTCAAGGTAGTGGCAGGCATAGGAGACGAGCAATATGCAGCCTCAGGAAGCCACATCGTGGAGAGAGGCTGGCTGGACTTCTATGATTATGCGAGGACAGAGGAGAAAGCGATACCGGAGTTCAGGAAGGACCAGAGCGTGAAGGTGGATGGCACGGAGATGAAGGAGTTGGAGACCCAGCCCCCAAAGAGGTACACCAAGGCCGGGCTGATCGGCGAGCTCGAGAAGAGGGACCTCGGGACAAAGGCCACTAGATCCCAGATAATAGACACGCTGTTCAAGAGGAGCTATCTCGAGGGGACAAGCATAACTGTGACGAGTTTCGGGATGAAGGTTTACGAAACGCTTAACGAGAACGCCAGCATGATACTTGATGAACAGACCACAAGGAGGCTTGAGGAGGATACGGAGAAGATCTCCGCTGGCAAGCTGGACGAGAAGGAGGTGCTGGAGGAAGGAAAGCAGATGCTGCTGGACGCCTTGGCGACATTCGACAAGAACATAGACAAGATATCGGTATCGCTTAGGCAGGGCATAAGGGAGGTCCAGACCATAGGGAAATGCCCAAGGGACGGGGGCGATATGGTGATAAGGAGATCAAGGATAGGGAAGCAGTTCGCCGCATGCGCGAACTATCCGAAGTGCACCCAGACGTTCTCTGTGCCCCAGAACGCCAAGATACTTGGAACAGGAAGGACGTGCGAGCATTGCCATACCCCGATAATAAAGGTCATAAGGGCGAGGAGGAGGCCGTTCGAGATGGACCTCGACCCCAACTGCATAACGAAGAAGGACTGGAAGAAGAAAGAGTGGCATGGGCAGGAAGGAGAGGAAGAGGTAAAGGCACAGAAGGCTTCGGAGACACAGGAGGCAACCGCAGAGAAAGGCATAAGGGAGACGACGAAGAAACCCAGGAAGGCAAGCCCGGCGAAGAGGAGGAAAGCGGCTCCCAAGAAAAAGGCGAAGAAGAGCAAAGCTGCGGAGGAGGGAGGAGAGGGAAGGATAGGGGGTGAATAGATGTTCATACCACCGCATTATAGAAGGCTGAAGAGAGGTCCGCAGGTCATCCTGCCCAAGGACATAGGGCCGATCATAGCATACACCGGCGTCAACAAGAACAGCATCTGCGTGGATGCAGGAACCGGGAGCGGGTGGCTGGCAGTCTCCCTGGCGAGGATAGCGAAACAGGTGGTGAGCTACGACAACCGGGAGGACTTCATAAAGATAGCGGAAAGGAACAGGCAGAATGAAGGGCTTGACAATCTGACGATAAAGCTTGGAGACGTGAAGAAGAGGATAGCTGAGAAGGATGTCGACCTGGTGACGCTGGACCTGCCTGATGCGCACAAGGCGATAAAGAACGCTTACAAGGCGCTGAAGGCAGGAGGATTCGTGGTAGGCTACCTGCCGCACATGGAACAGGTGAAGGATTTCGTCAACGCGCTGCAAAAGGCGGGGTTCGGGACCATGGTCACGCTTGAGACCATAGAGAGGGACATACTGGTCAGGGAGCAGGGGGTAAGGCCATCGACAAAGGGGGTATGGCACACAGGATATCTGGTCTTCGCCCAGAAGTGATTTCCCCATAACGCAGGAGGGAAGGAAATGGATCGGGCGGCATCATG
>JAJYEJ010000040.1 GCA_021785805.1 Microcaldota archaeon | reverse complement strand
TGTGAACGGTCCTCAAGATCGTCGTGTACGAGGGTCGCGTTGTGTATGACCTCTGGTATTATCGAGAATTCCAGGAAGTTATCAGGTTCCTCGCCCAATGCTTCTATGATCAATAGCATCAATATCGGCCTCCATCTTTTTCCGCCGAGGTTGAGCAGGTACCATGCCGGGTCTATTATCGTAGCCTGTATCGCCTCCTTATTATAGTGGTAGAGCGCCCTTCCGAGAAGCTTCTCTATGAACTGGTCGGATGCCTTATCGGAAAGGTACCTCCTGAGCGTATCATCTATGGAGTTGCTCCTCGCCTTAAGGTACTGCATTATATCCTCATTTCCGTCGTTCATCGCGCTATTGCCATTCGCTAAGCCGTTTTCTGCCATTGTGGTCACCGTAAACCTGCCGTGCTCCCGTTACGAGTAGGTGTTGGTTCGTTATACTGCTGGACTTGGTATATAAATACATTGTCATATGGTTCGTCGAACGGCTTACCGTCGGACGGGTTTATAGCTTTTGGTTTTGTGGACGACATTTCACGAATGATTCATACGACAAGAAGCGTGTCATGGAAAAGGGTATATAAATGAGGTATGGAGTAAGGATTTAGCCGGTGATGTGGCGAGTCGCTGGGAAAAGGACAATCGGATATGGGAGGATATACGCTCCAACACTGATAAAGGTGTAATGGAATATGCCAGACAATACAAAAACCAAGGATAGACGGGAAAAATGCTCTCCGGTGATAGTCGATGTTCATCAGGAACTCCAGATAGGGAGAGGGGCGTTCGTCGAGAAGGTGAGGATAGATTTTGGCGACCACAGGGAAGTTGAGAAGTACAGGATAAATGAACGCGACGTAGCGGTATTGATACCGGTCACTGAGGAAGGTAAGCTTTTGCTATTAAGGCAGTGGAGATCCCCTCCTAACCGCGGTACAGAGAGGGGAAAGTGGATGTGGGAGTTCCCGGCCGGCACGTTTAATGAAGGGGAGGACCCTGAGGAAGCAGGGAAGAGGGAGCTCCTTGAGGAGACCGGATATACGGCCCAGAGCTTCGAGAGCATAGGCACAGGCTACCAGATGGCGCCTAGGACAAGCTTGCAATCCCATTATTTCATCGCCAGGGGCGCCAAGAGGTCGGATGCAGGCCAGCATCTTGACGATGATGAAACGATAGAGGTCTATGAATTCACCCCTGAAGAGATAATTGGAATGTGGAACAACCATGAGATAGACGATGTAAACGTATGGGTCGGAGTGCTTTATTACACGTCTGTCGTGGAAGGGAGGTCATTGAAAGGGATGCTCCGCATTGGCAAGGAGCAGGGTGCTGTGGCTTATGTAAGCACGGAAGCGAACCCCGTAAAAGAGGTTCCCGCAAGCGCAGTGCAACAGGCAGGCCAGGCATTTGCCGGGGAGGTTGGAACTGTTGCGCCAGAACTCCAGATTAGCAGCGCGTTAAGGACGGAACCGGCCTTAAAGCAGGATTAGACACCTGATGCGTCGATGTGCTTTGAGATTATGCCAGGATGATCAGCTTATCTGAGTGCCTGATCTCCCCACCGCTACGTCTTCCGCGTCGGAAAGGCTGCCTATCGCAGCCGATTTTCCGCCATGCCTGATAAACGATATGCATGCCTCAACCTTCGGCTTCATTGTTCCGTCCTCCATCCCTTCCGCTATGGGCGCAGCCTTCTGCACGGTAATCGACTCTATGGGTACTTTGTTCCTTGGGAAGTCCGCATATACATGGCTCACATCAGTCAATATGACCATCCTCCCAGCATGGAGTCCGTTTCCCAGAAGCGCAGTGGTGCGGTCCTTGTCTATGACGCAATCCGAGCCCCTGAATTCATGCCCCTGCTTATACACAGGTATGCCACCGCCCCCGCAACATATGACCACATGCCCCTTGTCTGTAAGGTGCTTTATGTCATCTAGCTCGATGATGTCCATAGGGATCGGGGATGCGACAACCTTCCTGTACATGCCGTCCTCCTTTACATAATCGAACGGCTTCCCGTTCGTCTTGAGCGCCTGCCCCAGCCGCTGCTTGGTGTAGAACGGGCCTATGGGCTTGCTCGGCGCCTTGAATGCGGGGTCATCAGGGTCCACCCGGACATGGGTTACCACTACGGATACCTTCCTTTTTATCCCCAGCTTCTCGAACTCGTTGTGGAGCGCCAGCTCAATCATTGAACCTATCACTGCCTGCGTCTCCCCGCCCAGCACATGAAGCGGCAGCATGGGCATATGCCTCTTGGCGTATTCGTTGCGGAGGATCTCGTCTCCTACCTGCGGGCCGTTGCCATGCGTTATCACCACCCCGGAATTCGTTTTCGCTATCGTCCGGGCCAACACGCCTGCGGTCTCTATCACGTTCCTTATCTGCACGTGGAAGCTCGGCCTCTCTCCAGCCTTGAGAAGGGCATTGCCCCCCAACGCCATTACTATTGTCTCCACAGCATATGATTGGCGTTAGCATTTAAAGAGGCTATCTTTCCGCCCTGGCCAACTGTGCTTTAGTCTCCTCTACCACATGCCCTATGACATCCTCATACGTGTGCATGGGCATGCCAAGCCGCCTGAGTTCATCTGTAGTCGCGTAGTCTCCGGCCAGGTCCTTCCTCTCTGCCACGCCCTCCACCTTGATGTCGAAGTCCTTCAATATGTCATACGCTATCTGGTACCTTGTCCTGCATCCGTCGACAAGTACGGACATGGTCTCCCCGCTGATATTCCCCGCTTCTGCGGCAGCTATCACCTCCGAGACGTGTCCGGCCCACGTGACCTCATACCTCTCCTGGTTATCATACACCGCGGGAATGCCTTTTGTTATGTTGTTGAGGAGCCGGTTCTGGAACCTGTCGTTCGTCGTATTCGGGCTTCCGCCTATTACGAGCCCAAGCCTCAGTATCAGGTGTCTCTTGCATATGGCCGATATCTGCTTTTCCCCTGCAAGTTTTGTCCTTGCATAAGGACCGTATGCCTCTGGAGCCAGCACGGCAGTTGTGGATATGTAAACGACCTTCGCGCCTATTTCCTCCGCGGCAATGGCCACGTTGCGTGCGCCTGCGACGTTCACGTTCCTGGCATACTCCGGGTCCTTGTTGCTCAGCGCCGCCGTCGGCACGGCGGCAGCATGTACGACCACGTCAGGGCCTACCTTGCTGAACACGGAGCGTGACGCCTCCCTGTCCGTTATGTCTAATTGTATAAGCCCATCCGATAATTGGACCCTGTGGAACGTCCCCGACACCTCGAATGCCCTTCCGAGGTCCTCATGTATCCTTGCCCCGAGATAGCCATTGGCTCCGGTCACTAGGAACTTCATCCCACCAGCCTTGTGTTTACGGTTGTGTGTTAGATATTATTAATATCTTTCTTCCCAGATGATGGTATGGCCAGCAGCAAAAGACTGATAATGTTCGACATCGGAGGCGTCTTGGTAAACTTCTCCGAGAACCGCTACATACGCTATCTCCATAAGGAGATCCTGCCGACCATACCATACGGGAAGCTTGAGAGGTTCATACTTCCGCTCATACCGCTGATGGATTTCGATGCGCTTGACGTGCCCGGGCTGGAGCGCATGGTGGCCAAGCATTTCGGGATTACCGGGCTGGACCTCGGATGGGTACAGGGTTACATGGCGACCGCAAGGCCGTACAAGTCGGTAATCAGGCTGTTCAATGAAATATCAAGCAGTCACAGGACTGTCCTCCTGTCCAACATAAGCCGCAGCAGATACGCCGAGATCCACCGCACATACCTGAAGGGCATACATCCCGAAAGGGTTTTCTTATCCTACGAGATGGTGATGAGGAAGCCCGACCCCAACATATACAAGGCAGTGCTGAAAGAGACCGGAGTCAAGCCAAAGAACGCCCTTTTCATAGATAACATGATAGAGAACGTGATAGGCGCTGAGAGCGTAGGAGTCGACTCGATATGGTTCAGGAACTATGGCCAGCTGGTCGAGGAGTTAAAGAGCTTTGGCGTACTGTCTTGAGCGATGGCAATCTCTAAATATTATATGAGTCTCAGCCCTTTCAGCTGGTGATTCTCTGGTTTCGACAACTGAAAGACGTTCTGATAACGCTCTCGCGAGCTTCGTAGAGCAGAATACTTTCGCCGGGGTATACGATAAGGATTCAGCCAGGCAACGATTCCTTTCCTGCATGACTCCGGATATGAGGGCATATGTCACTTACTGCCTGGAGCCCGGTGTGTGGTATAGGAAGAATGCCGACCGCTGGAAGAACATGCGCAACATGAGTGCGGTAGACAACGCTGTGCAGCGTATCCTCAACAGGGTGAGGGGTCTCGCGGTGGAAGAAGGGACCATGAACTCGGTAAGATGCGAAGTTGATAGAGAGTTTAACCCTACAGGTCGTTCAGAGCTCATAAAGAACGGAATGCTGGAATTGAAGGTTGCTGATGAAGACGGCACTGCCGTTGCGCGGTTCAGGCTCACCCCGGCAGGCGAACTTTGCTTAAAGCCATTGGCAGGATGCGCGATAAGCTTCGTGGCGAGAGCCAGAAAGGAGCTGCCAGAGCACCTGTACGATTCCATGTATAGGCTGCTTGGGCATGCGGACAGCGCATTGAAGACATACAAGATAGTGAAAGCCATCTTCGAGTACGGACCCATGAATGAGTCGGAGTTGATGAAGCGCATCAACAGCAATGGAAGGATGTCACTCTCTATGTCGCTGCATAAGCTGCGTGATGCCGGACTGATAGATTTCGTATCCATTAGCACCCAACATGAAGACGAGAGCAAACGCGCTTTAAACACATATCGGGTAAAGAGCATCGCATTTCTCGGAATGCCTGTTGAAGAGCTTTACCAGCTGGCTAAAGAGTCCGCAAAGGCCGCAGGCACCGGATTCCCGCCAAGGAGCATTTTCATTCCGGTAATCAGGTATATCGAAGACCACCTGAACGACGTGCTTTATACCAATGACATAAGCAGGCAGATACGCCCAATCTCCAACAAGAGGGGCAAGGAGGCGAATCCTTTCTGGGTTTCTGCAGGGATAAGAGTGGTCCTCCGATCGCTCAGGGATATCGGAGCGCTTGAGCCGACCAGGCCTGTAGACGGGTCTACGTGTTCAAAGGCCTCGGCGAACGAGATGACTGGACTCTTTTACAACCACATAATAAGAAACGTCGAAAGAGCCGTTAACCTCACGCTGGATTTTATCGATACTCCGGTAGTAACTCAGGAGGATGAAAGGGTTTTCCTTGAGAACGCGCTTGAAGAGAGAGGGCATGTAGACGACGAGGTAATCGGACGGATAAAACGGATAATAAGAAGGAATACCGACTTCGCTCCCGAGAAGTCGATCCTGAAAAGGGATCTGATAGCAGCACTCCGGAGCTACGGGGTCACCGGGATAACCATGCAATCCTTGTCGAGCATCATGAATGATCTGAAAGCTTCAGGCCAAATAAAGTACATAGGGAGAGGATGCTGGGCGTCTACAGGGAAACCGGCTAATCAGGAAATCGGATATATCCCCGATTCGACAACGTCGCCATGAATCGCTGATTTTGCCTCGTCGCTTGCGCCTTTGATTACTTCTCTTAGGAATCCCTCCTCGATGCCCGGGGGGCAGTACACCAAAAATAACACATTCTTTGTGGCAGGTGTGATTGCCGTCCTTAGGGAATCCGCGACCGGACCCCCGAATACGGATATGCTGTCCCTTGTGAGAAGCCTGTTCTCGGCGTTGAGGGAAGGCGCCTTTATCCCCTCGTACCGCTCCCCGCTCCCTCCTATCACGAACGCCACACGTCCGGATATCCTGTCGAGGTCGTATGCCCCGCATGGACATCCGGTCCATATCGAGAGCGAGTTGTTGAAGTCCACTACCGTATTTATCCTGTGTATGCCTTGACCGCCTACTATCCGCCTTATGAGCGCTTCTCCTGATGGCCGTTCCTTCGTCGGGTCGATGCCTATCGTGGAGAACATCCTCCTTACTCCCTTGATTATCGGATCATCGGGTACCTTCCCCATCGAACCGAACTTCAATTTCGTCCTTTCGTCTACATACCGCATAATCTTATCGATGCCACTATTCGCACCCTCGACGATTATCCCCTTAACGACTATCCAGCCTATGGACATGCCCTTCAGCTTGGCTTTAACGTTGTCGTCGGCTGAGAACTCCATGCTATCGCAGTAGAATGGGCGCTCCGATATAAATATCGGTAAGGGCAACTGGGTTCGCCCATAACCAATATATATTAATCGAAACGTAATTATCGTATAAACAAGTTGAGGTGTCCATATGGAGGTAGATGAAAGCCAACCAACAAAGGACGAGCCCTCGCCTGTGCGCGCTGGGAGAGGCTCCTAGTGCGGGCCCTGAACAGGAACCAGCTCCTTATCCTTGGGTCGGTAGCGAAGAACCGTAGCTGCAGCATAACGGCCGTTCTCCAGGAAATCAGCTGCAGGGAGGGCATAGCGTTGTCCACGCTCAAGGTCAACAGCAGGATACTCAGGAACCTGGGCATCATAGAGTTTGGAGATACCGCTATGCTCACGAGGTTTGGAACAGATGTCCTGGCGGTGCTGGCGGGGCATGCATTGGGTAAAGAAGAGGTCTTAATAAACCTTTACCGTAACACTAATAGTTCGCGTTGATGCTATGGCAGGGAAATCAGATAAGAGAGAGGAAAGGCAGGAGGGAATCACAGTGAAGAAGTCCGAGAACTTCTCCGAGTGGTATACCCAGGTAGTCGCCAAGGCGGAACTCGCGGATTACGGACCTGTGCAAGGCACGTCAGCGTTCATGCCAAATTCGTATGCGATATGGGAGCGGATACAGGAGGTCTTCAATAAGATGATCTTCGAGACCGGACACAGGAATGCATATTTCCCTATGCTGATACCGGAGAGTTTCCTTACGAAAGAGAAGGAACATCTAGAGGGATTCTCCCCGGAAGTCTTCTGGGTGACGCATAGCGGGGACAACAAGCTGGGGGAAAGGCTGGTGATAAGGCCGACATCCGAGACCATGATATACAGCTTCTACTCGAAATGGGTAAGGTCATGGAGGGATCTCCCCTTGTTGCTTAACCAGTGGTGCAACATCCTGAGGGCCGAGATAAAGTCCACTAAGCCGTTCATAAGGGGAAGCGAATTCCTATGGCAGGAAGGGCATACTGTGCATGCCACCAAGGAGGAAGCGGACAAGGAAGTGATGATGATACTTGAGTTCTATAGGAAGCTTTCGGAGGACTATCTGGCCGTGCCGCTCCTGGTAGGGAAGAAGAGCGAGTCCGAGAAATTCGCAGGAGCTCTATACACCACCACGATAGAGGCGATGATGCCTGACGGGAAGGCGGTGCAGGCCGGCACCTCGCACAATCTCGGCCAGAACTTCTCGAAGCCGTTCGACATCAAGTTCCTGGACAAGGACAGCAAGCTGCAGTACGCGTGGACGACTTCATGGGGCATAGCCACAAGGCTGATCGGCGCACTGATCATGATACACGGCGATGATAGGGGGGCTATCATTCCTCCGAGGATCGCTCCGATCAAGGCGGTAATAGTGCCTATCTACAAGACCGGAGAGGAGAAAGAGGTCCTGGCAAAGGCCAGGGAGATAAAGTCCGCTCTCGCGACTGCCGGGATATCGGTCATTCTGGACGACAGGGACGACAGGACCCCGGGCTGGAAGTTCAACGACCATGAGATGAAAGGCATTCCGGTAAGGATAGAGATAGGCCCGCGTGATGTCAAAGAGGGAAAGGCCGTAATGGTAAGGAGGGATACGCTCGAGAAGAAGAGCGTCTCAATGCAGGCCATCTCGGCATCTGTCGCCGACCTGCTGGAGGACATCCAGAAGAACCTTTTCGCGAAGGCCAAGGCAGCATTGGATGCGAGCATAACCATAACTGACGACTATGGACAGTTCAGGCAGACGATCGAGAATAAGGGCGGATTCGTCCTTTCTGGATGGTGCGGAGGCCAGGCATGCGAAGCGAAGATCAAGGAGGAGACCGGCGCCACCATAAGGGTCATCCCGTTCGAGAGCAAGGACGTGCGGCAGAAGTGCGTATATTGCGGGAAGAAGGCGGAGCAGAATGCATACTTCGCCAGAGCTTATTGATGCCGTTTGGTTTCTTGGTATCCCTGATCTATGTGGCTCCTG
>JAJYEJ010000039.1 GCA_021785805.1 Microcaldota archaeon | reverse complement strand
ACATATCCGTTGAATATCTACCAAGACTCTTGTACTGCGTCAAGCTCTGACATATACTGTATTGGAGGCCAGGTCGCTGGAACGCCTACGAACATGGTAGCTGCGGCGACCATATCGGGAACCGCGGTTGGTCCGTGGGTGGTGCAGACGACTGGCAACTATCCTGTCGCTGACTGGTTGGAGTCCTGCACTTATTCAAATTCGTACCTGTACTGCGTAGGCGGTGGCGCATCTGGAGAAGCAATCAATTCCATATATGTTGCACCGGTCTCAGGGACAACGGTAGGCCAATGGGTCCTACAACCATCAACAAGCGATTATCCATTACCATCTGGTATTTTCGGACAACCATGCGTGATATCCGGGTCTACGATATACTGTATTGCAGGATTTACCGGTGTTGTTGGTGTCAACGCCGTTTACGCGGCACCCATATCAGGCACGTCAGTCGGGCAGTGGGTGCCTCAATCACCAACTGGAAATTATCCTCTCTCTGTGGGCTATTTCCCATGCACCTCTGAGGGTCCAGATATCTACTGTATCGGTGGTTACGCTGGAGGCCCTGCCTCCCAAACTACATATACAACGTCAGTCTCAGGTACATCAGTCAGCCCATGGACACTGGCACAAACTTCATATCCTGCTGGTGATATAGCAGGGCAATCGTGCGTTGTCACACAGTCATAAATCACATTGGTGCAGTGAAACGGATAACCGCACCTCCGGGAGACGCGAAACTGTAGTAAGAATAGACGCTACGAAGAAGCTATAGGCACCTGCATAAAGGCAAGGTGAAGTCCGCTTGTCGATTAATGCCATTACAATTATGCCTTGTACTTTATCTCCTTTATCACTGCGAACTCCAGCGCCACTACTGGTTCATCTATGCCAAAGCTTAGCAGGGTTTTAGGATGGATCTCCCCGAAAACCCCTATGACATCATTCCCGTCCATTATCGCAGCGCACCTCCCTTCTATGAAGGCTGGGTCTGTATGTGCCTTCACCGCCGCTCCGGACAGCCCGGCATAGCCTATCAGTTCATCGATCACGCTACGCATCTCAGCGAAGTTAGCCTTAGCGTGTTCGCTCACAGCTGCCATGTGCACCCCCTCCACTATCCTCATGTCCTTCAGCCTGAAGACATGCCCTATCTCGAAGAGCCTGATCGGCATCTTCTGTCCTGTAGAAGCAGCCAGGTTTCCCATCAGGCCCGGGATAAGCGAGGATCTCAGCGTCGTATAAGCGCTGGTCTTTGACTCCGACACCCTTATCAGCGTGCTCTCATCCGCTTTCCGGGACATCCTCGCGAACTCCACCTCCTCGTTCGTAAGGAACGTATTCATCGCCTCGGAGTAGCCCAAGCCGATGAGGAACCTGGATAGCTCGTTCTGCTGCTCCGAAACCTCTTCGGGGAGCCCCAACGACGTCCCGGCGACCGGCAATGGTGATATGTTGTCGTAGCCGAACGCTATGGCCACGTCCTCCACTATGTCCCTGTCGCTGAGAACATCTACCCTGTATGGCGGGGTGTAGAACAGGACGGAGTTGCCGTACTGTGCGGCAGGGTAGCCCATCTTGTTTCCGAACGCTATCATATCCGACTTGCCCATAATCACACCGAGCGTCCTTTCGATTACGCTTGCGGTGACCCTCATCTGGCTGAACTCCAATTCCGGATAGACTACGGAGCGCTTTCCGTAATCGATCCTTACCGGGAATACTTCGGCCCCGCTATCGATCAGTGAGCATGCGAGCAGGTTAGCCGCCTGGCTTATCGTATTCAGTGACGTCCCTGTCATGTCTATGAATATGTCAGTTGTGGATTCGGTCACCCGCGTCTCCTCGCAATTAGTTATCGGTATGAGCGCAAGCACCTTCTCGGAATCCTTTATGTACGGGTATATGGGCTTGCCGGTTTTTCCCTTCCTCTTTACGGTGTCAGCGTATTCCTGGCCTTTCTGGAGGCTTTCCATGACCTGATCGAACCGCATCTCCGATTTCTTGTTGAGCGGGGTGATCTTCCCTTCCAGGTCGGCATCGTATATGACACTTCCATCTATCTTGCTGAGGTCATGTATGCCTATGGCCAGCTTCCTCCTCCTCCTTCCGAATGTGTCGCAGAACTTCTCCGTGAAGTTAATCAGGTACTTGAGCTTATTTCCGGTGAGGTCTACGTTCTTGGCGATAAGGGCGCCTATGAACGGCCTTATCTGCTTGACGTTTTTTGAGACGATGACCTCCGTGAGAGGAGTCTTGTCTATATTGTAAGCCAGTTCGGAAGGCACTTTCTTCCCGACAAAGTTCCTGAACGCCCTGAGGATCCCGTTGAAATCCAGCAGATCGGGTCTGTTCGGGTTGACGTTTATCATGATAGACGTATCATCAACGCTTTCCACCTCTACCCCTATCTTCTCGAACAGGGATACTGTGGACTTTGCATCGAAACCACTGCTCCAGAAATCCTTGAGTTCAAACGTGACGGTCGCCATTTTCATCCCTAGAGGATCAGCCTCTTCCTGGTCCTAAGCCAGCCTATATCATTAGTGTATAACGGCATCAGTGAATCCAAGCCATGCAGCGCCCTGAACAGCAGCCTCTCAAGACCCATACCCCACGCAAGCACGGTCTTATTCCCGAGCCCTAATGCCTTAGTGATCTCCTTCCTTATTATGCCGCCTCCGGCGAGCTCCAGCCACTTCTGCCTCTGTTCATCGTACATCTGGACTTCAAGGCTAGGTTCGGTGAACGGGAAGTAAGAGGGCACTATCTTCACCCCTTCAATCCCTATCTTCGCGTAGAACTTCCTTAACGTGTCGGTGAGATTCGCCAGGGTGAGCCTGTTGCCTACTATTATCCCGTCGCACTGGTAGAACTCCGCAAGGTGCTTGTAGTCTATGCTCTCGTTCCTGAATACCCTTCCTACTGAGAAGAGCTTTACCGGATAGTCCTGCTCCATCTCCTGCGCAAGCCTGTGCATGTAGTGCGAAGACACCGCCGTTGTCTGTGTGCGCAGCAAGGCCTGCTGTGCGACCTCTTCCTTCCATGCATCCCCCCACCCTTTCAGGTGCATCTTCCTCACTTTGTTGAGGAGCTCTATGTCCTCTATGTTTATCTGCTTCGGGTTTGAGAGGAAGAAGGTGTCCTGCATCTCCCTCGTCGGATGGTCCTGCGGGGAGAACAGGGTATCGAAGTTCCAGAACGCGGACTCTATGATGGGTCCGGATATCTCGACAAAGCCCATCTCCAGCCATGTCCCTCTGATGATATCCACGAACTCATGCAATGGGTGCATCCTCGCCGGTGTGGATTTCTCCACTGGAGCATTGATGTCATAAGGCTTGAACCCCTTCTTCTCCCATGTCTTGTTGACTATTATCTCCTTTGTGAGCAGTCCGATGCCCTCATCCCTGGATTCACTTTCCAGAAGCCCTTCTCCTACGCTGTTTATCGAGACGCTGCTTATCATCACACGCTCCTTGATGTCTATGAGACCACGCTTCACCAGGGAATCAACCGCATCCTTGTGCGCTTTCAGGAAGTCCAGAAGCCTTTCCGGATCCGACGAGAATCCAGCTATGCCATTTAGCACCTTCCTGGCCTGGTACTCTGATTTCCCTGAGGCGAACTCAATTCCCTTATCGGTCAGCCTTGCCTCTCCCTTGTCTATGGCTATCCATCCATTGTGCTTCGCCCAAATGAGTGCGATATCATCCTTTAAACCAGAGAGCTTCCCTGACCCTCCGGCCACGAGGAGCTTTTTCACAAGAGCCTCTTCAGGGAATCCGGAAAGGTCCCTCCTTCCCTCCTCACTAAGGTCAGCCGAAGCCTTCTTAACCCTGCCTACCTCGACGGCTCCCTTCGAGGAAAGGCCTTCCAGCGCCCAGAGCACGGAGTCCTTGCTGATCCCGGCCTGTATCTCAAGCTCCCCGAGAGTCGCACCGTTCTTCTTCTTAAGCGCCTCTAATACCCTTATCTCATATTCATGCAAAAACGGCACCCTTATCTTTTGCGTACACCTCTCTTCCTCGCAGTCGATTTATGCAAGGAGTCCTTAGTCGCTTCCGCCTTAAGGTAGGTGTAAAGTATGAACAGCAGTATTACCGCTATTATTATCACATAAGCGAATATCCCTAGCGCTTTGTAGACCGTCGTGAAAAACTGGACCACCTCTCCGCCGAGGCTCTGCTTGACTACGAATTGCAGAGCGAACTTGGAAAGCGGTTCGCCGGCATCCCACGACACCTCAGTTACATTCTGGTAATTCTTGGTGAATGCGCTCGATGGGGAATCCGGTATCGGGTATACTGAGATAATGCTCGATCCTCCAGGCAGCACTATCGTGAATGTGGCCTGCGGGTTCAGCACCTGGCCGCTTGCCGCATGTTCAAAGTTGAACACGCTGTTGTTGAAGGTATATTGGTAGGTGCGCGGAGCAGTCTGGTTCACGGAAGTCACATTCTGCACTATGTATGTCATGAGCACCGAAGAGGTGTACAGCCCGGGTCCGGATTGCGTCGGAGGCCCCGGTATAAACTTAAATCCGTATACGCCAGACTTTGGGTTGAGTATGTGCGGCGCAAGCGCAGGTCCGAGCAGCTGCTGCCATTGGCTCAGCGTAAGATTCAGGGACACCCGGCTTGACTCATACTGGCCGAGCGAAGCGTTTGTCATCTGTACCGTATATACCTCGCTGACCTGTGCGCTGCCGTTCAGGTTAAGTGCGGCTGTGGTATTGAAGTGTATAATAGTATAAGACGCGCTCGCTATTGGCAGTACCATCAGCAAGGCTATTGGGATTAACAATGCAAGGCTAAGCTGTTTCAAGCTATCACGATGCTATTTGCACTGGAGCCAATAAATAGGTTTTGTATTTTTCAGGCAGGAAGAAGCGATAGGCTTCCTGCCCTCACGGGCATTGACCGGCATAGTCATAAAGCAAAGGAAAGCATTTTAAGGATAGGAACATAAACCCTCAATGCAGAGGACATCAAGAGAGGGGTAGCATGCGTTCACTAAGCGATCTTCTTGCAGAATCACATATATTCTCTAACCGTGAGGTCCTGTCGCCTCATTTTATCCCGAAGAAGCTGCTTTACAGGGACAGGGAAATAAACAACATAGAACGGGCCATCGCCCCTGCGCTGAAAGGGGAGAGGGGAAGAAACCTATTCGTCTACGGAAAGACCGGAACCGGCAAGACCTCGTGCGTCAGGTACGTTATAGAGGAGGTAAAAGGGATACCTAATACAAGGGCGAGGATATCGTTCATAAACTGCAGGATATACAACTCAAGGTTCAGGGTACTGAACAAGATAATAAGCGACCATATACCTACATATGCAAAGAGGGGGTACGGGGCAGTGGATCTTTACGAGAAGCTCACATCATGGATAGAGGAGGACAATAAGATATTCGTTGCCGTTCTCGATGAGATAGACATGGTGAAGGATCTCGACGATCTTATCTACACACTCACCAGGATAAACAGTGATGTGAAGGCAGGCGGGGTTACGCTCATCGGGATATCGAACAAGGTATCGTTCAAGGATGAGCTTGATCCTAGGAGCCTTTCATCCCTGTACGAGACTGAACTGGTTTTCGCGCCATACTACGCAACCGAGCTCTACGCCATACTCAAGGACAGATCATCGACTGGCTTCAAGAAGGACATAGTCGACGACGAGGTTCTGCATTACGTCGCCGCTGCGGCTGCGAAAGAGGGTGGAGATGCAAGGTTCTCGTTGAAGGTGCTATCAAAGGCCGGTGAACTGGCCGAGGAGAAGGAGGCAAGCCGCATAACCATGAAAGAGGCTGAGGATGCGATAAAAGCCGCGGAGAACGAGGTCGTATACGATCTGGTATCGACCCTTCCAGAACACCAGAAGATAGTATTATACGCCATAGCAATGCTCACACAGAGCGGAGGCTCGTACAAGAAGCTCACCGACGGGGTGGACACCTACCTTTTCAGCGGGGAGGTATATAACAGATACAGATCGATAAGCAACAACATGAGCAAGGAGGCGAAGAGCGAAAGATGGTACAGGAAATACCTATCGGAGCTCGAGATGCAGGGCCTCATTATCTCGTTCGAGTCAGGAAAGGGCATAAGGGGGCATACCAAGCTGATAAAACTACTCTATCCTACGCAGAAGATGAAGGATGTCCTGGAGGGTGAGCTTTTCGGCGTATCTAAAGGAGGCAAGCCTGATGGCGCAGCAGAGGACATGCTGAAGAGCAAGGCAAGGCCTCTAGACTGATTCCTGTTTGCACGGTGCATCTTTTGGAGTACTATGACATTGTATCCGAGACGTGTGGATTCGACAGCGCATTAGCGAAGCGGCTGGGATTTGCAGAGATATTCACCATAAACAAAGACGTTGCCGCGATCGGCACAGGACATAAACAACCAAAAGTGCCTGGAAGAGGCATAGCATTCGGACGCGACACGCAACAGCTCATAAGCCTCGTGAAGGGCGGAGCCGGCGCGGTCTCGATAACTGGGTCGTTCATAGACGAAAAGCTCATGGAGGCTATAGCATCAAATGACTCCATACTGTGCATGCCGATGAGCGCCATAACTGCATCCACCGGGATAGAGCGGTCGAAGAACATATTCAGGATGAGGAGGCTGTTCAGGAAGGCATCAAAGATGAAGATAAGGGTGGCGTTCGTGAGCATGGCGAAGACGCCAAGGCACATGAACTCATACATGCAGCTGATAGAGCTTGCGAAGCTCTTAGGCGCGGACGAGCGGTACGCAAGGTACTCGATAAGCAAGATCAACGGTGAATTCAAATGATGAGGGATAAGCGCAGGTACATACTTGTGGAATCTGCGGAAGGGATAGCCGGTGCTGAACAGGATGCATTCGCAGAAGCTCTATATGGCGAGCTCCTCAAGGCGGTTGGCGAGATAAATTATCCGTCAGTTAACCCTAAAATAATGAAATTCGTAGACGGCAAGCGCTTCATCATAAGGTCAAGCCTCTCCGGACAGGATACTCTAGTTCTCGCCCTGTCGCTGATCAAATCGCTCAACGGAAAAGAGACCGCATTCTACACGCTGAAGAGTTCCGGGACGATAAAGACACTGGATGACCTTACCGAAAATACGGTCTGATCAGTTCTCCATGTACGGAGCCAGGAAGTACGACACCGCAGCTTCACCGATCTTATATTCTACCTTTATCGGTTCTTCCGTCTTTATGGATAGCGATACGTTAGACCCTGCCGGCGCGGCACTTATCATACGTTCCAGGTATTCGAGGTTGAATGTCGCCTGTGATGGCTTGGTGACGTCAAGCTTCTTCACCGCATCGGCGTTGTTCATATGCTCCTCCTCTAGTTCTCCCGCATCTCCCTTCGCCAGTACTACGAATGAGTTCTTGTCGGTCTTGAATCCGACATACGTGGAAAGCAGGCTTGCGTCCTTCACTATCTCCTTCAACGAGTCGCTCTTTACCTCGACCAACGACTCGAACGCTACCTTAGGCTCCTTCTCAGGGTCCTTCCTCACATCAAGGATAGGGAGCTTGTACCTCCTCTTGCTTGTCTGTCCGATGAACTCTATAGCGATCTTATTGCCGCTGTCCTTCATGAGCAGCTGCTCGCCATTCCTGGAGCTTGCCATGATCTTGCTGAGGTTCTCTATGTTGAGCCCTACTACAGTCTGCTTATCTACGTCGAACTTGGAGAATGCCTTATTCGGTATGGTGAACGAGACCATGCTTATTCCTGAAGGGTCCATGGCCTTCAGCGATATCCCATCCTTGGATATCGTGAACGTCCCCTCGTCTATGAGGCTTACTATCGAGTCTATACAGTTCTTCCAGTACCTCGCATCATCCATCTTGATTTCGAACATATGACCACTCTAAAGAAGTATAGCTTTATTCTCTTCTAAAGGCATAAAAACATATGCAAATACTGGAATACTACGTCTACAAAGAATAACCGGTCAATATCCGATTAACAGGTCGTGTGGTTCTTACACCATGTCAAATATACGCCATATGGAATAAGTAGATGGCATGCAAGAGCAAATGTCCAAATCGCAGTCGGCGATGGCGTACCTGATGACTTATGGACGCCATTTTCCAATAGCTCAAGGAAGTATCCTAAAGGAAGGGGATTCCGCTAAAGCGCTTAAATACTTTCCATGACATAGTTAGCCGTCTATTCATTCTATTCGGTGGCAAGATGAGAACGGAAGATATTCCTCAAGCGAACGGGATCAAATGGAAGACTATGCTGACATTCAAGCTGTCTTCAGGAAAGGCGGTAAAATACTGTTCCCTCCCATTACTCGAGAAGGCCGGATTCGGGAAGATGTCCAGGCTGCCATTCTCGATAAGGATAGTAATCGAGTCCCTCTACAGGAACATGGACGGCAAGACCGTAACCGAGGAGGACGTGCGTGCCCTCG
>JAJYEJ010000038.1 GCA_021785805.1 Microcaldota archaeon | reverse complement strand
ATCAGCGCGCTTTATCAGGAAGGGATAGGAGGCGCTCCGATCAACCTTGTAAACCTTGCCGGGTGGTGGCCGCTCAATGGAAACGAGAAGGATTATTCCGGAGACAACCTCAATCTGCAAGCCACCGGGATATCATACGTAAATTCATGGACTAGCGGTTACACTCCCCCGTGAAGCTTTGCTAGTGCGTGATGGTGAACCGACCCGGGTAGGCGGCACAGGTAAGGTTTATGAGAAGCGGACGATCAGTCCCTGGTCCTCTGCCGCTTGCTCGGCCTGAAACGCTTTGATCCATAGCCTTTCGCTGCCAGACCCCTATGGCTTCTGCCCGCGCTTGTGAGCCCCCTAAACGCCCTGTTCCTGTGGTTTATTATTTCAGCGTATTGGTTGTCCGAGGCTATGGACGGATTCGCCCTATCAAGAAGTATGACCTCGAAATACTGGCGCGCCCCCGCCACGCCTATGAAGTATGAGTTAAGCACCTCGCAGTTGGAGAACCGCCTCGCAGCCCTCTCTTCGGCTATAGCCCTGGTGGATTTCCGCCTGGCGAAGAACCTGCCGTACTTCGATGGCTTCCTCCCTCCCGGCGGCATGGCCCTCTTCTTCTTTCCTCCTAGCACCCTTACCCTTGCGATCACTACACCCTGCTTTGCCTTGTAGCCGAGCTCCCTCGCCCTCGCTATGTTCGTAGGCTTCTCCACCCTGACTATCGGAGGTTCGCCATTCCATCTTGCGAGCCTGGACTTCAATTCTACGGGTCGTTCCTTATACTGTGTTTGAAACGTCTCCTTCATCTCCTTGTACATTGACATTCGGATCACTGATATATCGATGCATTAATTGATGCATTAAGCATTGCAGAAAGCAGCGATTAGTAGTTAACGACAGAAGGTATAAAATACCTGATGCTCTTTGACGTGCTGGACAGTGCGGATGTCATCCGAAGTCGCCGGAGCCCTTTCCGTGGCGCAGCGCTATGCCTTTTTGTATCCGTAGTCTTCAGATTTCGGGATGGTTACGTATACTGAATTGCGCATGCGGTTAGCCTCAGCTACGACACTTTCGAACAATTCCTTGTGCTCAGATATTCCTTGTACTAGCGCTGACCTTTCGCTGTACAGCGTACGGGCTGTGTTTTCTTTCTCGTGCAACACCGCCATTATTTCCCCTATGCTGACCGCGCTTTCCTCGAATGCGCCTTTCGACAGCAGCCGGAACAGCCTGGTGTTGGCGGAATCCATGCTTGGCGCCAACGCATCCGGCTTATCTGTGAAGACAGAGCTTAGGGCGGATATGACCAGCCATGCGGACTTCGCCCGCTTTACCATCGATACCAGGCGCGCATTGTCCTGGTACCTCGCCCAGTATTCCCTGGCCTCGCCTTCAGTCACGCCCGCTTCCCTGAGCATGGACCCCAGCTTTCCCCCTTTAGATACGAATTCAAGGAATTCTATGCTTTTTAGTATGCCGTTTGAATGGTCAAGCCACCATATTATCGAGTCGTTCAGGTCCCTCATCTCTTCTATATGCATCTCGAAAGATTTCCTGCATTCGACTTTCCTTGCCTCGCCCATCTCCATGCACCGGCGGAGCTTGTTGTCGAACATCGCCCTTAACGACTCCATGCTGTTCGTAGACGCCTGGATCACGTACCTCCTGAGTTCCTCCTTTTCCGGTAATTTGGTCCTCGGTATATTTTCATCTCTGGATTTTGTCATCCGGTCACCTTCGTCGGTTTATTATTTCCTCGCCTTCTTGCCCAGGCTGCGCCTTGACGCTTTTTCAAGGACCTTTGAAACAGGGTTGTGCCATGTGCGCTTCTCGTGCCTCGCCATCCGCGCCCTGAGAACGGCCGTCATTTTGCGTTCTATCGTTGAATGATCCTTTTTATATATCGCACATATCGTGATGAGGTTCAAATCTCCGAGTTGTTCTGCGAGCGGATACGCTAGAAGCCCCCTATCCGAGCCATCCTCTCCGAGTGCGTTTTTAGCAGTGAAGTCGCTTAGCTCCTTGGTGAGCCCGTCCATGACATCCTCCGGGTCTTCCCCGTTTTCAATCCTGAAGCTCGCGTACATGCGGGATTGGACAGTCCCCCTATCGCGCTTCTGCACGGCTTCCCTGAAAGTCGTCGACAGCCCGATCGGCAGTGAGTCCTTATCCGGAATCACCGATATCCTTTCCTTGCCTGGAACTACGTATATCTCTTTTACACCGACCGCTATGGCTTCGTCGTTCAACACGCGTCTTATCTCTACGCTGAGGCGCAGCACCTCGGAAATTATAGATGGTATGGACAAGGAATCCTGCTCCTCCGCCAAATCGCCTACTGAGCGATATAGCGCACGTTTTATTGATTCGATTATTTTGCGCCTTTCGCCGGCGGGCGCTCCTTTCGACGCTGATGCGGCTTCCGATATTTCACCCATCCTTGCAATGAATGCCTGAAGCATGCTTCCTGCCGCCTCCGAAACCTCGGTCTCCAGTTCATGCAACTTCTCCTTCTGGATTAAGTCCTGCCCATCATTGAGCGCAAGCACCACTTCCTGCAAAGCGGCTATCATGGCGGGGCATAGCCTACGTTCTATCACGTTTGGCATGTTGGTGACTTCTTCGTTTTCGAGAAGGCCGCTGCTCTTTAGGGAATCTGCTGCCTCCGTACCTGCTTTCTTTACGCTTGCGTATGCCGATGTAAGGAAAGGTCTGGAGCTTTCGATTTGCCAGTCGCCGGGACCGATTGTTGTAGATGACATCAGAATCAGAATCAACTTACTCTTTCCAGATATTTAAATAGTGCTGATTGGGGACTTTGCCCAATAAATAAGCAAAAGCAGATCGGTGTCGATGATTTCCTTTAGTCGCATGGACGCGAACTTATCAAGTACAACGATTTTGTGATAATCCTTTCTCTATGTCCCTGGATTCTTAGGAGATACTACCCTATAGTCCCACGGCCTACCTTTTGTCGCCAAGAATAAAATGCGGCCTGTAGGCTAAAAACCCTAGGAATCAGTGGGATTATTGGACAAAAGTGATTGGACCCCATGCGGCGGCTGGACTCTCAGTATCAGCCTTGCGGCGCGAAGTCCGAAGTAGCGTCGAATTCCCTCTGCCACGCATCATTCCTTATCGCCTTGGCTATTTCGAGTAGCAGGGTGTGAAGGTTTTTCGTCCCTATCTTTACGACTTTCAGGACATTCGAAAGAACATTCTCGTCGTCTACTGATTCTAGAAATGCCCTCTGTGTCCTGAGCAAATCGTTGTATTGGGAGACATATCTGTTGACCGTAGCGGTGAGCTTGTCCTTCTCCTCTTTTAGCTGCTTCATGTCCGAGACCATGTAGCTCTTCCTTGCTTCCTGGAGTGCAGACACCGCTTCCTCTATCCCGGATAGGAAGAGGTTATCGTCGCCCAGCTCCTTCTCCATATGATCTATGAGCATGCCGCGTAGGCCGTTATTGGATACGTTTACCGCGCTCTTCTTGAATGCACCCATTAGCGAATCCCTTTGTGCCTTGGTCTCCGCCTTCGCGGCGGTTATCGTGCCGTCTCCCCATCTTTTCATGCTAGGCTGCGACGTCTCCCTGATCAGTTCCCTGTTAGGTACCGTGCTCGAATTTCCATCCATCCCATCACCTGCTATAATATACGTCATGCCAGATATTTAGAGCTGCCGATGGGTTTTGGAAGCTCTTTTATAGGCAAATGGTCGATGGGATTTGATGGGACTGTGCCAGGTAGTGATGTAGCTCTCCATGCCGAAACCGCTCCGATGGCAACAGATGAGGACGGACGAATACAGAGGCAAAGTGAAAGAGGAACCCCACTTCGCTGGAGGGTGTCAGGTATAGATGATGCCGGACGGACATGAAGCCCAGCTGCCCTTCAGCCGGAAGGCGGCCCTGTCCGGCCAGCTATGTCATTCGCGCTTCTCCGCCAACAGGTTCCAGCTCGGCTCCTTTTCTGTCGGAGGCGTAAGCCTCAGAATCCTGAATTTCGAGAACGTTGACCTTATCTCAGGTTCGGTGAACATATGGTGTATTATGCCCTTCTCCGGGCCGCTTTTGGTGACGTATGTGCCCTTCTCGATCTGCCTTCCGCCGGCTACATGCTCCTGTCTGGCCGTCAGGTCTACGAACAGTATGCCTGACCTCCTTAACACCCTATGCAGCTCATCCACAGCCTTGTTTATGTCCCTGATCCTGTTGTGGTGCAGCGCACTTGTGCTTATCGCGGCATCTATGCTGTTGTCGCAGAACGGCAGCCTGGTCACGTCGTGGTTTAGAAGGACATAGTTCCTGATCCCCTCTTTTTCGAGCGCATCACTGGCCATCTCGAGCCCCTCGCCGGATATATCCTGCCCTATCGGCACAAACCCTTTTTTGGCCAGGTATATGACGTGCCTGCCCCTGCCACATCCCAGATCCAATACGGTTACCGCCTTCCTCCGCCTTAGCAGGGGAACCAGTTCTTCCACTTTGCTCTTCGGCTCCTGGAAGCCGGACGTCCTGTCGACCCAGAATTTATCCCATTCTCTTGTTCGCCTCATGATATCACCATCATGGTTGCAACCAGTCAATCTCATAGTACTCGTAGTCGCTCCTCGGGAGTTCTATGCGCCTTACTTTGTAATACGTGACTGCGGTCTCCCTGTCAGCTATGGCCACCACGAGCTCCAGCTTGCGGGACTTGGCCTCTCCGATTATGGCTGAGAGCTCCGCCCCTCCCATATATTCGTCTTCGCTCAGGGAGAGCATCGCGAACCGCGGGGCGTCCTCCCCGGGGATCTCGATGTCGCCGTTCTTCCTGTGATAGAGGATGAAGTCTACCGGGAGGTTCTTCTTCCTGCTCTTCCCCGGTATCGCCAGTATGAATGTCTTCCTTACCGAGTGCGCTACCCTTATCGCCCTCGCCCATTCCGAGATGAGCAGTTTTGTGTCCCTGGGGAATACGTGTATGACGTGTTTGGAGTGGACCCACGTGCTACCTTCCTTCACGGGCTTAGCTCCCGGGAAGTATATCCTGAAGTGTGTCCCGAACTTAAACCCCGTCTTTACGACATACCCTTTGCTCCTCCAGTCCGAATAGACCATGTACAGCTTCGGGAAGTCGCTCCTTCTTTTCGTCGCTTCTTCCAGTATCTCTTTCCTCGTGGCGTTCTCGACATGCATGACCCCGCTGTCCATCAGGAACAGAGTCTCATAGATGTCCAGCTTGTTCAGGACACCATGCCCTCCGATCTTGTACGTTCCATACTGCCCGAACCAGTGCCCCTCGTACAGCTGCATGCCTTTCTCCTGGTCATCGATTATCGTTATCAGGTCTTCGGGAAAGAACATCCCTTCCAGGTCCGAGTTCTTCAGCTTCAGCGTGGATGCGGGATACCTCTTAGTGGGGCTGCTCGCGCTTTCGAGCTTCAGCTCATCAGGGTATTTTATCACCAGTCCGCGGTCCCTCCAGTCCCTGTACGTGAAGTAGCGGGCCATCAGCTTCCCTTCGAAGCCGAACCTCTTTGCCACCTCGTTGAACCTCAGCTCTTTGCCGTTTTCGCTGCACATCGCCTTCCTTACATCCATCACGTAAAGCAGCTCCTCGGGGCGCAAATGGAGGATATTGCCGACAAGCGTGCCTATGCTGCCCTTGAGCAATAGGTCCTTCGTGGACTGATCCTTGGGGATGGCGTATTTTCCATCTACCAATTCGAGCTGAAGCAAAAAGACCACTCTTACCTTATTCCCTTGGAGGGATATAAACGCATCGGTTCAGTACATGGTACCGAGGACCTCCTTTTCTATGTCCGTCAGCTGCGCTGGGATCAGGATCGCGGTCGGGCCATTGGCGTAGCGCAGCCTCTTTGCCGTCTTCACGGACATGAGGACCTTCTGCTCCTCCGGAAGGGACATCTTGTGCATCACGAATATCATCGTATTGTCGTCGATTATGCCGCGCTTGTATACCTTCTCCGCCTCTTCGAGTATCTTTATGGCCTCGTGCAGCTCCAGCGAGGAGTTCTTCGTGGCGTCATAGTCGAGAAGCACCACGCTGTGCAGCCTGTTGCTGTGGTTCCTGTATATGGTCTCGTAGAATGACACCGGAGTATAATGTTTCTGCCACCTCGGTATGGTGCACACCTGCCCGAACCTGTAGAAATCGAGCCCGCTCTCACCCATGATGACTGGCAGGATCGAGGCGGCATGCCTTATCCTGACCTCGACGCCGCGTTTCTTCGCTTCTATGAGCAGTATTTTATGGGTGGTTGCCACGAGCGGATCTCCGCCTACCAGTATCACCACATTCTTCTTGCGCGCGGACTCGATGATGACGCCGGCTTCCTCCTCCATCGCCGCCCTTGTGAGTCCCACTGGTCTCTTGCCCATGATGGACTCCAGATAGCGGAGCCTCTCTTCGTCGATGTAGGTGGTATACAGGTCTATAAAGACTTCGCAGTGCCTGCAGAGTTCTATCGTACCGTTAGGAATATCGTTTTTGTTAAGCCCTATTCCGGCGAGATATAACATCCGATCACCCTGATATCTTCTACTGGGGAATCGACTGAAGGCCTATTCTTGATTGAAGTTTAGGATCAGCATACGCCCCTGTGGAATCCATGTTATTTATATTGCCATTTGTGCTTATATGCTTTTATGCGGTTCGCTTCCATCCGCATATGAAGAAGCACGGGGTTTCCTGTTCGCGTCGCCAAGGCGCCGCCTGGTGGATTAGTTATCTTCGGAAGCCCTGATATAGTGCTCTGGGTTCTCCAGGACGCTGGAAACGCTGCCCCTGCTGCAGCCTGCCTTTCTCGCGATCTCGGCTACTGGTGCAGAGGGAGTCTCGTTTTGTATTTCTAGAATGCGCCTGGCGATCTCCTCCGGTAGGCGGCCCGCTTTGCTGGACCCCATGCCGATGGCTCTCCTGCGCCTTGCCACCGTCCTGCTGTCAACGCCCAACTGTTCAGCTATCTTGTTGTTGCTCGTTGATGGGTCTTTTACGATTAACTCGTCGAGTTTGCTGTATAACTCACGCATATTCTCTTGTATTACGACTTGCGGACCGCTTCTTGACTTCTTTGTGGTGGTCTTTTCAGGCTTCGCTCTCTCCCTTCGGCATAGGTTGCAAAGTCCGATTTGGTTGCCTGACTCATCTGCCGTGCGTAAGGTGATGAGCATGTGGTGCGAACTGCAGAACATCTGTGGCTTGTTTTTTAACATAGAATCGAATTTAATACTCCTGTCATATGATATTTAGCCTTTTCGCATCCTTTGCGTGCGGTTGTTTGGACCCCTGTCGGCTATTCCGTAAAAAAGTCTGTTCGTCGACAAATTGTATAGGACTATATCCTCCGTCTTAGCCTTATTTACATTTGGATCGGCTGGCTGAAATCCGGCTTCGCGTGCACATGGTGCACATGGTGCACATCGTGCCCGCATTCGAAGGCTGAGAAAGTAGAGGCTGGTCTTATGCAGGTACAGTTGAATGCGCTTAGTCCTTTATCCCGTCAGGGGTTACCTTTATTATGCACTCTCCTTCAGGCATCGCTGGCGAGTCGACAAGCCTGACTATTCGCTTCTCCTCCTTGCTCTTCCTGAGGTAGAGCCTGGTGGTAGCCGCATGAGCGAGAACGTTGCCCCCTATCGGAGTCGTCGGATCGCCGAACATTATACCTGGGTTGTCCATGACCTGGTTCGTCACGTATATCGCTATGTTGTACTTATCGGCAAGGGTCTGCAGCCTGTGTATGTGGGAGTTCAGCTTCTGCTGCCTCTCCCCCAAAGCTCCCCTCCCGAGAAATTCCGAACGGAAAAGCGATGTGAGCGAATCCACTATTATGAGCTTTATGTTATGCTCCTGGATCAGCTTGTCCGCCCTTTCAGCGGTGAGTATCTGCTGGTCCGTGGTCACGGCCCTGACCACGTATATGTTCTCGAGAGTCGCCTTGGCGTCTAAGCCTGCCGCTTTCGCTATCTCGGCTATCCTCTCCGGCCTGAATGTCCCTTCTGTGTCTATGAACAGGGTCGCTCCGCTCATCCCTCCCTTCTCCTTTGGGATTTGGACATTCACGGCAAGCTGGAAAGCTATCTGGGATTTCCCGGATGAGAACTTGCCATATGCCTCGGTTATGGCATTCGTCTCGACCCCTCCGCCTATCAGCTCGTCGAGGTCCTTTGACCCCGTCGTTATCCTCCCTATCTCCTTCCTGCGCTCCAGTATCGCCTCTCCGGTCTCGTAGTTGACTGTCGTCGATTCCTGTGCCGCCTGTACCGCCTTCTTGGCGTTCTCCACGCTTATGCCGCTTATCTCGGATAGCTCATGCGGAGAGGCTGTCGCTACCTTCTCCAGGTTGTCTATGCCGGCTGCGCGCAGTTTCTCTGCGGTGGTTTCACCTATGCCTGGGAGGTCCTCTAGCTCGCGTATACCCTTTTCCTTTGCCATCATAACACGGAGTAAAAGCAACTATATTATGAAGGGGAAGGTATTTAAAGTTTCGAAAA
>JAJYEJ010000037.1 GCA_021785805.1 Microcaldota archaeon | reverse complement strand
AGCGCAATTGGTTATGTTCAGGTACAGATTACCTGACAGCAATGTCCCCTGGGACGTGTTTATCGGGAGGGTGACAGAGCAGTATATCTCCTTTTGCGGCTGAACGTATGTTGGTGTGCATGTGGTCAGGCTCGAGTTCTTACCGTTTACCTCGACGACTAGCTCCGGGTCCAGGAGCGGGTATTGTTGGCTGTTGGTCATGTTGATTGTCATGGTCGTCGTTCTGCCTGAGCTGCTTCCCAGTATGAAATCGACACATGTGACCGTGGACGTGAAGGAGCATTCGTTAGGTGTGGCTCTTGATGGCAGCGTGACGAACGCCAGCAGCATAGCGAACGCTATCGCGATGATCAGCAGCGCCCAGCCATAGGTTACCATGTACTCTATCGCTGACTGGCCCCTTATCCGCCTCATTCCCGCACCCGTATCATATCTGAATGACAAAATAGGTTTAAATGGTTAACGCAGCGTCAGGTTATCGGCACGCTCCCGAACCGCTGTATTGCCTGTGCGGCATGCCTCTTATACACACCTTTTTTATCGGGTTCACCTTCTGGCTTACATCCCCTTGATCCTATTCTCGTGTTCCCACCTCTACACGAACGGAGCCGCCGTATCCCCTCTCGCATGGCTTCCGGGCGTTATGAATTAAGCATACTCAGTCCAGCCATTTGATGTTTAGGCTGATGGGACATCCGTCTAAGATGATCCGCCGGTTGTCTATGAAATACGTAAAATCCATTTCCCTAGCTTTTACTGATTTACCTACGCCTTTCAATAAGGTATATAGCCTTTGCGTATCTTTAATATAGGAACAAGACGTACGGCGTAGTATGTCGAGTGCCCTTCCTTGGTGAGCTGTTGGTCGCGCCCCACAATCTAATTCCCGAACATAAGCTCCTTAGCGAGAGCGAGGCTAAGAATACTGCCAAGAAATACGGAATACCACTCGACAAGTTCCCTAAGATACTTGATGCTGATCCGCAGGCGAAGAAGCTCAATGCCAAGCCCGGCCAGTTGATAGCCATAACCAGAGAGGACCCTACAGGGAAGTATACCTACTACCGCTACGTGGTAATGGCTTAAACGCTGTGCCTAACGGCGGCAACACTGTGATAGAATGAATGATCATGAAATATTAGAGGCGTATATCGCTTCTACTTCTATAGTGCAGCAGCAGATAGAGAGTTACAACCGTTTCGTAAGGCTGGGGATACAAAGGATAGTGGAGAGCCAAAGCCTGGTGGAGCCTGATGTCTCCGGATTTGCGATAAGATTCACCAACATAAGGCTTGAGCCTCCTGTGGTGATAGAGGCCGACAGCTCGACCAGAAGGATCCTCCCTAATGAGGCGATAGCAAGGAACCTTACATATGCCGCCCCGGCATACATAAGTTATGTCCCTATCGTCAGCGGGATAGAAAAGGTCGACTCTGCGGGAGAGGCATTCATCGGAGAGATACCGGTCATGGTAAGGAGCGAGATGTGCTACACGAGGAACATGACAAAGGATCAGCTGGTCAACGAGGGAGAGGATCCTGACGATCCCGGCGGTTACTTCATAATTAAGGGCACGGAACGAGTGCTTGTCGGGATAGAGGACCTTGCACCGAACAGGATAATCTGTACAAAGGAGAAGAACAAGAGCGTCACCAGCAAGGTTTTCTCCACGACTGTAAGCTTCCGGGCGCGATGCAGCGTGACAAGGGACGAATACGGCATATACAAGGTGCTCTTCCCGACGATATCGAAGGGCATGGACATGATACTCATACTGAGGGCACTAGGGCTTCAGATCAAGGACATACTGGAAAGCGTCTCATCCAATGAGATAAGGAACGACATGCTGCTCAATGTAGACCTTAGTAGCGCCAAGGAGATGAGCCCCGCCGATGCGATCGGCGAGCTCGGCAGGATATCAGCGCCTAATCAGGCCAAGGCATACCAGCAGAAGAGGGCCGAGATGCAGCTTGACACTTACATACTCCCGCATCTTGGAACGACTGAGAAGACTAGGAAGGAGAAGGGCTATTACCTGCTGCGCATGGCTGAAAGAGCATCCCTGGTTGCGTATGGGAAGGCCAAATCCGATGACAAGGACCACTACGCCAACAAGAGGATAAAGCTCGCTGGAGACCTGATGGAGGAGCTGTTCTCCAATGCATTCAAGTTCCTGGTAAGAGATATAAAGTACCATATTGAGAGAACGACCGCAAGGGGAAGGAAGCTCACGGTGAGAAGCAACATCAACGCCGATACTCTTACAGAAAAGATATTATATTCGATGGGCACTGGTTCGTGGCCTGCCGGCCAGACTGGAGTGTCGCAGGTGCTCGACAGGATAAACCTTGTGAGCTCGCTTGCCCACCTCAGGAGGATAAAGTCCCCTCTTGCAAAGAAGCATCCGCATTTCAAGGCAAGGGACGTCCACGGAACACACATAGGAAAGCTGTGCCCCAGCGAGACTCCAGAAGGAACGGAGGTAGGGCTTACCCGATACCTTGCCATAATGTCGAGGATAACGGTGGGAGCCGAGATAAAGACCCTTGAGGAAAAGCTTAAGGAGATGAAAGCATTAGAGGACACGAAGTGATTGGTGAATATTTTGACTGGAGAAAAATGTCATGTATATCTTGATGGAAGGGCTATAGGCACCGTAAAGGATGGCAGGGCATTTGCCAATGAGGTAAGGAAGAACAGGAGGACAGGGATACTTTCTGGAGAGGTCAACGTAGCCTACATACAGAAGCTGAACGAGGTCCACATTAATGCAGATAGGGGAAGGGCAAGGAAAGCTTACATCATAGTTGATGGAGGCGTAAGCATGCTTACCGGTGAGCTCAAGGAGAAGTTGAAGAGCAAGGAGATCGACTTCAACTACCTGATAAGGAGAGGTGTAATCGAGTATCTCGATGCCGAAGAGGAGGAGAATGCGGCTGTCGCTCTCCTGGAGGACAGGATATCCAAAAAAACGACCCACCTTGAAATAGACCCGGCATCGATGTTCGGACTTACTGCTAGCATCAGTGTATACCCGGAGTACAACTCGGTGGGAAGGCATCCACTCGCGATGAACTTCGCCAAGCAGGGGCAGGGGCTTTATGCTATAAACTTCAACAACAGATATGACGCAAGGGCATATCTGCTCTACTATCCGCAGGTGCCGCTAGTGACCAGCACGGCGTACCGGTCGCTTAAGCTCAATAGGCACCCTAACGGGCAGAATTTTGTGGTCGCCGTATCAACTTATTACGGATACAACATGAAGGACGCCCTGGTGATGAACAGGGCAGCCATAGACCGGGGTCTTGGAAGAAGTATATTCTTCAGGACATACCCTGACGAGGAGAGGAGATATGCGGGAGGGCAGCAGGACCACTTCGTCGTGCCCCCAGCTACAACAGACGGCTACCTCGGGGAGCACGCTTATTCGAAACTAAGTGAGGACGGCATAATAGAGCCGGAGCAGACAGTGGCGGAAGGGGACGTTCTCATAGGGAAGATATCACCACCGAGATTCCTCGAGGAGCAGACAAGCTTCGGAGTGGGAGAAGAAAGAAGCAGGGATAACTCCGTGACTCTTAGGGCAGGAGAGGAAGGCATAGTGGACAGCGTAATGCTCAGCGAGACGACAGGCGCGACCAAGATAGTTAAAGTAAGGGTCAGGAGCGTAAGGGTGCCTGAGGTCGGAGACAAGTTCGCAAGCAGGCACGGGCAAAAGGGCGTGGTCGCGCTCATAGTGAATCCTGAGGATATGCCGTTCACCAAGGACGGTGTAGTGCCAGACCTTATACTTAATCCGATATCCATACCTAACAGGATGACCTTCGGGCACATGCTCGAGACCCTGTCAGGCAAGGCGGCTGCACTGTCGGCAAGCCAACCTGACGGCACGGCTTTCTCGGGCAACGGCAAGGAACGCATGGACGAGTTCGGGAAGATGTTATCGGATAGAGGCTTCGACAGGTTCGGAGATGAGTTCCTGTATGATGGAAGGACGGGTAAGCGCTTCGAGTCGCAGATATTCCAGGGCGTGGTCTACTTCCACAGGCTGATGCACATGGTTAGCACCAAGCTGCAGGTCAGGAGCAGGGGCCCGGTGCAGATACTCACCCACCAGCCGACCGAAGGAAAGCCACGAAGAGGAGGGCTCAAGTTCGGAGAGATGGAAAGGGACGCGCTCGTCGGGTATGGCGCAAGCCTGTTGCTGAAGGAGCGCATGCTCGACCAGAGCGACAAGGCAGAGGTCTGGATATGCAAGGATTGTGGAGACGTTGGTTATTACGATCACATAAAGAACGTGCCGGTCTGCCCCGCGGACAGCGGCAACAACCTGGAGAAGGTAGAGATCAGCTATGCGTTCAAGCTTCTGCTTGACGAGATAAAGTCTCTGCACATACTGCCGAAGGTAAAGCTGAAAAGCGAGTGATGTTATGCATGCGGAAGCGATAGAATCGATAAGGTTCACAATGATCTCACCGGATACGATAAAGAGGATGAGCATAGCCAAGCTCATTGTGCCGGATACGTACAACGAGGATGGCTATCCGATAGACGGAGGGCTTGTCGATCAAAGGCTCGGGGTAATAGACCCTGGACTGAAGTGCAAGACCTGTGGAGGGAGGGTGAAGACCTGTCCAGGCCACTTTGGGCACCTAGAGCTGGTCCGTCCAGTAATACACCCGGAGTACGCCAAGACGATATACCTGCTGCTTCAATCGACGTGCCAGCAATGTCATAGGCTGCTCTTGACGGATACCCAGGTAGGGGACATGAAGTCCGCCATAAAAGTCTTCGTAGGTAAGGAGGATGAAGCGGAAGGCGCTACGATAGACTTGACATCGCTCGCTGCTGCGAATACGACCAGGGATAAGGAGATACTCATAAAGAAGCTGAAGTCCGTAAAGAAGTGCCCATACTGCCAGGCAGCACAGAGAAAGCTCAAGCTTGAGAGGCCGACATCCTTTTACATAGAGGGAAGCAGGATGAAAGCCGACGAGATAAGGGACTGGCTGGCAAGGGTACCTGACAACGACCTTAAGCTCATAGGCATAGACCCAGTAGCCACAAGACCGGAATGGTTCGTGCTCACGACGCTCCTGGTGCCGCCGGTCAATGTAAGACCTTCCATCACGCTGGAGTCTGGAGAGAGAAGCGAGGATGATTTGACCCACAAACTCGTAGATATAATGAGGATAAACCAGAGGCTTGAGCAGGACATCGACGCCGGGGCGCCTCAGATAATCATAGATGATTTATGGGAGCTTCTGCAGTATCATGTTACAAGCTACTTCAACAATGAGACTCCGGGGGTGCCGGTAGCGAGGCACAGGAGCACAAGACCGCTCAAAACCCTTGCGCAGAGGCTCAAGGGCAAGGAGGGAAGATTGAGATATTACCTGAGCGGAAAGAGGGTAAACTTCTCTGCAAGGACGGTGGTGTCAGCCGACGCCAACATATCAATAAACGAAGTGGGCGTTCCCACAAGGCTCGCGGAGAACCTAACCGTGCCCGTATATGTCACGCTCTGGAACATAGAGGAAGCGAAGAAGCTCCTGCAGAGGACCGAGTATCCTGTGATAATCAACGTGATAACCAAGGAAGGGCTCAGGAAGAGGGTAACCGAGGTCACAAGGGAGGAGTTGCTGAAGGGCATAGAGCCAGGGCAGGTCCTGGAGAGGCAGCTCATAGATGGTGATATCGCCCTGTTCAACAGGCAGCCGACGCTTCATAGGATGTCCATAATGGCGCACAAGGTAAGGGTGCTTCCAGGAAAGACCCTTAGGATAAACGCATCTGCGACAACGCCGTACAACGCAGACTTCGACGGAGACGAGATGAACCTCCACGTACCGCAGTCTCTTGAAGCACAGGCGGAGGCGCGATACCTCATGCAGCCGAAGGACCAGCTCTTGAGCCCGAGGCATGGCGGTCCGATCATGTTCGCAGAGGAAGATGAAATCATAGGCGCATTCTTCCTGACCAAGGATGACGCCTACTTCAACAAAGATGACGCGACGGAGATGCTGGCCGGCGTAGGCGTATACGAACTCCCTAAGCCGGAGAAGAATGGCGTTTACAGCGGAAAGGCGATATTCTCAATGATACTGCCAGAGGGCTTCAACTTCGAGGGCAAGACCCTTGATGGAGCCGAAGTATCGATAAAGGACGGAAAGCTGCTTAAGGGCATTGTTGATGAAAGACTCGTAGGCAACGGAGGAGGCACGCTCCTATTAAAAATATTCGAGGACATAGGCTCAGATGCCGCAGTGGATTTCCTTTCAAGGCTGACTAAGATGACGCTCATAGTCTCCGTGAAGAAGGGCATAACGATAAGCGTAAAGGACTATTACATGCCGGACAATGTCGAGAAGGAGCGTGTAGCGATAGTCAAGGACGTAGAAGCGAAGGCAGGAGCGTTGATAGAGAAATACAAACAGAAGAAGCTCGACCCGTTGCCTGGGTATACCAGAAGGGAGACCCTTGAAATCATAGTCATGGCCCAGCTGGAGGAGGCAAGGCATATGGCGCAGAAGCTGCTTAGCAAGAGCATAGACCTGGACAACAGGGCATACCTTATGGCCAAGCTCAAGGCAAGAGGAACCATACTCAATCTTGTCATGACAAGCGTCTTCCTAGGACAGCAATCCATAAGAGGGAAGAGGCCCTCAAGAGGGTACAACAGAAGGGTGCTTCCGTACTTCAGGAGAGGGGATCCGAACCCGTCAGCCAAGGGGTTCATCAAGTCCAGCTTCTCTGACGGACTGTCTCCGACCGAGTTTTACATGCACGCCATGGGGGCGAGGGACTCATCCATGACTAAGTCGCTGGTCACGGCAGTTAGCGGTTATCTGCAAAGGAGGCTTATCAACGCCATGCAGGACTTCTACGCCGATAAGAATGGTGCGGTCAAGGACGCAAGCGGAGCGCTTATACAGACGATATACGGAGGGGATGGCATAGACCCGATACGGGAGCGTGTAATGAAGGACAAGGCAAAGTCCTAAACGGTGTAGGATATGGCAAAATCGAGTGATGATAGTTTTAAGGTCGCAACGGGGGAGGCCGTAGGCGTAATCGCCGCGCAGTCGATAGGCGAGCCCGGAACCCAGATGGTACTCAGGTCGTTCCACACAGCCGGTATATCCTCAGTGGTAACCACTACCGGACTTCCAAGGATATTGGAGATCGTAGACGCAAGGAAGAGGCCGAAGTTCCCAGTCATGGAGGTAAAGCCGATAAAAAGCATAGAGAAGAACTACGAGAAGGTCAGGGGGATCTGGAGGAAGATAGAGGAGGTAAAGATGTCAAGCCTCATCAGAGACTTCAAGGAGGACCTCAAGACAGGAACCCTGCTGCTTAACCTTGACAAGGAGAAGATGTCGCTGTACGAGGTAACAGCCGGAACTGTCGCATCGAAGCTCTCAAAGAACGAGTCACTCACAGTATCAGTGGAGGAGAGCGATGTGATAAAAGTGAAGTTTAAGGGCAAGACCACAGCGCAGACCAGGACGACCTTCGTCAACACAATTAACGCGAACATACTCGGGGTGAAGGGGATCATAAAGGCCAACATAAACCAGAACGAGGATGGCACGTTCGTCATAAAGACAAGCGGCAGCAACCTCGAGGAGGTCATGGAGATAGACGGCGTCGACAAGTGGAACATCTACAGCAACGACATGTTCGAGGTGCTTAAGTTCTATGGGATAGAAGCGGCAAGAAATCTCATAGCTAATGAGCTCCAGGAAGTCATAAAGGAGGAGGGATTCAGCATAAGCTTCAGGCATATCTCCCTTGTTGCCGATGCGATGACATACACCGGAACCATAAGGAGCATAGGCAGGCACGGCGTAGCCGGGGACAAGGAGTCAGTCTTCGCAAGGGCAGCCTATGAGGAGACCATAAAGCACTTCACGAACGCAAGCGTGTTCGGAGAAGAAGACAAGCTGAAGGGGGTGTCCGAGAACATACTCATAGGCAAGCAGATAGGCTTGGGCACAGGGATGATAAAGCTTGCGATAAAGAAGGAGGACCTTGCTAGGATAAAGAAGAAGGAGGCCAAGGAATAAACGCAAGCGCCTGTTTTTTATTAATTGTGTTGCTATAATAGTTTTGTTTTGGTGTATTCATGCAGGAAAGACCGTTCGACCTTCTGAACAAGGCATTGGGACAGAGCGTACTGATAAGGCTCAAGGGCAGCACGCAGATTAGAGGCAAGCTCGCTTCGTTCGACGCCCACATGAATGTGGTGCTGCAGGATGCGGAGGAGCTCGAGGATGGGACCACGAAGGCCAAGATCGGCACCATACTCCTCAGGGGAGGGAATATAATCTACATAAGCCCAGCCGCATAAAAATAGGCAAGCCAGAAACCAGGCGATAGGCTCTTAATGCCTTTCTATGCGCATGGGATTCCATATACCATAATGCCGGATAGCCAAGCTCTTTCCATATGTTTTTAAGGCTTGGCGGACAATCTATTCGTTGTGGGCTTGTAGCGTAACGGTAGCGCACCTGCATGGCATGCAGGGGGTTGCGGGTTCGAATCCCGCCAAGTCCACCATAATTCTGCGACGGCAAAACTGGGTTCGGTTGCTGACAAGGAAGAGCAAAGGAAACCGACCG
>JAJYEJ010000036.1 GCA_021785805.1 Microcaldota archaeon | reverse complement strand
GGAGATCCGCTCTCGCATTCCCGAAGTACATGTGGGTCAGCGTTCTTAGCGCATTCATGCTGATACTAATAACAGGGTTCATATCCGTGCTGTTCGGCTATGTGCTGTCGACATACTCCGTCCAGTTTAACTCCATTGTAACCCCAGGCACACCTCCCGGAAGCAACACTAACTACATATTGATGTCCAGCGTTACATCTTGGGTGGAGATAGGGATAATGGCTCTTGTCGGAGCTGCACTAGCGTACGATCTTTCCGTAAAGAGATGATCCTATGGGGATCAGCGCGTATTTTGGATATGTGTCAGCCCCGTTGCTTCTTTCATTTGCGATGTGGTCGGTCTTGGCATCGCCCGCAGTCGCAGCAGGTCCAGCATGCCCAAATGGCTGCACAGGGACAGTGTGTCCATCGCAATGCACCGGCAGCCCTCCTCCGGGGATGACCTGTCCAAGAGGACTTGCTCCATGCTACGCCCCATCAAGCAGCGGAGGCAGCACTGGAGGCTCTTCAAGCGCACCTGCAAACGCGGCGATATGCTCCCTCGGGAGCCTCTTCACCACGATCAAGACTGCCATATTCGTGATAGGCCTTATACTTATGATACTGGGAGGCGCACTGTATGCGGGATCCCATGTGATGCCAGGTTCATCCAAGGGAACGGTCCAAGGATACGCTATGGGAATGATCCTTGGAGGGGTCATCGGCGTGATAATCGCACTGCTCGCACCGTACATACTCGGCCTGATAAGCGGAGGGCAGTCCGCCGTGGTCTCAAACGGAGCCGCGATAGCGCAATACTGCTGAGCGTTGTCATCCGTGCATCGGAACCATGGAATACGGCATCCCGATATGGAGCGCGAAGCTAAATACCGCAAAAAGGAAAAGCTTTTAAAGGCGCAAGCATAAAGGTTTTATAATAGGACGACCTTTAAAAAGGGAAGTTGATCGTATGTACAAAATAAGCAATCTGATATTGGGAAATAGCGTGGAAAGGCTATACAGGATCCTTCTTGTGGCATTCGCCCTCTTCGGAGTGATGGGGACGATGGCCAGCGCGCAGAATTCTGCTGCACCTGCAAACGCGGCGATATGCTCCCTCGGGAGCCTCTTCACCACGATCAAGACTGCCATATTCGTGATAGGCCTTATACTTATGATACTGGGAGGCGCACTGTATGCGGGATCCCATGTGATGCCAGGTTCATCCAAGGGAACGGTCCAAGGATACGCTATGGGAATGATCCTTGGAGGGGTCATCGGCGTGATAATCGCACTGCTCGCACCGTACATACTCGGCCTGATAAGCGGAGGGCAGTCAAGTGCGTACACCAGCGCATCTAACATAGCGAATTATTGCTAAAGAGGCTAAAGGATGCGCCTCTGGCGCATTCTCCTTTTTTTATTGATTCGCATGGCGTGAGCCTCGGCCAACGCAATCTATATAAATGAGATAAGCGAATAAGGGTTAGGAGCGGCTCATGCCTGCGCCAAGGGGTAAGAATGAGAATGAACGCTAGCGCGATAATGGCTGCCCTTTTCACGGTCTCATTGATAACGCTAATCGCAGGAGCCCAGGCCTCTCAGGCATCGAGCAGCAAGTGCACTGTCAACCCGCCTTCCGCATCGATAAGCCTTAACCCTGATACCATCATAGAAGGGGCGCAGAGCGAGATAACCGTTCCGCTCACGTTCGGCTCAGGCACCTGCCAGAATGGGCAATCCAGCACAACGACCAAGTTCACCGGCACGGTAATAATCGCTTACGTCCAGAGCGGAAGCGGGAACTCATGGACCGGGGCGCCAGATTGCAGCTTTGGCGGCAACATGTACAAAGCGCTGCAGAACATGCCGCAATGCTCGCAGACCGGAAACTTCGCCTCCCCGTCCACAAGATATGGCTACAACTTCAGCGCCTACGAGTACGGCACCGGCCAATGGTGTGAAGACAACTTCACCGCATCGACATGCGCGCCCGGAGACAAGTCCTGCACTCCAGTCAACCCCCCATCTACCTGCACCAACGGGGATACCGGTTCGTGCAAGATCATAGATGAGACATCGGACAACTTCACCACCGAGAACTTCTGCCCATACGGGGACTGCAACCAGCTTTCATCCCCGCCGCAATCCTACGACTATTGCGTCTATTACAAGAACACCACCGGCACGATAACCCAAATCGCGCAGACGCAGGGCTATGGCTCTGGCCTAGGGGTGCAAGCCGATATCCCTGAGAGCGGCACTACGCCAGGAAACCCCAGCAGTTCACAGCCAGTGAGCAACGGCAACCTGCAGATGACTGTAAACCCTACCAGTGCGCAGCTCTGCGACTACTCGTCGCCTCCAGGCACAGGCACGCCAACGCCATCATGCACTCCTGTTGTCGTTACGCTTAAGGACACGAGTTCCACGCCCCCCACCTGCGGGTATCCGAAGAGTAACATAGGTTGCATGTATATAGAGTTCTCCCCTCCCACGAACATGAACGGGTGCATAAATCCAGCCAACTTCATAGGCGGGGCCTCGCCGCTTCCATCTTGCGCCAACGGCGCGCCATCGGGATATGGCGGTCCGTGCCTTGTAGCCGGTCCAGGAACAGGTGTCACACAGACCTCCGGGGTCCTTACCGGTGACATATACGTGAGTGATCTTGCCCCTAACCTGCCGAATCCTGGTCCATATTATAACAGGTTCTGCGGCTACGAGGTCACCAGCGCAGGCAGCACAGCGATGCTTGGCGGTCCGTCGAACGGCATAGACACGCAGTTCGTCAGTGACACCGCGCTCTCCGTAACGCTCGCTCCGGTACATGTGTGCACGATAGGTAGCCCGGTCCAGGGTACCTCATCCCCCCCTAATATCAAAAGCCCTGCCGTAAAGACGCAGATATGCTCGATATACAACCTGCTCAACACAATAGTGCTGATACTCGCGTTGATACTGATAATGCTCGGAGCTGCGCTCTATGCAGGGTCAGGCGTGCTTCCAAGCTCATCCAGGGGCGCTCCCCAGGGCTATGCGGTCAGTATGATAATAGGCGGCATAATCGGCATAGCGATAGTGGTCATCGCACCGTATATCCTACAGGCGATAGCGCAGGGGGTCCCTGGCGGCATAACTGGTTACTGCGCCTGATACCAGGCCACTGCATTCTAATGTGTTTTTATTGGTTGCTAGTCAAATACTAACGCAAGCGCCGCGGCGCAAAAGAGGCGAACGACAATGGCAAACGTCCTGCAGTACGCGATAGACACCTACGGATCCCACCTATCGCTGATACTGCTGTTCTCCATATCATTGATAATCGCATCTGTCATACCGCTGTTCGCCGCATTCCCGACATACAGCGACATGGGCGGCATATTCATAAGGAACGCAAGCATCTTCTACAATGTCACGCCGCTGACCGCAGCCCTTATCGTGTTCTCGACGGTATTCTCACTGCTGTTCTTCAGCTTCGGAATAGTGGCGATAAACGTCGTGGTCAAGCACAAGAGGACATACTCCAGGATAAAGAAGGAGGTGATAAACGGCCTCGAGAGGTACACCGCCAAGGTGTTCGCCATATTGCTGCTCTTCACCGCTGTCATAATACTGCTCGACATACTGAGCTACATGTACTCAATACCATTCTACACGATAGCGGTAATAGGGCTTGTGCTTACCCCGTTGTTCTTCTATGCACCGTCATCGATCGTCATAGACGACAATGGCATACTCAGGTCCATGAAGGCAAGCGTAAAGCACTTCTTCAAGAGGCTCGACTATGTGGGCCTCTGGCTAATCATAGCCATAGTGCTGCTCACCGCCCTGGACTTCATCTTCATAGGCATAGCTGGGATATCGCTCTCAAGATACGTGCTGCTGATAGTGAACGCGCTGTTCGTGCTGCCGTTCCTGATCCTCCTGCAGTCGGAATGCTATCTAAGGAGGTTCGGTCTCCTCAAAGGCTAATCCCCATCCTAAGCATCGCCAGCAAAGAGCATCAACATGACCCTGATCCGGTTGGCGTGTTTGCCAGGTTCCTGCGGATAATACCATATAAATATCTTATCAATAAAGGCATATCATGTTCCACGGATGGAGGGCACTATTGGTGCTCATGGTAGCCGCAGCCGTGCTTGCGCACCTGTCTGCCGCGCAGTCAATCAGCATCGCGCAGAACCCCGGCCAGACCGGGGTCAGCGACATAGTCACTGCTACGGCTCAGTCTGGGGACATGGCCAACATAATCATAGCCACTCCGCAGCAGTCCTCACAGGTGTCGAATGCGCTCGATTCAGTGCAGTACGACGTGAGCGGTCTCGCTCCCGGAGCATACGATGCGATAGGCTGCGACCAGTCTATCAACGTCTGCAGCGCCCCGAAAGCTTTCGACATGTTCGGCATCACCATACCACAAAACCCCGATATCCAGGGCAACTCCGATCCGATATTCTTCACTGTCCCGGAAGGGGATACGGCTAACATCCTGATAACGAGTCCAACTGCCACTGTTTACAACTCCTTCGCGACGTCGGTGCAATACGATGCGAAAGCGCTTCCCCCTGGAGACTACTCCATATTGCCATGCGATTCCACGACAGGAAAGTGCCTGGGCACTATCCCATTTTACGACATAGGTATAAGCATAGCCAAGAATCCCAGCCTCCCGAAATCGAGCGACACCGTTACAGCTACCGTAGCGGCCGGGGATACCGCAAATATCATGATAACCAACACCCAGGGGCTCTATAGCGCCGTAGCATCGGGCACAACTACCGCTTCGTACGATGCCAAGGTGTTGAGTCCCGGGACGTACTTCATCGAGGCTTGCGACTCAACACATAACGTATGCACCAACCCTGTCGCCTTAGACATACTCGGCGTAACCATAGTGCAGAACCCCGGCCTTGTCGGATATACCGACCCGATATACTTCTCGGTGAGTCCGGGCGACACAGCCAACATAGTGGTATCGAACTCCCTCATGACCGAGCAGGTCTCTGCCGGAGTATCTGGAGCGGAATACGACGCCGGAACGCTTGCGGTTGGGGATTACGGGGTTTATGGGTGTGACGAGAACCAGAACATCTGCACAAGCCCGGCGCCGCTTGTCATGATGTTCGTCTCCAACTTCCAGGACCCAGGCGTATCAGGGATTTCAGATCCAATCACGGCTCAGGTCGCATCCGGGGATACGGTGACGATTACCGTGTCGAACGCCGTATGGAGCAAGCAGATCGCGTCAGGCTCTCCTACCGCTTCAGCTGACTTGAGCACTCTGAATCCGGGGACATATAACGTAGTGGTCTGCGATCCTACGCAGAGCGCATGCGAAGCTCCGGTGACCCTCACGATGCTGGACCAGATACAGTCGGCGATAATGAACACCTTCCCGCTCGTCATAATCGCGCTTCTCCTGTCCTTTTCGATAGTCGCTCTCGCATACCTTCTCGGCGAGGTGCTCAATATAAGTTCACTGAAGGGGTGGTACAAAGGGGAGCTATGGGAGTCGGTCAAGACGGTGATCGTTGTCGCTTCCATATATGCGATAATCGTGGTCTTGGGAGTCATAGCCGTCGCCGTAGCCGGAGGTACTGCCACATACAATCCCACAAAGGATATAATGGCGCTTTTCACGAGCGCAGACAGCTACCTGGGCAGTCAACTTAACAACGCCAACCAGGCTTTGGGCGCGTATGCCGGGGCTTTCGAGGCGATAGCCGGACTGGCCACGGTGAAATTCCAGACATATATCCCGATACCGATAGTGCTGCCTTACGTGGGTTTCATAGGTACCGTGAACTTCGGGTCGAACGAGAAGATATTCCAGACGAATGCCCTCGGCATAGACCTCCTGGCCCCTACGCCTTCATTGATAAAGGACAACCTGCAATTGCTCGTGCTGCCGATGACCATGGCGTTATCTGCGCTGGTCATAGCGTTCCCGTACATAGTCGATGTAGGCCTTGGCATCTTCTTGCCCATTGGGATAATATTCAGGTCCGTACCATTCCTCAGGGGGATAGGTGGCACGCTCATAGCCCTGGCGATAACGACCAGCATCGTCTTCCCGGCTACGTTGGTATTCAATAACGAGGTATGGAACTACATGCAAGGTGCGTTCAGTCCAACATCCTCCTCCGCAGGGTGTCCGCTCAACGGTATCTCTTTCGTAGGGCAGTACTTCTGTTACTTCCTTGACTTCATACTGAATCCGATAGGCAGCATAGTATCCGGGCCAAGCCTCTTCAATAGCGGATATTCATCCGCATATGGCAACGAGTTATCCGTATTCGAAGGCGCTTATGTGATGGTGAACGTCCTGACAGAGTACCAGTACCCGTTGATGGTCCAGTTCATAATGTTCATAATAGACATTGTGGTGATCGTGGCCATTGCCCAGGGCATAGCGAAGATACTGGGCGGAAGCATAAGGCTCGGCATAGGCAAGATGAAGTTGGCATGACGTGATGGGATGCAGGGCAACAAAACATGGATTATCTGGGCGTTCGTGGCATTGCTGCTGCTCTCATCTTCAGCTGGATTGGCGAGCGCGGGCGGCGGCTCTGGCGCTGAGCAATGCAGTGGATATAATGGCGGGACAGGGACAGGCACGCTTGCATACAACCCGAGCTCAGCCACTCAGTGCACTACGCTCGTGGATTTCCAATGGTCGGTCACCGGGACCCCGCCTTCATCACCTCCGGGGAGTCAGGCGGTGCAGTACCTCATCGCATCGAATGGGGATTACTTCCCGAATCTGGGCTCCAGCCCGACCCTGTGTCCGCAGGACCTCCAGACCTTCAACGCGCTTCAGGTCCCCTCATGCACAGAGGTGAATGACCATGGCGTGCTTTTCATAACCCCTCCTCCATATGGGAGCGATTGCATTCTCTCATCAAGCCCCCCGGGCGGGAGCGATACCTCATTTACCGGGATATTTACCGCTAACACCGGATCGCAGTTTGACATATGTGGCATCACATGGTTCCCGGCAAACGGTAAAAATACCAATCCGTACGTCGACTGCTCGTGGGATACGTCGTATCCAATAGCGGCGAGCAGCACACAATGCGCGGTCACCGGCCCTCCGATAACCACCTCATTCATATCCGGCTGCAATGCATACGCGTTCGACTGGCTCCCGATAAACATAATCATAATACTCATAGGGCTTATAGCGATAGCCATAGCGTACAATATAAGCAAGCTCCTCACCGACAAGGCCCGGGGTGCGCTCACCGGAATGATGAAGACCGAGCTTGCGCAGCTCGTCATAAGCCTTGTGATACTCGCTGCGCTCGTGTTAGTCACCAACACGGCATGCAACATATCCCTTAGCCTCGGGCAATCGATAATGCAGAACGCCGCTGCTAATGGCGCATCGGCACTCCAGTGCCAGGCTATAGTCCCGGAGGGTGGCGGAGGGATAAACCCGTTCACATACAGTGAATACACCGCGTGCTACCTGACGTACTACGTTGGCCCGAACCTGGCGTCGTGGCTGTACGTGACATCATACACGTACGCATTCTATGGCGCCATAATGCAGGAGATCAGCAAGGTCATAGGCTCGGTGGTGGCCCCCCTTGCCGGGCTCTCGAGTTCGGTAACCGGAGTCACCATCAATGTAGACACGGGGTTCGACATAGGAGCGATGCTGACGATACTGAGCGACCTTTACCTGGATGCCCTTGTCCCGTTCGTCATGATAGGCATAGCGCTTTCGTTCGTCATGTATCTTGCGCTCATAGCTATACAGCTGGGCGCATTCACCCTTCTGTTGCCGATAGCGATAGTGATGAGGGCGCTCTCGTTCATAGGCGGCGAACTAAGGAACGCGTCCAACGCGGTGCTCGCCCTGGCGATAGCGCTGTACCTGGTGTTCCCATTGACCATTGTGTTCAGCACGTACGCATACAACTGGATATACTGCGGCAACTCTGTAACCCAGCTCGGCATCGGCAACAACTTCAACATACTGCCGATGTGGAGCCCGACATCGGGCTGCAATTCACAGCAGCAGGGTTACCTGGATGTGATACTGAACAACGGGGGAATACTGCAGTGGCAGGCAACAGGGGCAGGGCAAGGCAGCGCGATTACCATACCTGGGCTTGGCATAAACGTCCCGTTCCCAAGCGCGACGCAGGTGTTGAACCTTTTCGTTGACGCATTAGGGTATCTAGGGCAGGGCATAAGCACCATAGTCGGAGGGACGCTTGTGGTGTCTAACGCATGGTTCGCCGCAAGCGACATAGCAAACTATTTATTCGCCGCAGTGGTATTGTTCGCTATAGATCTTTCGATAACCATAGGGTTCGCAATGGGACTTGCGAAGGCGTTGAACGGCGGGGCCGAAGGTGCGGCTACATTCTGGAGCAGCATATAGGTGTTGAGCTATGATTACGACTACAATGACCGGGGCGCTTCCATTGCTGGGCACCACGTCTATCGGTTCGAATCTTATGCCGCTTGTCATCGTAGCACTGCTTATAGACGCGTTCATAGTCGCTGTCTGGTACATGGCAGGAGCGCTGATGAACAACAAGACCATCAAGGCGTCTGCAAAAGGGGAGTTCTACCAGCTCCTCGGCACCATAGTCCTAGCCGCCATAATAGTCGGGGTGCTGCTGCTGTTCGCCAACATGTACATGAACATAGTCGGCCAACCCGGCACCGGCCTAGATCCGCCGCAGCTAAATATGTACTGCGGCTTCCT
>JAJYEJ010000035.1 GCA_021785805.1 Microcaldota archaeon | reverse complement strand
GTGTAGCCGACCCTTACCTGATTGAATATCGCCGTATCCCTTCTGAGGAATGCCCCTGTCTTTGGATCCTGCATCTTATAACCCCTCATTACGGTTGAATACGCAAGCGCTTGCTCCCCATCGGCTGGAAGTTCTAGCATGGTGAAGTCCTGTAATGGCTCCCCCGCAGACTTTCTCAATCCATGTTGCCCCTCCAATACGGATTCCAGCTCTCGCCTGACTCTCATTGCAATAAACACGCTTTCATCAAAAGTGGCCGTTGGCACTTTGTTGCCTCCTATCTGCGGATGCGGTCTGCGCTTCTCAACCTCCTGATTCTCCGGAGCTCCGACAGTCCTTAAGATAGAGCTCGTTTCCCTGATATCGCGGTCAGGTACCATCAAAACAAGTTTCGAGGTATATCGAGGTGTCTCTCTCATTGTGGTCATGTGGGTCGCCTTTTTGTCGCATTAATAATAACACAGTATGTGGTATTTAAGGCATGTGTGCGAAGTAGACAGATGTCAAACATAACGGAATTAGGCGTTCGCACGCAAAGAATCAGAGCAGCCAGAGCCATGGGACGAAGTTTATCAGCAGCGCAATAACGACGATAGCCGTTATCGCCTTCACTGCCCTGTTGCTTTTGATGTTTACCTTGTATATTCGCCAGCCGTCGAATCCAGGTATGGGCAAAAGGTTGACTATGCCTATGAAGAAGTTAAGCGCGAACGTTATCACGAACAGCGAGTAAAAGAAGTAGACCACTCTATCATAGAGAGTGCTTCCCACCTCATCGCCAGCGTTTATCCCTATTATTCCCCTAGAGGCGTTGTCCGCCGAAGCTACTGCTTTGAACGAATATGTCCCTGTATTGGTGACGACAGTCACAGTGGAATTCGGCTTATCATCCTTGCTCGCCGTCGCGATGTCAGTGTAATTCCTTATAGTATATCCGTTCCATGATGATATCTGCATGCCTGGCTGCAGCACCCCATATGCCGGGGTGTTCGGTATCGTTGCCGTTATTATAACGCTGTATATCCCCGGTACAAACAGTATGGCGACCAGCATCATGAGTGCGAAGAACACCGACATGGCTATGAAGTTCGACGCCACTCCCGCAGCGAGTATCCTTGTCTGCTTGTCGGCATCCAGTCTTGCGACCGCCCTCTCATCAGGCTCCACAAACGCCCCGAAGGGTATTGCCCCTACCATTATCATGCCGATTGTCTTGAGCTTTACCTTAGCGATCCTGGCTAGCACCCCATGTGAGAACTCGTGGATCGTTATGATTATCACGAACGAGCACAGCCCTGCAATCAATGGAAGGGTGAGCCCAGGGAGCACCGGAGCCACGCCAGGTATCTGGCTGGTCAGCAGCGTGGTCTGTGGGTTTCCGGAGATGGCGGTGTTGGCATAAAGAAGGGTCTTGAACAATATGGTGCCTGTGTTCAAGAGAAGAAGCGATAGCAGGTAGCCGCTGAAACCGAAGACCAATGTCACTATGAATATCGCCGCGATTGGCGTAAGGTTGTAAAGGAGCGGATTAGCGTACTGGACCGCGCTCTGCGGAGTTATCCCCAATTGGAAGTGGGGGAGCGTTAGGAACTGCAGGAATCCTATCGTATAGAATGTTGCAACGTACGTCAGGAGCAACATGGTGATTATCCCAAAGGCATACATCCTGTTGCTTATACCTTTCCTGACCATCAGCCTTGACAGAAGCCCGAATCCTAAGACCATCCCCCACATCGGCATGGCGTTCCAGAAGCCCCTGTGGCTCTTTGACGTCCTGTCTATCAGGCCCAAGCCCCTTTTAGTTCCGAGAAGATAGAAACCATATCCTCCTGGGAACCCTTTCAAGCGCTTGATTACGAGCCCGGACACAAGCAATGACACTATGGCCCAGCCTGCCTGGGCGGCAAGCCCGAGATACGAGGCATAATAGAGCTCATATATCACTACGAGGTTCAGCAGTATAAGTATTATCGACAGAGCACTGGAGAATGCCCTCTCCTTGTCAGTTTTCCCCTTGCTATCCTTCCTTCCGCCTTTCATCCAAACCCCCGCCTGTTTCGGATTAAACCCTTTAAGATGTGACCTCCATTATAAAAATCCTTCTTTTTGCTTCGTTCGTATCAGGCACGGAAGTCCTTTTATCCGCGCACTAGCAAAGTATTTTTAATTCACGTGCGAAAATACATATGGGTGGCAGCATGGAAGAATGCGAACTATGCGGAAGGCAGACCAGCGATATCTATGTCGTCGATGTGGAGGGTGTAGAACTGCGAGCTTGTCAACGTTGTGCTAAGGGAAAGAAGGTGCTAAGGACAGAGCTTGAATCATCGAAGAAGGCGAAACCTGGCAAGCCGTGGCAGCAGCAGGCAAAGCCAAAGCGCGAAGAGGACAAGGAGCTTGTCGAGAATTATGGAGAGGCCATCAGGAAGGCAAGGGAAAGGATGAAACTCCCTATCAGGGTATTGGCTGAGATGATAAACGAGAAGGAGCACCTTCTAGCAAGGGTGGAGAATGAGGAGACGCACCCGACAATAGCGCTCACCAAGAAGCTCGAGCGCGCTCTTGGCATAAAGCTCACAATCGAAGGCACAGGAGAGTCGCCGCAGAAAACTGGGAGCGGCAGCTCCGAAGAAGCGACCCTCGGCGAGTTCGTAAACGATAAGGAAGGATAGTTAGAGGCGCCTAGGATGGCAGTTGACCTTAGCAAGCTCGTTTCTAAGAGGAAGATAGGTCTAGGCGAGCTTAACAACAAGGTAGTCGCCATAGACGCATTCAATGTCCTTTACCAATTCCTCTCGATAATAAGGCAGCCCGACGGAACCCCGCTTACCGACTCCCGTGGGGATGTGACCAGCCACCTGTCTGGGCTGTTCTACAGGACGACGGAGCTGATAGAGAATGGAATCCTGCCGGTTTACGTGTTTGACGGTATTCCATCGATCCTCAAGCAGAAGACCATAGAGGCGAGGATGAAGAGGAGGGAAGAGCAGCGCAAGGCGTGGGAGGAGGCCATGGCGAAAGGCGAGCTCGAGGAAGCCAGGATTAGGGCCCAGGGCAGCACGTCTGTCAACAAGCAGATAATAAGCAGCGCCAAGGAGCTCCTTAGGCTGATGGGCATCCTCACGATAAATGCACCTAGCGAGGGGGAAGCACAGGCGAGCTACATGTGCAGGAACGGTGTGGCATATGCGGTCGGCAGCCAGGACTACGACACGATGCTATTCGGCGCCCCAAGGGTGGTGCGCAACCTTACGTTCAGCGGAAAGAGGAAACTGCCAAAGAAGAACGTCTACATAAGCGTGGAACCTGAAATGATGGACTTTGACGACACCCTGAAATCCCTGGGGATAAATCACAGGCAGCTTATATGGATAGGACTGCTGCTAGGCACCGATTTCAATGACGGGATCAAGGGCGTAGGACCTAAGACTGCAATCAAGATCGTAAAGACGTGCAATAGCCTAGAAGACCTTGTGCACAAGGTGAAGGCCGATTACGGGGCAGAATTCGAGGTGGACGCGAGGGAGATAGAGAACATATTCCTACATCCTGAAGTCAAGGATATAGAAGAGCGCGAAATAAAGGAAGCACCAAGGTCATCCGTGGACAAGGACGGCATTGTGCATTTCATGTGTGATGTCCACGGTTTCAGCCATGAACGCATAATGAAGTTCGCAGACAGGCTGATAGAGCGAAAGGGCGAGGCCAAGCAGAGAGGCATAGACTCCTGGTTCTGAACGAAGAAGCATAGCCGTACCTGATGGCTATCCTTTTATATATGCAATAGGAAAGCGTAATGTTCAGCACGCATCGTGCTACGGGTGTGGTGTCATGCCGAAGAACGACAACAACAAACGCAAGAAACCTGCGATATTCAATGACTTCACCGAGATAAACCAGCTGATTGCCGGTTTTCTGGAGCAGATGTCAAAGGACTTTTCCAAGTTCGAGGGCATAGCGGTTATAGACAGGGTCAAGGCGCCTGTGGTTTTCGGCGTAAACGTAAGGATGGGCAGTGATGGCAAGCCGCACATAGAGTCTTTCGGCAACGTCAAGACCGACCAGCAACCGAAGGTGACCATAGAGGAGGAGAGAGAGCCGCTGATAGACGTGATAGAGAAGAGCGATGAGACCACGGTGATAGCTGAACTCCCTGGCGTCGAAGAGAGGGATATAAGGCTAAGGGCGACGTCGAACAGCCTGCACATAGAGGCCAAGGGCAGGACAAGGAGCTACAATAAGACCGTGCGCATAAGCACCAGCATCGATCCGGTCGCAAAAGAGGCAAGGTTCCATAACGGCATCCTGGAGGTCAACTTCCGGAAAGGTCCGCCTACAGAAAAAGCTGTCGCGTTCAGGGTATCAAGGGATACCGTGCAGCAGTATTAATATAAATGACGCTAACTAATTATAAATGGTAAATCAGTGTTGATGTTCAAGAGGAGAGGAATATGCAAAAGACAGTCTCTAAACCAAGGAAGAAGGTCGGAAGGCACTACAGGAACAAGGTAAAGATCAACAAGCTCAAGAAAGCCGCAAGGCGAAAGATGAAAAGGTCAAGAAGGTAAAGTGACGCTAGCCCAGCTATAAGTCGACGTACATCTTATCGTTGAACTCATAGGATATGCTGTCTTCGCCTGCGCCTACGGTGCGCAGCATGTCGGCTTTGCTTCCGAATTCGGTTATCCCATCCTTCAGCTCCATGAGAGATATCCGACCGTCTAACTCGTAGTACGTGTAGACCTGCCTTGAACCGTCCTTCATGCATACCAGGACCTTTGCCGAAGGGTTGCCAAGGCTTATCAACAGGCTGCACAGCAGCACGTTCTTGTCTATCATGTCGCCCGTCAGGAATGTCAGCGTCTCTTCAGGGGTCAGCCAGAACTGCAGAGGCAGGATAGCATCCTCTATCTCGCTCTTCACGAACTCAAAGGCCTTTAGGCTCGCCTCCTTGAAGCTGCTTTTGTAAGAATATGTTCCGAAAGACGACTTTATCTCAGCAGCCTTGCCCTCTACCGCTCCGTTCTTCGGTGTCACAAGGGACGGCAGCTCTGCCACCGAGAGGTGTTCATGCTCCTCTATGTAGTCCCTGTACCTGGTTATTATCGCCAGATACAGCTGATTGAGCTTAACCTCCCTGGTGAACCTCCTTTCCTCCTCCCCCATACACTCACTAGTAGTTATCAGGCAAGGGATAAATTGCTATGCGATGTCATCTGCTGCGGCTGTGATTGCTGGCAACCACGGCGTATCTCTTGTGTCTGGTAAGGAAACGGTCCACCATCGCCCTTCCCTCGACATCCATGTTCATCTTAGGCTTGAATCCAAGCTCCTCCTCTGCCTTTTCTATGCTTATCCTCCTGTCGCTGGTCAGGAAGTCGAGCTCGTCAGACCCTATGTTGAGCATCTTTGCGCCGATTGCGGCAAGCGCTGGCGGTATATGCCTGTGCGGCGGCTGCACTCCGAGGAATGACGCAGCCTTGTCGAAGAGCTGTTTTATCGTGTAGTCCCTGCCATCGCTTATGTTATAAGTCTTGTTCACCGCCTGCGGCATGTCTGCAGAACTGACAAGGATGTCGGCAGCATCCTCCTCATGGACCAATGATATATGATTTAGTCCATTGCCCACATAGGACAGCTTCTGCTCCTTTATGTATTTGAAAATCTTGAAGAAGTAGGGTTCATCGTATCCGGGGCCATACATGGACGAGAGCCTGAATATCGTATACTTGATCAATGGATTCACGTCAGCAAAAATCCTTATGACCTGCTCCGCCATGACCTTCGTGTTCGTGTAAGCCTTGAATGGCCTTACATCCGACTCCTCTGTGAGTATCTCGCCGGCGCGCTTCTTCCCATATACGGTCACCGTGCTCGGGAAGATGAATCTTATCGTCTTGCCTGGGTTGTTATCCGCGCAAGCCTTCAATACATTCTCTGTGCCTACGACGTTGGTGTTTATGAATTCGTCGAAGGTGTGTTTGTGGACGTAGACCGCACCGGCAAGGTGAAAAACACAGTCGACCCCCTTAGACGCCTCATCAAGCGCCGGCTTGTCGCTTTCCTCGGTGAGCCTGACGTCTCCGATATAAGGTATTGTCCCAGGCGGAAGCCCGGCGACGAACGACTTAAGGTCTGTCTTGTGTTCCCTGAGCAAGACCCTGACCTCGTCACCTCTCGCCAGCAGTCTCCTGACTACGGCGTTCCCCAAGCCGCTTTTCGCTCCAGTGACTAGGCATATCCTCATCTTCTTCGGCACTGCGTTTTTGTCAGAGGTTCTTGGCATTTGCGGCACCCGCTTTCTTGCCATACAGCACAGCAGCGGCAAGATCCCTCATATGCCCTTCCGTGAGCTTGTTTATCACATACGGCGTCCAATCCTTGCCGTATGGGATGTAAACCCCCATCCTTATTCTCATCTTCAGCAATCTTGCCATATGCCTGTTATTATAGCCTAATGGTAGTTCAAATATTAAATTCCTTTTGTATTCCTTGCTGAAGCCCCCCAGCTTGGCTATCATCTTCTCGTCGGGTTCAAGCACGTAAACGGTCGCTCCCTCCTGGAGAAGCCTTCCTATGTTAGACACGTAGACGGCAAGCTCCTCCTTTTTGCTCCTTGACTTCCCGTCGCTATCGCCGTTCTGCCCCTTCCCGTTCTTCTCTATCTTCACAGGCGCACCCTTCTTGTGCGTGTACGAGACCAGCTTGACGAAATCCCCCTCCCTGATGTTATCCCTTATGAAGCTCTTGTCCAGCGGTTCCCATATAGGCAGCTCTATGCCTATGGGCTTGTGCACCTGCCTGTACCTCCTGTAGATGGAGAATAGCTCATCAGTGCTTACATGGTCCTCGCTCTCGAGCCACAGGTTGATGCCGTACGGCTTCGTCACCTTTATTATATCCTCCATGCAGCGTTCCAGCGCGTTGTCGCTCGGTAGAAGACCTACCTGGCTGAGCCTTACGGATATCCCTGCGTTGAGATGGAGCCTGGCAATCTGCCTTGCGATCTGGGAATAGGTATTGGCGTTGTAGCGCGCCCTTGTGACATCGTTAGCCCCCTCGTTAAGGAATGTAACTGTCGCATGCATGCCTTTTCCATTGAGCTCCCTGACTAGCGTCAGTGCAGAGTCAGCGGTAGAGCCCGCTATGTGCTTCTTCACTAAGCGGTAAACCACCCTCTTTATAAGGCTATCGCGTTGCTCATCCAAATAAACACCATTGTCTGGTTGTTTCCGTCCGTGCCGGCCTGTTGGTCACTGGTGACAGGGATATGTGCTAGCCAAAAGACGGAGTCGATGTCTATGGCTGCACCTCTCACTAGTAAGATGCAGGCATCTTCCCATCCTGGATATAAATAGGTTGTTGTGCGACTGACGCCTTTATATGTTTTGCCTGTGCGCTACTGGGCTACCTTGCCCGTAATCTTCTCAAGCGCCACATCGAGATCATGCAGTATCTTATGAAGTTCATCAGAGGTCAGTGGAGGCTGCTTTGATTCCGGAAGCACCTTATCCTTGTCTGGTGTGTTTGTCATCTCGGCCAGTACGCCCTCCTCCTCCCACACATCCCGTTCATCCTCGCCGGAGTACGGCTCAGGTGGAGGGAGCCTAAGTATGCCCTGCGGTGCAGACCCAGTATTAGAGTCCATCCTGATATTGGCTTCTCCTTCCAAGGCCGAATATGTGTTTATCCAGACTCCGTCTCCTCTTCCTAGGAAGTGCGCCCTGCTGTTCAACCTCAAGTCCACCACGGTAGCAGCGTCATTCCCGAATGTGGCATCAGGCACCTTGCTTCCAGTCCTTAGCATGTAAAGCCTTAGGGCCATTCTGCTAGCTACCTTTGCGTCATCTATGTTTTTCGATGCAGACGCCTTTTTGTGTAGCTCCACCCACTCCTTCCCTATGGCTGTGGAGTTGTGGCTAGCCCATCTTGATATGAGTATGTTATTTATCTTTGCGGCGTGCGACATCCTGGCCGTTCCTGTGGCCAAGCGGTCTCTGAGCTCTCCGTCCGGATCGCCCCTGGCCAGAGCATCTGAAGCTCCACGATCCCTCAGGATATAAAGCCTTGTCTGCCAGTGCCAATTGGTGCTGGCGCGTGCCCTTTCCCTAGGCCATGCGCGTGCCTCGGCCCCGGTCCCTTTCCTCAGCAGCATATCGACCCTATGATTGAGTGGCTTCATCCTCAAACAGTATTCTTGTACCTTCAGTGCTACCACGTCTTTGCTTGGCGTCTTGCCATTTGGCACAGTTCCGACTATGTCATCGCACATCTGCAGCAGGAATACCTTTGTCACCAGCCATGTCAGTTGCTTTGCGGCTTCGTTGAGCGTCTTAGGGTCATTCAGTGCTTTAACATATCCGGAGTAAATGGTCTTGTCGGTCCAGAAAGGACTGTCCTTCAGCTTCTGCAGGTAGTCGGCCATGCGGATGACCTTGCCTATCGCCGAACTTTCGCCTCCTATCTTCTTTGCACGCCGTTCAATATTGTCCGCTTCGTTTATCGTCCACTCCATTCCCGCTTCTATCCCTTTGGTACAGATGGCGTCTATGAAACCCGCTGCGCTCTTGTTCATGAGTTCAACGGTCCCTGGAGGAACTATTCCTTCCTCAAGAAACGCCATAGCCCCGTCGCTGATTACCGAGGTGTATTCTCCCCTGAGCCTATCCTCGCCGCTTTGGGCATGGGGAACGCCTGACTCAAACTCGGTTATCTTATCCATAGCAGAGGTGAAGTTCTGAAGTTGCTCGTTTATGGTCCTTATGGCCGATATTACTACTTGCCGAGTCTTCTTCTCGTTCGCTCTCTTTTTGAACAATGGCATTGATCCACCTTCTAATCTATGAAACCGATACAGATATTTAATACTAGCTGGAGCCCTCTACTCCTGTATTGCCCCTGCGATTAACAGGGAGCTTCATATTCGGATGCGTCTTC
>JAJYEJ010000002.1:3072-41434 GCA_021785805.1 Microcaldota archaeon | reverse complement strand
CATAAGACGAACATGCCAAGAGTTGGCACTCGACAGGATCTCACTGTCCTTAACATGAGGATACCTGGAGAGCACGATAGAGGATACAGGAAGGCCGACCAACAAGTTCATATATCTGGCTGATGCATCCTCCCCTAATGGTGCTGTGCTGGTGGCCCCGATATATGATGATGGGGGCATGGAAAGGCTAAAGGAGGAGATGCAGGGCAAAGTCAAGGGGATAAGGATAAAGAGCGCGGTCATGACTAACTTCCTGATAGGGAATCTCGGATTCAGGAGATTCGACATGGAGGAATCGTCTAGTGCAGACGCTATGAGGAGACTGATTGAAGAAAAAAGAGGCACGGCTAATAAAAGTATCACAAATAATGAGAAATAGGCATGCTACTCAGTAGCAACGATATCGATTTGGATCTTAACCTCCTCCTCCACTTCCGCTCATCATTCTATTCACCATTGTATCTGATATCTAACTCCATCCCTCCACTTCCGCTCATCATTCTATTCACCATTGTATCGGATATCTAACTTCCTCCTCCATTTCCGCCCATCATTATTCACCATTGTATTCCACACTGGGATAAGAGCTTTTAAATACCTTACCTTTTTACGGCACGGGGTTATACGGGTGACGAAGCACTTGTGCAGCCTTATGTGTGCGCAAACGCATGCCTGGCGTTTGCGGTGATGCCATTACGCTACGCCGCGCAGGGGCCATGATCGCACATACGGACAGGAAGGCAGATGCACATGCACCGAACTGGCATATGTCCATACCTATACGCATAATCAGTATTGATGGTATACGGACCGGGCCGCTGTCCGATGCGTTAGGTATTTAAACGTTTATGATGGAATATATCTGCTGCTTTTCCCGACAGCACTGCCCCAGGCAGGAGGGAGATAAAGATGGACAAAGAGATGCTAGGCAAGCTTAGTGCTTTAATAGACGAGAATAAGGGCAAACGCAAGTTTACGCAGAGCGTAGACATGATAGTGAACTTCTCGGGGGTAGATTTCAGCAAGCCGGACAACAGGCTAAACGCCGCTATAATGCTGCCGAACGGCAAAGGGAAGACCAGCGGCGTCATAGTCTTCAGCGATGACAGGACCCTGGCGGAGAATGCGCAGAGTCTCGGCGCGAAGGTGATAAAGAGCTCCGAGCTCCCTTCACTCGCCAACGACAAGACCGCGATGTCCTCATTGCTCAAGGCTGAGCTGCTGGCGCAGCCTGCGCTCATGCCGCAGATCGCGAAGGCTCTCGGACAGGTCCTTGGACCCAGGAACAAGATGCCGAAGCCCTTGATAGGAACTGACGTTTCTACAGCGATAAACAACATCAGCAAATCCATATTCGTAAGGAGCAAGGGCAAGTACCTGCCTACGGCGCACTGCACGGTAGGGAACGAGAAGATGGCGACAGAGCAAATCGCGCAGAATGTGGATGAGGTCCTTGGTACATTCGCCAAGAAGCCAGGGAAGCAGTATATAAAGTCCGTTTTCCTGAAGCTGACGATGAGCAAGCCGGTAAGGCTCGTATGAAGGTGGAAACATGCTTAACAAAGAGGAAAAAATGAAATTCGTCGAGGACGCGAAGAAGGCCCTGAAGAGCTACAGCACCATAGGCGTGGTGCCCCTGAGCGGAATCCCTGACAGGCTCCTCCAGTCATCGAGAAACAAGATGCGCAGCGATGTGAGATTCCTCACCGGGAAGAAGTCCCTGCTGGTACGCGTGCTTGAGGGTGATCCGAAAACCAAGAACCTGGTTGGGGAGATAAGCGGCACATCGGCGATAGTCATGACAAACGCCGACCCGTTCACGCTTTTCAAGAAGTTCAAGGCGACTACGATAAAGCTGGCGGCTAAGCCGAACCAGGTCGCGCCTGAGGACATATCCATAAAGGGAGGCGAGACCGGAGTGCAGCCGGGCCAGGCTGTTACCGAGCTCAAGCAGGCCGGCATAGACGTCCAGATACAGAAGGGCAAGGTGGTAATCGCAAAGGACAAGGTGCTGGTCAATAAGGGCTCTAGGATAAGCACGTCTGTGGCGAAGGCGCTCAAGACCCTTGATATAATGCCGTTCAGCACCATGATAGCGCCATCCGTCCTGCTTTCCGAAGGGCTCGTGTTCAAGAGGGAGATACTAGACATAGACCCATCGAAGACGATCATGGATGTTGCAGTGGGGTTCAACAGGGCGTTCGCTCTCTCGCTCGCCGCCAACGTGATAAACGCTTATACGATAAGACCGTTGCTCGCCAAAGGGGCCAGGATAGCCTTGCACCTTGGGCTGGAGAGCAAGGCTCCTGAACCAGGCATAGTCGAGCTCTTGGTGCAGCAGGCAGCGGCGCAGGCCAGTGCGCTTAACGCCATGGCGCCGGCGGAGCAGGCATGAAAGATGGAAAAGGATTGCATTGATATTAGGTGAAGTTATGGAATATATATACGCGGCATTACTTCTTGACGCGGCAGGTAAGGAGATCAATGAGAAGAGCCTCATGGAGGTAGTCAAGGCTGCAGGCATGAGCCCTGACGAAGCGCGCGCTAAGGCGATAGTCGCTTCGCTCAAGGAGGTCAACATAAAGGACGTCATAAAGAACGCACAGACCGCTCAAGTCTCAGTCGCCGCACCGGCGCCAGGAGCTGCACCGGCAGCAGGCCACGCGGAGAAGAAGAAAGAGGAGAAGGAAGACAAGAAGTCCGAGGAGGAAGCCGCTGGAGGGCTGGCGAGCCTATTCGGCTAGCCGCTGACCCCGTGGTGGGATGTCAGCCAAGGCGCAATTCGACACCGGCCTTGTATCAAGAGCCGTAGCGCTTGCTCTCAAGGACGGGGCCACATATGCAGATTCGACCTTAGAGCACACTCGTATGGAGGGTTATTCCCTGAGGGACGGTATACTCGAAGCGGCGGCGAGCGGAGAGGATGTCATCCTGAGGGTACGGATATTGAAGAATAGATACCTCTATACCCTGTCCATCAACTGGCCGACCGGAGAAAGGCTGTCGGGCATGTTAGGGAACCTTAAGGGATTCAGGGAGCAGGGACAGACCTCTATAGACCCTGAAGGGACCTACAAGTCAAATTACAGGATTCCCGAGAAGGAAGCCATGTCCGACGGTGCGCTGCTGAGGTCCTTCACCAAGGAGGATTCCGATATCGCAAAGGTCAAGTACCTGAAGTTCAGGTACGGTGGAGTGGATTACGAAAAGGTGCACAGGTATTTCGAGAACAGCGAAGGCTCTTCCATAGAGAGCTCGATCCCTAAGACCTCGGTCTTCTATTCCATCGTGGTAGATGCGGGAAGCAATACCAGGCAATACATATTCCAGCATGGAGCGACAGGAGGGCTGGAGGGCTTCGAGAGGTCCGGGCTTTCGGAGAAGGTGAAGGACAAGGCGAAGAGCATGAAGGAGGTGATGGAGAAGGGGGTGAACATCAACAAAAGGATGAAGAACGTGGTCATAGCCCCTGAGATAACCGGGATAGCGGTGCACGAGAGCATAGGCCATCCGTCGGAAGCGGATCGGGTCCTGGGAAGGGAAGCGGCGCAGGCCGGCCTCAGCTACCTGACAAAGGATAATCTCGGGATGAGGATAGGGAGCGAGGCGGTGACTATATGCGACGACCCTACGATAAAGGGATCAGCGGGCTTCTACCTGTATGACGATGAGGGAGTCAAGGCGAGGAAGAGGATCCTTGTGAAGGATGGGATCCAGAACGAACTGTTGCAGAACAGGGAGACCGCAGCGGTGTTCGGCACCAGGAGCAACGGGTCGGCGAGGAGCTCGGACGCGGGAAAGGAACCGCTCATAAGGATGGCAAACACGTACCTCGAACCCGACAGGAGGAACTCTTTGGACGACCTCATCGCAGAGGCCAGGAACGGCGTATACGTCAAGAGCTTCACAGAATGGAACATAGACGATACAAGGAGCTTCTCGAAGTACCAGGGCAACGAGGTATACCTGATCGAGAACGGGAAACTCGGCAAGCCCGTGAAGAACTTCGCACTCGAGACCACAACGCTTAACTTCTGGAACTCGGTGAAGATGGTTGGAGATGAGTTCGAATTGGTGTACGGCAGATGCGGAAAGGGAGAACCGATGCAGGATGCGCCTACGAACATGGGAGGCGCGAGCGCGCTACTTACATTCAAGTGACGTTTATGGCCATGGGAAAAAGAGGCGGGAAGGGCGCTGAAGAGGCCATCGACGATGCGATAGAGTTCGTGTTCGGTGAGCTTGAAGGGAAGGCCGAAGACGTAGTGGTCACCTCCAGCAGCGGGACGTCGACTTACGTGAAGGTAGTCGACAGCAGGGTCGATTCCGTGGTCGACATCGATGACAGCGATATAGGGGTATTCATAGCGAAGGGAAAAAGGCTCCTCTTCACCAACCTGGGGTTGGTAGGCAGGGAGGAGATGAGGAAGAAGCTCGACAGGGCGCTGAAGACAGTAGAGCTCCTCCAGGTGAACAGGGATTACCACGGGATAGCTGAGGGGCCATACAGGTACAAGTCCGCCCTGAACTACGACCCGTCGGTGGAGAATGGGGATTATGACGCGGAGGATATAGTATCGAGGGTAGTGTCAACCGCTCTTGACGGAGGTGCATCGTACGTGCACGGGATGCTGACGCTTTACCGCGGTAGAAGGCGCCTGATGACCAGCGGGAACGTCGATGCTACGGAGAAGGACACGAGCGTCAGCTTCTCGGCGAGGGTGTTCATGGACAGCGAGACAAGCGTACAGAGCAACGGGGCATCGAGGACGCTTGACGGTATAGATTACGAAGGGCTTGGGGACTATGCAGTGAGGACAGCAAAGATGGCTAGGACCAGCGGCATGATAGCCGAAGGGAATTACGATGTGATATACATGCCGATAGCTGCAGGCGTACTCGTAGACAGGATAGGCTCGGCGGTATCGATGGGTTCGGTAGAGGCCGGATTCTCGTTCCTGATGGACAAGCTGGGAAAGAATGTCACTGACACCGACATCTCGGTATACGACGATGCGAGCGCGCCGGATGGATTATCGTCTTACGCTTTCGATCAGGAGGGGGTGCCATCGCAGAAGACGACTGTGATAAAGGACGGGACGCTCAAGACGTACCTGCACAATACATCAACTGCAAGGAAGTACGGGACAAAGACCACAGGGAATGCGGGATTGGTGAGCCCCGACTCCACAGGCACCTTGATCACGCACAAGAACCATATGAAGAGCGTAGAGGAGCTGGTAAAGGAGGTGAAGAGAGGAGTCCTTGTCACAAACGTATGGTATACCAGATTCAGCAATTATGTCTCGGGAGAGTTCTCCACCGTCCCCAGGGATGCTGCCTTCTATGTGGAGAACGGCGAGATAAGGTATCGCATAAGCATGGGGGCGAAAGGCTCTGCGAGCGCAGGCATAAGGATAAACGACTCTTTGCCGAGGATGCTCAAGGAGATGGATGCGACAGGCGGCGACACAGTGCAGGTATACAACTGGGATTCGCAGGATTACAACTTCACACCTGCGCTTCTTGTAAGGGATGTAAAGTTGACAAGCGCAACAATTATATAAGGCGTCAAATGCATATTTAACGAAAATAGGTTGATCAAGATGGTAGATGAAGCACCAGGAACAGCTACCCCGGGAATGGTAGTATACGTAGATAAACCGCGATGCACAGGATGCTCACACTGCTTCGACGTGTGCCCGGTAGCGGTATTCGTAATGAAGGACAAGGGAGCGCCAGACGTTAACAGCGATGCAGCGCCCCCGGAGGACCAGTGGAAGGGACAGGACCTCCCTGAGGTATATGCGAAATGGAACAACGATGTCCAGAAGTGCCACGACCACTTCAAGCAGAAGTCAGTCGCGGTGAACGGGCCTGCATGCATACTCTGCCAGGCATGCCTGATAGAGTGCGAGGGCGAGTGCATACACATAATAGATACCCAGGGACAGAAGTACCAGTCGATATACAAGTAATGTAAATGTGCAGGCATAGCCAGGATCTGAAACGATTAGGCTGGGCCGGATGTCAGCCTGGTGAGATTTTAGACTGCCGTTGCTTCTTTTTCTTATCTTTGTCCTTGCCCTTAGCCTGCGGCGGCTGAGGCTTGTCCTTTGGCCTCTCTCTCTGCTGGGGTTGGACATGCGGCTGGGTTTTTGCAGGTCCGGGCTTCAGGTCCTCCTCTACAGGCGCCTCCCTTACCTCCTTTTCGATTGGGGTCTCTTCCTCATCCGCAGGCAGAGGCGGAGACTTTACCTGTGGGTTCTTCGGCTCTTCCACATCGACGGGTTTTTTGGGTTCGATAGGGGACTTCGGATTAAGCGGGATCGTAAGAGGAGCTGAACTTCTTTCATCGCCCTTTCCGGCGTTCGCCGGCGTGGACACGAACTCGTTCTCGCCCGTGTCGTCATCGCCATCCCCTCTCCTGCCCCTCATTATCGTGTACACGATTATCGCTCCGAGAAGGAACCCGCCTATGCCAGTAATGAGCAATCCGGGAAATAGCGTTATGACCTGCTTCGGAGGCTGCGCACCGGCGAGCGATGGAGGCTTGCTCTGCGGAGGTATCACGGTGGTGTTGCTGAAGGACTTGTATTGCGTCGGTTGCTGCCTTGCGGGCGTTGGATAATAGCACACCTGTAGCGTGGCGCTGCCGCCCGACTTTTGCGATATGCTGATGAGCTTTATTATGACCGAGGTCCTGTTCACGTTTATGGCCATCTGCTGCGAGAGGTTCTGCGTCTGCCCATTGACCGTGATATTGGTGTAGTTAATGCCAACCTGGTTGTCGTATATTGACACCTGCGACCCGTTCAGGATTGCCACATATTCCATTTGCGCAGCGAGTCCTGAGACCAGGAAACAGCCATTATTCTGTATGGCGACCACGCTCTGTTGCTGGTACGAAGCCTGTGCTGCCCATGGGGCGATGGAAAACCATGATATTGCAAGAACCAGTATTAATGCTATGCCTGACGCACCGCTGAACGTGTTCCTGCCTCTGGCGCCGTGCATGCTCTCTTGGACTAATCAATTGCGAGATATATTTATAGCTTACTATGCGCAGGCTTTACCGATCCAATCTGGGAGGCTGGGCTTGGGATGGCCCCATAGAGCATACCCACAATGTGCCAAAGCGCATCGCATTCATAGATATAAGATACACGATTTTTTGGCAAATACTTTAAATTCAGGATTCCATATAACTATCCGCGCCAGGTGCAACGATGATAGAATACGCGAAAGAGCCGTTTACCGACAAGGAAAGCCTAGGCGTGCTTAACAAGTATGTCAGGGACTGGTTTACCAAGAACTTCGATGGGCTGACCCCTCCGCAGAGATACTCGTTCAAGCTGATAAGCGAAGGCAGGAACACCCTCGTCACGGCACCGACCGGATCCGGGAAGACGATGTCAGCCTTCCTGTCCATAATAAGCAGGCTGTTCGATTACTCGCTCGAAGGGAAGCTAGAGAACAGGGTCTACTGCATATACGTATCCCCGCTGAGGGCGCTTAACAACGACATACACAGGAACCTCGCAAGGCCGCTGGAGGAGGTGTATGATGCGATAAAGAAGGACAGGGGGATAGAGATAATCAAGCATAACATCAGGCAGGTGACCATAGGTGTCAGGACAGGAGATACGACTCAGAAGGAACGGCAGCAGATGCTCGCCAAGCCGCCAAACATACTGGTCACAACGCCGGAAAGCCTTGCGATACTGCTCAACTCGCAGAAGTTCGTAGAGCACCTGAAGACCGTAGAATTCCTGGTACTGGATGAGGTTCACGAGCTGGCGAACAATAAGAGGGGGGTGCACCTGTCGCTCTCTGTCGAGAGGCTAGCCAACCTCGCCAATGGGAGATTCGCCAGGGTGGGGCTCGGAGCCACGCTCTATCCGCTTGATGAGGCTGCGAAATACCTGGCAGGGTACAATGGCAAGGAGCCGAACGATTGCATGATAGTCGACGCGTCATGGAGCAAGAAGCTCGACGTAAAGGTCATAAGCCCGGTAAAGGATCTCATCTATGCGAAAGAGGGTGAGATAGAGGATGAGCTCTACAAGAGGATAAACGGGATCATAAAGGAGAGCAAGACCACGCTCATATTCACCAACACCAGGAGCGGCACTGAGAGAGTGGTCTTCAACCTGAAGAAGAGGTTCGGGTACGGTGAGGACATAGCGGCGCACCATGGTTCATTGTCGAGGGAGTCTAGGCTGGAGGTGGAGGAGATGCTGAAGAAGGGATCGATAAAGTGCGCGGTCTCGTCGACTAGCCTGGAGCTTGGAGTCGACATAGGTTCGATAGAGAATGTGGTGCAGTTAGGATCGCCGAAGAGCGTCACGAGGGCCGTGCAGAGGATAGGGAGGGCAGGCCATTCCTACAAGTCGACGGCGAAAGGCGAGATGATCGTGCTCAATCGCGACGACCTCGTGGAGTGCACGGTGATGCTGGATGCTGCGCTAAAGCGGCATCTCGACTCGTTCACGGTCCCGCAGAATGCGCTCGACGTATTGGCACAGCACATCGTGGGCATGGCGCTGGCCAAGAGATGGGATGTGGATGAGGCTTACAGCGTGGTAAAAGGATCGTATGCTTACCACAACCTCCAGAAACAGGACTTCGTCGCCCTTCTGAACTACCTTGCAGGCAATTACGTGGGCTTGGAGAGCAGGAGGGTGTATGGAAAGATATGGTACGACGAGAAGGAGAACGCATTCGGCAAGAGAGGTAAGTTCACAAAGGTGATATACATGCTCAACCTCGGCACGATACCTGATGAGGTAGCGGTGAACGTTGTGCTGGAAGGGACGAAGAGATGGATAGGCAACATAGAAGAGGAGTTCCTGATGAGGCTGAAGCCCGGGGACATTTTCACTTTAGGGGGGAAGCTGTACAAGTTCGAATATGCAAAGGCTATGAAATGCTATGTCACGCAGGCGCAGGCGTCGTCCCCGACGATACCCCCATGGTTCTCGGAGCAGCTGCCGCTCAGCTTCGAGCTTGCCACAAGGATAGGCGAGTTCAGGGCCGAGTTCGGGAAGGTGATGAACAGTTACCTCGGCAGGAGGAAGACAGCATACGGGAGAACGTCCAGGATGCCGAAGGAGATAAGCGATTACCTTGGAAAGTTCCCTGTCGATGAAAATTCGAAAACGGCCATCTTCAGCTACTTCGCCGAGCAGCTGCTTTACGCAAAGGCGCTGCCGAGCATAGAGATGCTGCTCATCGAATCCACGGCTGACCCGGCTACGGAGAAGCATTACCTGATCTTCCATTCCCTATTCGGAAGAAGGGTCAATGACGCGCTCTCGAGGGCTTTCGCGATGGAGATAGGGGAGCTGCTCAACGAGGATATAGGGATCATGATAAATGACAACGGATTCATGCTGGTCAGCGATGAGAGCCTGCACATCGACAGCAAGATAATGCAGGAGGCGATAAACGATCTCTCTTCCGGGAATCTCGCATCTGACATGAGGAAGAACATAAGGAACACCGAACTCATGAAGAGGATATTCAGGCATGTGGCCGGAAGGAGCTTCATGATCCTGAGGAATTACAAGGGCTGGAGGATAGGAGTAGGCAGGCAGCAGACGAACTCCCAGCTCGTATTCAAGGCCGCCGAGGAGATGGACCCGAACTTCCCCCTGATAAAAGAGGCTTACAGGGAGATACTGAACGAGAAGATGGACCTTCCGAGGGCAGAGCAGGTGCTGGCCATGCTGAAGGATGGAAAGATGCGGTGGGAGATCATAGAGACGCCGCTGCCTAGCCCGTTCGCGCATTCGCTGATCACCTTCGGAAGGGCGGATGTGGTGCTGATGAAGGAAAGGGGCAGATACCTGCAGTACCTGCACAAGCAGGTCATGAAGAAGATAGGCGGAAAGGCGAGGTGACCTGACAGCTTAGCCACCAGCACACATATGGGCACGTACATGGATGCGGCAGTCATTATAGCCAGCACATGTATCCGGAGGTGGAATACCTTTGCAGCACCTCATACTATTTCCCTATTATGGCATAACGCGCCATGTCGTTTTCCCGATTATTGTCACATGTGTCTTCAGTATGCCGCTCTGCGTAGTCCATGAACTTGAAAAATACGCGGTTAAGCATTGGTACACCGATAAGATGACAGGTGTCGTAAGGTCCGCACCGCTTGATCGTGCCAGGAAGCGCGATAAGCTGGCCCATGAATCTCGCTAGCCTCAAACCAAGTGTTAGTGTGTCCTCTTTCGTTGCATGCCCCTATGAGATGCGAGTTAGACCGGTACAAGCATGCAGTTCGCTTCATCGGAGATTCTGTCATTGTATCTGTACGAAGGATACATACAGCGCCAACGCCAAAAATGATTCCAACAGTCTCGGGGCTCAGCAGGACACGCTTGCTTTGCCATGTCGATGGCAGGCGGTGCTCTTTCCTTCTCCAATCAACCCCTAGTTAGGAATGTTGGTGTAAACAGGTCTTGCTTAAAGGATGCTTATACTTGAACTTACTAACTCACCTGAATCATTGCCCTTTATGTTGGTGTTATAGCGACACCTTCGGGATTAAGCCCAACAGGTATCGTAGTGATAACTTTACCTGTGGCTACGTTGATGACAGTTACTGATGCTGCTTGCTGGTTTGTAACATATGCATATTCGCCGTTAGGGGTGACTGCGACCCCATACGCGGCCTGTGCTGTAGTGATCGGACCCGCGATCATAGCATAAGTCGATGTGCTATATTCGTAGACTACACCGGTATTATAATCTGTCACAAAAATATCTTGGCCATTGGGAGTGACTGCCGCACCGAAAGACTGGTAATAACCGCCAAAGGTTGCGATAGGAAGATTGGTTGAGGTGCTGATTACGTTGGCAGGTTTTTGAGCTAAACTTATTAGATAACCATAGTTGCCATTTGGCGCGAATACAAGAACAGTGGGTGATGGAGCCACTGCAATCGGATCTCCGGAGACTGGAAGTAGGGTAGAAGTGCTGATTACATTGACTGCAGCATCATTAGTATCTACTATATATGCGTACTGTCCGTTCGGGGTGATGCTTACGCTCCATGGATTAGCGCCTGATGGCAACGTAATCGTGTCACTGACGCCAAGCGTTGCGGTGTTTATCACGTCGACCACATCAGTTCCCCTGAGCACAACGTAAGCGTACTGTCCGTTAGGGGTGAATGCAACATCCCAAGGATATGAACTGGAGGGACCCAATGAGATTGTAGTGACAGCGTATGTTACGGTGTTTATCACGCTGAGGTCCCCGTTGTTAGAATCAGTCACGTATACATACTGCCCATTTGGGGTGATAGCGATACTAACCGGATAATAGCCTGAACCTAGTGTGATCGTCTTGACCACCACATTGTTTGAGGTGCTGATCACGCTTATTGTGCTAGAGTCATAATTTGCGACCCAGACGTAGTATTGCTCTTGTGTACTTGCGTCAACCCTTACGGTAGCGAACCTCGATATAAGGTCGCTCTGACCCGCCTGGTCGTATTCCACCCACAGATAACCGGAGTAAGAGGTCCCGATCGTTGCGCTCGATGAGAGAGGGCACGAGACACTTACGCTCTCCTCCTGCCCAGGTTCAAGGTTAGAGGACCCTGATGACGTGAAGGACGAGGGCGCAGTGGTCGTGTTGGTGCATGCGAACCCCGCTACCGTGACATTGGGTCCCTGATACCCGTATGTTAGGGAAAGCGTACCGTCGGTGGCCAGGAGCGGATTGCTGCAGAGGTATCCTGGAGATGCTACGCATGTCCCTCCAAGGAAATTGGCACCGTTGAAGATGCCGAGGCTGTAGAGCGCACCCAGGACCACAGCCACTATGAGGATCGCCCATCCGTATGTCATGAGGTACTCCATCGCGGACTGGGACCTTAGAGCGTTTGCCATATTTTCGCCATTTAATAATATATACGGACATTTGAGATGTACTTATTTAAACTCTGGTTTTCGCTAACACGTTAGAAAGAGATTTTATGCTTTTGATGTTTATACCATAATATCATATGTTTCTTATAGCATAAGGTAATCATCGTTAGATAGGCTTAACATGAACTTGACAAAGGATGTGGAGCTGCTTGATGGGTTACCCATAGCGTACATACGGAGCCTTAACGCGTTGGTCGTGGCAGACCTACATCTGGGCTACGAGGGCGTCATGGTCAAGAGCGGCGTCTTCCTCCCAAAGGCGAACCTCAAGAAGATAATGGACATGATCGGGGGAGCATTAAAGTCCACAAAGGCCGATACCGTTATAGTGGACGGAGACATAAAGAACGAGTTCTCCACCGTGGACCAGGAGGAGTTCAACGAGCTTTACGACTTCATAAACTTCCTTAAGGAGAAGAAGGCGATGCCTGTGCTCATAAAGGGCAATCATGACAACTTTGTGGAAAGGTACAAGGAACCTTTCAAGCTGAAGGTCTACCGGCAGGAGGCTCTGATAGGCGGCTACCTCTTCTTCCATGGAGAGGAACTCCCGGAAGGCGTGAAAAAGGCAAAGATGCTGATAATGGGGCATGAGCATCCGGCCATAGGGATATACAACGCGACAGGCATAAAGGAGAAGCTTAGGTGCTTCCTGTACGGCAGATACGAAGGAAAACCGCTTCTGGTCCTGCCGGCCATAAACTATTATGCGGCTGGGACCGATGTGAACATGCAGCCGGCTAGCACGCTGCTGTCACCGGTTTTCAGGAGAACCAGGGTTGATGGCATGCGTGCGATTGCGATAGGTTATGGCTCGACTATCGACTTCGGATCCGTGTCCAAGCTCAGGAAGGCTTGAATACGCCACAAGCCGTATGGTATAAGATAAATGCTAAATGCGTATCCGCTGGAGAACACCAATCTGGGCTTTCGGCTTTTCACTTATGGGGCATGGCCAGTTCTGATCTTAGCCTGAGAATCTGTTTTACGAAGTAGATGTTGTCCTTTAGCCGCACCTTTGTCTCCCTCCCCTCGTGCCACTCGACAGGAAGCTCGTATGGGGTTATGCCGGTACGCTCCGCCCTGACAAGCATCTCGGAGTCGAAGAACCAGTGATTGTCCTTTATGTCCTTTATCGCCTTCTTTATGTACTTCCCTGACCAGAACTTGAATCCGCATTGATGATCCTTGACCTTAGACGACAACAGAACCTTTAGCAGCAGATTGTAGGACTTGCTGGCAATGTGCCTGTAAATGCTTCTGGTGGTGTCCGCCCCCTTCTCGTACCTTGAGCCCGTGACGACGGGGTGGCCGTCTTCGACCAGCTTTATCGCATCCTTCATGTATCTGAGCGGCACAGCGAGGTCGATGTCTATATACCCTATGACATTGCCGTGAGCTATCTTGACAGCCCGTTTTATCGCCCCGCCGCGCCCAGTCCGCCCCTTCACTGAAAGGACCTTCACGCCATCCCGCTTGGAGAGCCTATTGGCCAGCTCCTTGGAACCGTCGGTGGAGCCGTCTTCGGCTATTATGATCTCGAACGTGCCTAGTCGCTTCGCTTCGTCGTATATGCTCTTGAAGTTCTTGGAGAGCCTGTCGCGTTCGTTGTATACCGGAAGTATCAAGCTGAGCCTAGGTCCCATTAGACGCACCAAACAGTCTAATCCTCTTGGGACGATATCTTTTAATGTTTTGCTGCTAATCCTCTCCGTGGCCGCGAAACTGGAAAAGCTTATTCTAAAGGACAAGACGGCATTGTACATAGCGATAGCTGTAACCCTGATAAGCGTAGTATACTGGACGATGTTTGGAATCAATGCATACAACACCTTCCATGAATACTCCGACCTCGGCTTCTCTACGATGAGCTTCTATTACCATCTCAATTATCCGGGCGTGATGCACGGTCTGCAATACTTCGTATTCTGGAACCACATATCGCCCGATCAGATATTATTTCTTCCTATATTCTATCTCTACCAGTCCTCGCTTACCTTGCTCTTCATACAGGCGTTGGGGCTGTCGCTGACGGGATTGCTGATATTCTTCGTGGTAAAGGACCTGGCTAAGAGCAGCACGCTAGGAGTCATATTCTGTATAGTCTATCTGCTTAATCCTGGTATGTACGGTATGCTCATCTTCGACTACCATGCGGAGTTCCTGCTCATACCGTTATTCGTACTGACGTTCTATCTTTATATGAAGCTGAACAAGCGGTGGTTCTTTATATCGCTGCTGTTGTTCTTGGGGTCGATAGAGAGCGCACCGTTCCTCGCCATACCGCTAGGTGTTGGCCTGTTCCTTTACGACTTCAGTTATACGAAAGACGCTGATTTACGCAAACAGAGGCTTATGCTGGCTTCAAGCATCATCATTCTGGCCGTGGCTGCGATAGCTCTGGAGGCATATGTCACTTCTGTGCTCGTCAACAGCTACAGCACTTCATATAGCGATCTTCCGGCGCAGTTCAAGGTATCGAATAGCGGGACCGGTGTGGTGGGCAACATGGTGGGTGCGCTTACGGGCAATGCCGGAGGCCAGCCGTGGGATCCTCAATTCGACGGGTATCTCATATACGGATTGATAATAGTGTTCTTCAGCTTTGGAGCGGTAATCATATTCGACCCGCTAATCACCCTTATCTTCGATTTACCATGGCTATCGATAGTATTCTTCCTGCACAACCTGAATTTTATAGTGGTATGGGACCAGTATTTCAGCTATGTGCTCGGCGGAACCATAGTAGGCGCAATAATCGGGCTCATGATGATCAAGGAGAGGAAGGGGGTCGTTGCCACATATATGCACAACAAATTCGGGCATGAGTATATGCAGACAGCCATCACATTCCTAGTAGTTTCAATCGTATGCGTAACCGCAATAATCTTGGTATTCTATCCGGCCATGGTCTATTCAAAGAACGTCAACAATCTGGGACAGGACTTCCTCTTTATGGTAGGACCGCAACAGGCTGCGCTCGATTCCCAGATTAATTCGCTGATCATGATTGTGCCGAAAAATGCCTCTCTTATCACGGATTTCTACATAGTGCCGCATGTCGCCACAAGAAGATATCTTGAACAGTTCGACCCCAGCACCAATATAGACAGATTCTTCACTCCGCAGTATGCGCTTATAGACCTGAATGAGAACATAAGCCTCAATGCGTATATAGATGTCGGCTATGCGCAGTCATTCTTCGCGAACAACACGAATTACAGGGTGTACGCCTACAACGGCACCGGCTATCTCCTAGAGTACAACGGCACCGCCCCATAGCGCAGCAGTAGGGCTAGACGCCAGGTGTTACCTGTCAGTCTCACCGAATATTATATCGAGGCTTCCGAATATGGCGAAGAGGTCGGCGAACTTGGCACCAACCGCCATCTTAGGCAGAGCTGCGAGGTTGACGAACCCTGGAGCCCTTAGCGATATCCGGTATGGCCTCTGCTTGTCCGGGACCATGTATATCAGGCCCTCCCCTTTTGGAAGCTCCCTTCTTGCCACGACTATGTCGGGTTTGGCCGGAGGGCCGATGAGCTTTATTGGGGCGCCGACCATGTCACCGTCCGGCAGCGTGTCCAGCGCCTGCCTTATTATCCTTATGCTCTGGAGCATCTCCTCATACCTCACCCTATACCTGTCGTAGCAGTCGCCGTTTCTCCCGGTTGGAATCCTGAAATCCATCTTGTCGTACACGTAATACGGGCTGGACCTCCTTACATCCTCTTCCACGCCGGCTGCCCTGAGGACAGGTCCGGTCACCCCGTAGTTTATCGCGTCTTCCTTGCTTATCGCGCCGACCCCCCGCATCCTCTCCATGAATACGCTGTTCGCATCGAGGACATCTGGGTATTCCCTTACCTTCTTCTCCAGGTAGTCGGCAAGCGCATAAGCCCTGTCCTTGAAATCAGGGGGCAATGGCCTCTGTATCCCGCCGAGCCTCATGTTCAGGTAGAACATCCTGCCTCCGGTCACGTCTTCCAGGAGCTTGAGCACCTTATCCCTTTCCCTGAAGCACCACATGAATATGGTGAACATCTGGCCGATGTCGTTGGCCATGGTGCCCGTCCAGAGGAGGTGGTTCGCTATCCTCTGGAATTCCAGAAGTATGACCCTGGCGTACTGCGCAGCCTCCTTCACCTGGACCCCCATCGCCTGCTCCACAGAGGCGACATAGAGTTCCTGCCAACTCATCGGGGCTATGTAATCGAGCTTCTCGAAGTATGAGGGGTTCTGCATATACATCCTTGTCTCGCACAGTTTCTCCACGCCCCTGTGCAGGAAGCCTATGTGCGGCTCCACATTCATTATGGTGTCGCCATCCACATCCACGACTAACCTCAGGACTCCGTGAGTGCTAGGGTGCAACGGCCCTACGTTTATCCTCATCATGGCCATCAGCTCTGCCTCTTGTAATCCGTTCCCCATACGAAGCTCTTCATGAGAGGCGCATCGACGCCGTCCCATTCCTCAAGAAGCAGCCTGCGCGCGTTCCTCCCCTTTATCCTTATCCCGAACATCTCCGACAATTCTCTCTCGTACCAGTCCGCAGCCGAGAATATCGGCATCACAGTTTCGACCTCCATGCCGTTCGGCTGCAGCTTCACCTTGACTATTTCCTGGGCTTTCGTAGAGAGGTTATACAGTATGTACACTAGCTCTACGTAGCTCGTGTAGTCTACTGCCGTTATCTTGACGAGATAGTTAAACCCTCTCGCCTTCATTCCTTCTAGCGTTTTCACTAACGCCTCTCTCGGTATCTCCTGCAACATTCCCACCTACTTTCTTCTGTAGCTTCATTAGCGCTCCGAAAAGGTTCTCCGGTTTTGGCGGACAACCTGCAACATAAACATCGACTGGGAGGACCTGGTCTATGCCCTTTATTATGTTATAGCTTTCCCACCATGGCCCTCCGCATGTGGCGCATTCTCCGTATGCGATCACGTATTTTGGCGATGCCATCTGCTCGTATAGCCTCTTTATCCTTGGGACCACCGACTTGGTGACCCATCCAGCTACGATCATGACATCACATTGTCTTGGTGTTGCCCTGAATAGGAGGTATCCCTTCCTCTCCGCGTCTATCCTGGCAGCTCCAAAGTCCATAAGCTCTATCGCGCAGCAGGCTAGGCCGAACTGTAGCGGCCACATGGAATTCGTCTTGCCCCAGCTGAGAACGTTTTTTGACATCATCTTGGTGAGGTCGCTTAGCTTCGCAAACATGGCGTTCACTGGCTTCCCCTTTATCGATGCGGTCTCTAGATAGAGTTTGTCCATCCGCTCCCTCGCGTTCAGGAACTGCTCTGCGGTGTATGGGGTGCCCTCCGGCGGCTGCGGCTGGGCTTCAGCCTCCGCCACTCCGGTTACAGTTTCCGCTTCAGGCATGTTTCTCACGTATGTAAAGATAACCTATCAGTGACATGATCATCGCGACTATCGCAAGCCCTATGACAGACATGTTTGTCGTGAAGCTCAGGCTCCTCACGGATACCGACCACAGCGCCAGTATCATCGCGACAATCTCGAACGGCAGGAATATCGCGAAGAACGGCATGTACTCTATGTCCGTGTCCTTGATCTCCCCTATGGGCTCCTCTGCGCTCTCGTATGGCGCATTCTTGACTTTGTTCCCGGGCTTGCTGCTCCTTATGAGTCTGGAGGTGATGAGAAGCGATACTGGCATGAATATGGCGAAGGCGATGAAGAAGACAATCGCTAGGTAGTTATACAGCATCACGCCACCGATACGTTTATCTGATTCTCTACGAGTGTTTTTATTCCTTAGTATCCGCAGATGGAATACCTGGTCGATATTCGTACACTGTCCGTGGACAGGATTGCATGCTTCCCGACCCGGCGCCATGCCGGTGGATTTATCTACTGCGTTTTGATACAGAAGCAGTAAGGGACAGAAGCAGTTTGTTGTTATCCTCTGCGGATGCGTTGACCCTCTTGTTTACCCCGCATTTTAGGCATTTATAGTATAGGACGAAATTCTTCCTGTTGTGCAGTGCGCGGATAGGCGCCATCATACCGCGGCAGTTCTCCGCCCTGTCTCCGGGATTGATATCGACATGCTTGCTGAACAGGCAATCTGGGCAATGGTCGGTGAATCCGTTGCCCTTGATCACCATGCTGCAGTTCTCGCATACAAAGTCCTCGCGGTGTCTCGCGAACCACTGCGTGCTCCTTATTTCCATGGTTTTATTCTCTGGGCAACAAATAAAAGCCTACCCTGCGCTTAGATACGCGTCGTAGGTCATAGAATGCCGTTCGTGGTATACTCATTGATGGATCCGACATCCATTAACGCCGCTGAAGCGCTCAAGTCCAGCACCCGCTTTGAGGAAGCGGACCCTTTGCAGGGGCGCAGGCACTTCATATCGCATGACCTTCCCGGAGTGGAGATGTTGGAGATAAGCGAACCCCACATAAACGCCGATTTCCTCGACAGCCTGGTCAGGACTGACCTGGTGTTCTTCCTTAGCCGGCATCGCAGCGCAGCTGGAGTGCCCTCCTTCACCGTGCACCCTGAGGGCAACTGGTCCGAGGAGGCGAAGCTGGGAGGCAAACCCAGGGAGCTCGGCGTAGCTGCACCCGCAGCCATGCTCAACGTGTTGAAGAAGATGAGTACATTACCTACCAAGGACATCGATGTCACATACGAGGCAACGCATCATGGCCCTTTGCTTACGACCCCTTCACTCTATCTTGAGGTCGGAGGCAATGACGACATCGTAAACAGCAAACCGCTTGCGGCTGGACTCGCAGGTTGCCTGGTTAGGGCGTTGACCGAGGCTGATGAGAGCTTTGATAAGGTAGCCGTGGGGGTGGGGTCAACGCACTACCCTTCGAAATTCACCAAACTCGCGCTGGAAGGGAAATATGCATTCGCCCACATGATGCCGAAGCATTTCATCACGGAAGTGGATATGCTGCAGCAGGCGTTTGACAGGTCAAGGCCGAAGCCAGAGGTATGCGTCATCGAGTGGGCCAGCGTCAATGCCACGCAGCGCAAAGGCATATTGGATAAACTTAATGAACTCGGTATTGAGTATGTCAGGGTATAGCGTGCAACGGCTATTGATGCTTTTCCTGATAGCGGTGGCTGTGGCGCCTGCAGTAAGTTCCGCCCAGTACTGGTTCCAAACAGGCGCACAGGGGGATTCATCGACCGAATTCAACACCGGAGCTTCCATACAGATACAGACCATCGCCCCGCAGCAGATAGGCACGGGCTCTTTCGGCTACTGGGTCGGAGAGACCCTGTCCAATGGGGCTTTCATACAGGTAGGGTACGAGGTGCCTAACGCCACGGGAGACTTCGCCTCGAACTGCACCCTATCGGGCTGCACCGGCCAGACGTACCTGACAGCAGGGCATGCGTCATGGTTCTGGGAGTATTTTCCTGCAAACTATTACGGCGAGAGCTTTCTCGGAGAGCTTGGGCCTGATGGTTCAGCAGGGCAGAACGGCACTTACAACACGTACTCGTTCGACTCATCTGGGAACGTCTGGTACATATATATGAACGGGCAGCAGATAGGCAGCGTGGATCTCGGCACGGATAATTCTGGGCCTAACCCGCCAGCGGCGATAGCGGAATATGCAGATGCTCCTGACGCCTCGCAGTCTATGCCCGATGTGCCATTCAAGGACCTGATGTTCCAGCAGAACGGCAAGTTCCTCCAGGTCGTAAGGGGATACACTTACATAGGATACGGAAAGGGCAGCAGCAGATTCCTGGGCAACCCCTATGGCGTCGAAGAGATAAACAACAAACAGAATAATTTCATGGTCGGATCCGGGATACCCGTGCCTAGCAACTATGCGCTCCTATGGAGCCTCGGATACAAGCTCAATGTGGTGACGGCGTACGGCACTGCGGGGCAATCCGGAAACTATTCCGCTTACTCCACGCTCCAGCTTTACGAACCTGCTGCGGTTAACGTCTCTTCCGGGGAACGCGAGGTATTCCTGGGATGGGCCGGGGCAGGGACTGGGGCGTACACCGGACCCAATCCCGATGCGACAGTGAATATGGATGGAAACATAACTGAGACGGCCATGTGGGGCTTGCAGTATTACGTGAATGCGAGCACATCGTACGGTCTCATCTCCGGGAGCGGTTGGTACAACGCCAGCTCCACCGCCAGAGTAACGCTTGACGCGAACAGGATAACCGTAGGCATGGGCAAACGCGCGAGCTTTGTGAGGTGGAGCAACGGCGAGACCGGAATGAACACTTCCGTAGCGGTGGATTCTCCGATTAACATCTCGACGGAATGGGTCATACAATATCTGGTCAACGCGGAAACCCCATATGGCAATGCGACCGGGAGCGGTTGGTATGATAATGGCTCCGTAGCAAAGGTATCGCTGATGGACCCGTATGTGTCTGCTGGAAGAGGAAGCAGGATGGCGTTCTACGACTGGAACAACGGTTCTAACGAAAGCACGTTTAGCGTAAAGGTCGATGCGCCGGTATTCCTCACCGCGGAGTACCTGCAACAGTACCTAGTCACGCTGAATGCGGAAGACGCTTACGGCAACCCGATATCCGTCTCCGCGATCAATGTGAGCGGGACTACGAGCTACGGAAGCACGTATATGTTCGCAAACAGGACATACACCGTAGACGGCGTGGATTACAAAGGCGTCAATATCTCAGTAGGCTACGTGATACGGAACGTGAGCTACCCGAAGACGGTATCCTTCGCCGTACCGGTCTACAATGTCACGATAGGCGCAAGGAGTTACTTTGGCTTCCCGGTCGTCGCAAGCGTGAACGCGACATTCGCCAACGGGACGATGGTCAATACCACTTTGGGCCCGAGCGGCGCGATCAAGTTCGTCGACGTCCCATACGGGTACGTAGAGGGCTATGAGGATTACTTCGGGCAGAGGCAGAGCATAGACACGAGCGAAGGCGGGAACTCCATAGTGACCTTCCTGACGCCTGGAGCGGTGGCGGTGATACCGGCAGTCATATTGACCATAGTGGTCCTTGAAAGGTATTATTTCTCGAGGAAGAGGGCGCAGATGAGAAAGGCAGCAAGACGCAGGACGGGCAGATGATCATGTCTATCGTGTACCAACGCTTCTTGGAAAAGCACGGCGGTTATACCGACATACAGAAGAAGGCAATACCACTGATAGCGGGAGGAGACAACTGCATAGTGATAGCCCCGACGGGAGCGGGGAAAACGGAGGCGGCTCTCCTGCCATTGCTGGATAGGATACTGAAGGAAGAGGACAGGCTGGGGGTGAAGGCGCTTTACATTACCCCGCTCAGGGCGCTCAACAGGGACATGATAGGGAGGGTGGAGAAGATGTGCAGTGAACTTGGAGTCACTGTATCAGTAAGGCACGGCGATACCACACAGAGCGAGAGGGCGAGGCAGGCGAGGAGCGCCCCTATGCTGCTCATCACAACGCCTGAAACCTTGCAGAGCATACTGCCGACAAAGACGATAGGCGCAGCGCTGAGAAAGGTAAAGGTGGTCGTTATTGATGAGATCCATGAACTTTACCATAACAAGAGAGGTGCGCAGCTGTCTCTAGCGCTCGAGAGGCTCGAGGAACTCTCGCCCGGATTCCAGAGGATAGGCATAAGCGCGACGGTCGGCGACCCGGAGATGATATCGAAGTTCTTATGCGGCAACAGGAACTGCGAAGTCGCATCTATCGACTACAAGAAGCGCATGTCGATACAGGTTGAACTGCCACACAGACATAGCAAGAAGCTCAACGATTTCATGGAAAAATTCGGACTTGACGGGAATGCGGCTGCGAGGCTTGAGACGATAGCGGGGCATGTAATGGCTTCCAATTCGACATTGATATTCGCCAATACCAGGCAGATCGTCGAATCCCTGGGGAACAGGCTCATCAACCTGAACAAGGTGGAGCCTTTCGGCGGGATAGGCGTACACCACAGCTCGTTGGACAGGAAGGAAAGGGTGGATATGGAGGATTCGTTCAAAGCCCATAGGATAAAGAGCATAATAGCAACGAGCTCGCTAGAGCTCGGCATAGACATAGGACATGTCGATCTGGTCGTGCATTACGGATCGCCTAGGCAGGCGCTGAGGGCGATCCAAAGGATAGGAAGGAGTGGGCATACGGAAAAGGGTACATCGAGAGGGGCGATAGTCTCAGCCAGCATGATAGACGCGATAGAATCGATCGCAATCTCAAGGAACGTAGATGAAGGCGCGCTTGAGAGGTTCAGCATCCACGAGAACGCGCTCGATGTGCTCGCGAACCAGATATGCGGAATAGCGCTCGACAAAGGGACCTCCACCATGTCGGAGGTATATGGAATCATAACGAGGGCGTTCGCTTATTCGAAGCTCGACGGGAAGGCGCTGAAGGAGCTGCTCTACTTCATGGAACGGCAGCGCATGATAGGGTTTGACGGAAATGTCGTCTCATCGGGTCCGCGGACGAGGATGTACTATTACTCCCACCTGAGCGTGATACCCGATACGCAGCGCTTCATGGTCAGGGATATGTCGACGAACAGGATAATCTCCTCGCTCGACGAGAAGTTCGTCGCAAGCTCCGTGGATGAGAACTCCATCTTCATAACCAAAGGCCTCCCATGGAAGGTGATAAGCATCGATGAGAATACCATAACCGTAGAGCCGAGCAGCGACCTTGATGCGGCTATTCCGGATTGGAGCGGGGAGGACATCCCGGTAAGCAGAGGGGTGACCGAGGGCGTCTTTGAACTCCTTAACGACAGATCCCTTGTCGATTCCTCAGGCTCCGCGTCAATCGCGCTAAAGGGTGAGATAAAGGATTTCATAGAGCGTCAAGGCGCAGTTGGCATACCGAACAGGTCTGAACTATTCATTGAGCAGGCGGAGGGCTACAAGATACTATATACCGGATTGGGTACCCTTGCGAATGAGGCCCTGTCGAGGCTGATAGCGCATGCGGTGGTAAAGTTCACGGGCAGGAGCATAAACACGAAAAGTTCGCCGTACCTGATATTCCTGGAGATGCCACGCGAGACCGACCTTGATGGCATAATCGACAGGATGTCAAGGGAAGACCCTGCAAGAACACTTGAAGAGACCGTCCAGGATACGGAGCTTTTCCGCTACAGGTTCATTACTGTGGCGAAGCTGTTCGGGATAGTGGAAAAGGACGCAACCGTGACAAGATCGGTGGCAAAAAGGATAATGAAAGTGCTTAGCGGCACGCCGGTCTATTCGGAGACCGTAAGGGAGCTGATGCACAACTATTTCGATATAGAGGCATTGAGGGCCCTTTTCCATGAGCTTTCTACAGGAAAGAGGAGGATCAGGACCGTTGAGGTAGTCAGCCTGTCGCCCCTGTCAAAGGAGATACTCGCATCCGCTTATTACACGAAGGAGCTCATAATGCCGATATTGCCGAACCGGGAACTGGTTGAATCGTTCTCGAAGTTCATGCTTGCGAAGAGCATAAAGCTAATATGCACGTACTGCGGGATGTTCTTCAGCAGGAAACTTGATGAAATCAAGTCCGATGACAAGATAAGATGCCCAAACTGCAGCAGTCCGCTGATAGCCCCGCATGATGACAGTTATGTGGAGGTGCTGGAGAAGAGGAAGAATGGAAAAAGGCTCTCGGGCTCGGAGAGGGACCTGCTTGCAGAGATAATGAGACAGGCCAGCCTGATTGACTCCTACGGGGGAAGGGCAGCAATAGCGTTATCCACTTACGGGGTGGGTCCGACAAGCGCGGCCAGGATACTGATGATGTTCAGGAAGGAGGATAGGCTTTTCTACACGGACCTGATAGAGGCGCAGAAGCAGTTCATAAAGAACAAGAAGTACTGGGCGATAAGATAGAGGAAAGGCAGGAAGGTGCATATAAATATCTGGAAAAACCAGGTACTTCGGATCCTATGACAGCAATAAGCGTAAGGAGGGACAGTTATGCTTCGGTGGCGGGCGGAGCGGATGCCGCCATCCCGGGCTGGAGGGATATCTATAAGCCATTCTCCGCTCTCATGGACAGCCACAGGAGCCTCGGTCTTTCCACAATAGGCCGTATTATCATATTCAGAGACGCCCTTCAAGAGAGCCATATCTGCTGCAGTAGCCTCACCGGCTTCGTCCGTGAACGGATGCCGGAAGGGTCGAGCCCGAGGAATGCGGCATATATAGTTTCGGGGATGATAAGGGGCAGGTACCTCATACACGATAATGATCTCCACTCCGTAAGAGCTTCATCGGAGCTGCACGATCTTATCAGGGATATATCGTCCTTGCTGGACGGTTTCTGCGCGATAGGGGACAGTAGGGAAAGGATGTTAAGGGTCGACGCTGGGCGGAAGCGCCATTCCGGAGACTATCTCGGCGAAGCTGTAGACCATAAACTGCCGTTCAAGGACGTCTTAATCCTGTCGGCATGCTATGCCCTTGACGTGGTGACTGGCACCAGAATCAAACTCCTGTACTTCAACGGTATGAAAAGGCCAAGGGGCGCCGCCAGGGAAAGGAGGTTGGATACGTTCGAGAGGTTTATGGACAGGCTCACATCTGAAGGATACTTGATAAAGCTTCAACAGAATTCAGGGCCGCAGGACACCTGGGGGCTCACCGATAAGGCAAAATGCCTGGTACGTGAAGCCCGCGATTACTTCTCTTTGCCCGGAAAGCTGGACAGCCAGCTCAGTGATGCGCCCTCCTCTGGGAATGATTGATATGACCGTTGGCTACAGACACATAGAGCACGAGATCGAGACCCCTAGGGATACCCTTAAGCGTTTGGCAAGAGGCACGATCAGCGATGAGTGTATTAGAAGGTATAGCACGCACATCTCAAAGGGGCGTTTCTATAGAGCGACCGTCCCTGGGCTCAGGACCCTTGAACCTTCCATCATAACATCCATGTTTGACGGGGTCTACCTTACAGACAATGAGAAGTCAGCCATACTGTATCGCGAACATGATATAAAGAGAGGCGCAGGCGCCTCCCTGTATAGATGCGAGATTAGGGATGTGCGCCTTTTCAGCGCTATGAAGAGTGACGCATATGACACGATTGCTGCAGGCTTCGCCAATTTCGTTGGCAATATGATAGATGATGCAGACTGGTCTTATCTTGGCGTAGCCCTATTGGAAAGGGAATGGCGACCGGAAGAGTCGTATTTCCTGCTTAACAAGGATTCGTTTTTGGACTGCCTGACTAGGATCAGGAATGGTGTGCTTTCTGGAAATCCGGTGGAAAGGGACGAATCCCTGTCTGAAGTTTCGGGTTTTTTGACGGAATACGCGATATCCCTCGGTTTCGACGGGGTATGGGACTCCGGCACCACATTCAGCGGGGAACGCGAGGTACTCATGTTCTATCCGGGTTCCGTGAGGATACTTGATGAGGAACAACTGACAAAGGAGAGGTTGAACGCGCTCATGAGGCGCTTGGACAGAGATAAGGCTTGCAGGTAGATCGGTCTGAAGCGCCATATCAGGTCGGATGTCCTTAAGATGGCATTGGTTCTTTGGCAGGGAAAAGATGGGACATAGGAATAAGAATGTTCGATGAGGAATTCTTCCGTGGCCAATCAGATTTCATTGAAATCCGTAACCAAGAGGTTCGGCAGATCCGCAGCGATAGATGGCGTAACGCTTTCTTTCAAGAGAGGCATTAGCGTTGTCCTAGGCCCGAATGGAGCTGGCAAGAGCACACTGCTAAGGTGCATAGATGGATTGTATAAGGTGGATTCGGGTTCCGTCAGCGTACTTGGATTTGACCCTTATGTGGAGAATGAGGTAAAGGACAGGATGTCCCTGCTAACCGACAATTACGCGCTGTACGATTATCTTAGCGTTAAGGACAACCTGAGGTTCTTCGGAAGGCTATATGGCCTCGGCGATACGCAAATCATGGAAGTGGCGCATGACATCTTGAAGGAGCTTGACGCTCTCGAGTATATCGGTGCTAAGGTGTATACCCTTAGCAGGGGGACAAAGCAGAAGATCGGCCTGTGCAGGTCGATGTTGAACGATCCGGAGGTGCTGCTCCTTGATGAACCGACGGCGTTCCTCGATGTGAATTCCTCGGGAACGGTCAGGAGGTTTATGACAGATTACGCGAGGGATGGGCGCACGGTAGTAATGGTGACGCAGAAGATCGACGAGGCGACGAGGTTCAACGGAAGGGTTGTTGTGATACGGAAAGGCGGGATCGTAAAGGATACCACGACCACGGGGCTCTACTCGGCAGTGCTCGATAACGCCCTGGTGAACATAAGATTGGCAAAGGAGGCAAGCGCCGCAACGCTGAAGAGGACTCCAGGCTTTGCGGGAGTGCTTGGGAACGGGTCTTCGGCTCTCGCTATAAGGGTTTACCATTACTCCGATATCAACAAAGCGGTAAGATATTTAGTAGACCGCGGCATTCCGATAGTCAGCATAGATTATTCGGAACCGCTTCTCGAGAGCTTGTTCGCAAAAGGGTGAGTATTTGGATTTCGCAAAATCGTACGCTATCGCAATAAAGGACGTGAAGGAGGTGTTCAGCAGCGCCTCCATCTACGGACCGATGCTTGGCGTGCCGCTCTTCTTTGCAATCCTGCTCCCTGTGCTTACTTTCTATGTGGCGATATACGCCGCGCCTGCGATAGCCTCGAGGATACTGCCCGAGGCTGTAATCACTGCGGCGAGCGTAAGCAACCCGAACAGCCTGAAGTTCATGCTGTTCTTCACCGTGAACGTATTAGGACCGGTATTCCTCACCATGCCGATACTTACGGCATCGGTCATAGCTGCCGATAGTTTCGCCGGCGAGAAGGAGAGGAAGACCTCCGAGGCTCTGCTTTCGACATCGATCACCATCCCCGAGATGCTTCTCGGGAAGATAATGGCTTCGCTCATCCCGACGATACTCCTCACCGTAGGGGTTTTCGCGCTCTACGGCACGATAACGAATGCGCTGGCGTTCAGGGCGTTCGGAGCGTCACTGTTGCCGACCGTGCCATGGATCCTCATGCTGCTGACATCCCCGTTCCTCGCGGTCGCTACGATAGGCATAGTGGTGCTCGTATCGTCGCATGTGAGAGGGATAAAGGAGGCGCAGCAGATAAGCACGCTCCTGGTGTTGCCTGTCCTGATAATGCCTTTTGTTTCCATATTGGGAATCGCAGACCTGACAGTGGCGTTCTTCGTGTATGCGATAGCCGCGCTCGCGCTCATAGACGTGATAATCGTATATGTAGGCGTGAAGAGCTTTCGGAAGGAATCGATATTATGACCGGCCCTGAGGCAATGATACGGAGCTGCGATGGGGTTTACACGCCAAGAGAGGATTCGTACCTGCTCTCCGACGCCGTGATGAGGATTGCAAAAGCGGGGAGCAAGGTCCTTGACCTAGGCACCGGAACGGGGATACAGGGGATAACGGCCGCACTCCTTGGGTGTTCGGTGACGTTTTCCGACATAGAGGAGAAGGCCGTGGAGTGCGCGAAGCGAAACGCGGAACTCAACGGAGTGTCGGGGAGATTCGTGACAGGTGACATGTTCGACAGCATAGTGGAAAGGTTCGATATGATAATATTTAATCCGCCATATGTGCCATCCGATGCGTTAAACGAGGGTGTCAAGGGAGAGGACAGGGCGTTGCTTGGAGGCGTAAAAGGGAGAGAGGTGATGGACCGCTTTATCGCGGAGTACAAGGAGCACCTGCTGCAGGAAGGATGCGCCCTCATTATTGAGACCGGTCCGAATGGGTATGATAAGGACATGAAAGATGGTGCAGAGATCCTGGCAAAGGCGCACTACTTCTTTGAAGATATCGTCGTTTTGAAGTTGCAGTAAGTAGCTATCCGGACGGATACTTTTATAAGCCTAACCATACATGTAAATCAGTAATGTGATTGTATGCTTTGGCTTGTACCTTTTCTGCTCCAGGCGGCCAATCCGGCTTCCACTTACGTAACAGCGGGTTCGATATATACCGAGAACACCATAGCTGTGATTATCGAGATCCTTGTGATACTTGCGATATCGATGCAGATCGCAAGGGGCTACTTCCTCAGGATCCTGAGAAAGTTCACGCTTAGGCTTGCCGCAGACCTTTGGTGGCTGCTGTTCATATTGCTCAGGGATGCCAGTATCTTCGTCATAGTCTTCCTGGGCGTCAGCCTCTTCTGGCCAGGCACTTACCAGGATTATCCGATAGCCGTGCCGTTCCAGCTCCTGGCCATAGACCTTTATGCGTTTGCGCTGGTCCTGCTTCTGATAAAGGACACCGACGAGGACCCGAAATATAACAGCTGGCTGACCATCCTGGTTGTGCTGGGGGGCTTCCTGTACGTGATAGGCACGGTATTCGTGACTGAGAGCGCGACAGCATTGGCGACTTTGCCGCCTACAGTGTCTCTGAACCCTTCGAACATTTGGGGCTTCTTCAATACGTATTTCAACTCGATAAACAACACCACTCTGGCGATATACAGCTTCTACGTGACATTTGCGCTGCTGTTGATCGCTGGGGGCATAGCGATATCCGTCGGATTCAGGTCTGGCAACAACATATCTAAGCGGAACGTGATAACCACGCCGAACCCGGTGGCAAAGACCGTGTCCCAGCAACCGCAGCAGAAGCCCGATACGGGGACAAAATGATGTGAGGGTAAATGCCCTTTAAATTCAACTTCGACAACACCCTTTGCATACAATGCGGCATATGCGGCGACGTATGTCCAGTCAACGCGCTTGATTTCACACGACCCAGGCATAAGAACGTAGAGGACGAGAAAAGCGATGCCGATGTCGCATTAGACATGACGGAATATCCGATACAGGTCAATAAGTGCATAGGCTGCATGATATGCCCGGAGGAGTGTCCTGTATCGTGCATAACGATAGAGGGGGTGGAGAAGGAGCCCGGTTATGCGCCTGTGCAGGGCCCTATGTACACAGAGGAGGCTACAAAGGACACGTTCCAGCTCTCGAAATACACCAAGGTAAGGCCGACCAGGATAAAGGTCAAGGATGCGTGGGGCAAAGAGTACGTCTACATCCCGAGGAGAAGGAAGTCCACTACACAGACATGGCAGGGCATGGAACCGTAGATGGCTATCCCTTGCCGTCTGGGCCCATCATGCTCCCATAGTGCGCCCTTCCCTCTATCGCCTGCTTTATGTGCTCGACATCATTGTCGGTGAACAGCACCTTCATTCCCGACCTCCTGGCCATGCCTGTAGCTATCACATCGAATATGAAGTTAGTGCCAGGACCTCTGGTGTCGTATTTCGATGCGATTGCAAGCATCTGCTCATACGTCAGTCTTGGAAGCTTCTTGGCGTTAGGCTCTTTCGGATCCCTGTCGTATACGAACGCTTCCTTGCTGATGTTTAGCATAGTATCGGCTCCGACAGCTTCACATGCCAGCACAGTCACGGTATCCGTAGTTATGCCTTCCATCAACCCGCCCAGGACCACTATCTTGCTTATCGAATGCGCAGCTTTTACCTCGTCCAGTGTTCTGGGTATCGATGGATATACTTCGCCCTTCTTGAATACGTTCTTGAGCATTATTGCATTAAGCCGCGTGACTGTCGTCCCTATCTCGTCTAGCAGGAATGCGTCGTTTACCAGGGTGCCTGTAAGCTTGATGTAGTCCCTGGCGAGCTGACCTCCTCCGGCAACGACCACGAACTTGTAGTCTTTGTAGCCTGACAGGAGAGTGGCGAATTTCTTTGCGAATTCTATGTTGTAGCCCTCTCTTGTAGATAGTATGCTGCCGCCTATTGATATCCCGATTGTCCGCATGTGAAACGCCGTAAATTGTTTGGCAAGGAATGTTTAAAAGAATGATTATCCGGCGCTTTTGCGCTTGCGATTGCGGAAAGTTCCTCGTGTGCGCCAACCATGGCCAAGATACCCCTTAACGTATGGTAATAATGACGCAAAGTCCGGGTCGAGGAAACTAATATATATGTGATTTGGGAGTCCTTAACGATGGTTTAATGCCGACTAGCAAAACAAGACAACAAAATGCGCCAAGGATTAGATGGCATGATGCGCTTGAGGAAGAGACCTTTGCGGATGCCAGGAAGTTGGTCCTCGATTATATGAATGGGGGAATGACGGACGACAGGCGCAGGCGTCTGACCGCTATAGTGAATAACCTTCAGAAGATAGGCAAGACCGATGACGGTATGCTAAAGATTCGTGAATCTGTTACGGAGATGCGGAAGACCCGTTCCGATGCGGAGACATCGGTATTCGTTTCAACGCAATTGGCTAATTTGGCGAGGACCCACAACATCGGAGGCTTTAGGGCAGCCATTGCAGATATCCAAAAAGTGGAGGCACCCCACCACAAGAAACTGGTAATGCGCGCCAAGGCCTCTTTTTTCCCAGTGCAAGAGGCCCTGCCTGCGCACACCGGAGTGAGCAGGATGATGTTGCGCTCGCTTAAGGAGCTAGAGGAGGCCATGCACCACATGGAACCCAAACGCAGTGTATTGATGAGCGGGTATCCGGATGGCACGAAGGAGCACGTGATGTTCCGCGGGGCTTCGGCAAACTACTCGTTATGGATGGAAAATGTGAGGAGGCTAAGGAAAGAGGCGCCGTCCGAAACCGAAGAGCCCTCAGGGCATGGCTTTTAGCTAAGTGGTTGCTCGCTGGATTATAGAAACGCTTATATATCATGTCCAGCGGAGCCATATTGGGAGGTTGATAGGATATGGTAACAGGAGCGCCACATGCTTTGGCACACGATGGGAGATTTGATATAAGCCGGCCAAGGCCCGAGATTGAAACCCGCGCTTTGGATTACGTCCGTTCACTCGTAGACTCGCTTTCGGGAAAAGGAGTTAGGGATGCCGACGAGATAGGGATGCATCTTGCGATGATAGGGCTCCGCAAGGTGCCGGAGGCGATGGCAGGATGTGCCGGGCTTTTTGCCAAGTTCCCTGACATAAAGGATCGTATCGGAGTTGCCAGGAACCTGCAGGAGATATCGGATTATACGAATGATGCGGCATTCCTGGTCGTGCTGAGAGGGGCGATGAAGTGCAGCGACGCATTCATGTTGGAGATTTATCTGAACAACAAGCCGTTCAAGGGCTCTTACTTCAGCACCCATCCGGAGATGCCTTCTTACAATCCTTCGGAACAGTACCATGAGCAGTTGTTAAGAATGATGAGGAAGGACCAATCCGATTCCTGAAACCTGATGGTATGCCTTTTTATATCTGAAGCACGCAACCGCCTGCGGTCGAACCGTTCGTATCGAGTGTTTCTATGGATGCACGCAAAACCGGAAAGAACATAATGCCAATAAGCGGGATGGAGATTACACTGCACAATGACTGCGCAATCGATTATGGAGAACGCGCACTGGGTAGGGCTAATGAGGTAACATCGCAGCTAAGCGGGCTGTTCGAGCATATCTTCTTCTTTGACGGCAAGTTCAATCCAATAGATTCCCCTAAGGTCAGGTCCGACAAAGCCAGGAATTTTATCCACGGGGACGAGGTACAGATCATACTTGATATCCTTAGGATCGAGTACGCCACCGTGGCAATGGGGCTTGCAAACGACATGTGCAAGGATTCGGATTCGCTCGTGTCCAGGCTCGAAGGCGACACTGGAGACTGGACACAGATTGGCTACGATCTCTATAATATGATTGGGCCGCAGAACTTCCACTACACTGTTGAGATTCTCCGCAGGCTGGCGGATGCCTTTGACCCTTGCGGCCTGGACGAATCCGTTGACGGTATATTTGATGGCTTGGTGGGCCAGGATGAGCGGGACATCCCGAAGCTGAAGGCGGCGATAGACGCCGCACTGGCTTACGTCAAGGACGGAGGGGAGGCAAGCGATAAGGTCAAGGAGACGATCGGTGGACTTACCGAGATCCATACATATTATGCCCTCACGACCAAAGCCATGGACTGCGTCAAGGACGTACTCAATGTATTCTTTAGCAGGGTCAACCTGGAGAGGTTACTGAACGTCGACGATGTCGCTACCTCGAATAGGCTTATGCTCGACGCAAGGGCGCTGGACGACAACCTGAAGGCATTGAAGGAGCCGATAGCCGCATACGAAGCCGCTTTGGACGGAGTAAGGAGGCGCGCGAATCTGGATTGGATACTCAGCATGGCGGGCAGGGCGATGGCAGGATTGATAAAGCTGAGCAGGACAGGCTTAGTGATAGATATAGAGACCGTTAGACTGCTCTCTTCGACACCGTTGTTGCCGCACGAGGACTGCCAGACCCTTCTGGGATACATACATGAGAACGAAGGGGTCTACTTTGATGCGATAGGCTCGCTGCGCACAGACGCGGGCGATAGGGCGAAGGCGCTATAATCCGAGGATCCTTTTTACCGCCACGATGAGCTCGTCGGCCCTGCTCTTCGTTGCAGCTTCTATGTAAACCCTTACCAGGGGTTCGGTGCCGGACCGTCTTATTAACACCCAAGCCCCATCATCCAGAAGGAACTTTATCCCATCGATCTTGCTCCTTCCTGTTATCTGCGCCCCTCCGAACTCAGAACGGGAATCCTCTTTCACAAGGAAGTCCATGTTCACCTCAAGCTTCTGCTGGAGGGGAAATTCCAACTCCTCGTATACCCCGTATCCATACTTGCTCGCTGCCTCCTGCCACAGCGTGTCGAGCGGTTTTCCGGTGTTCGCCATGATCTCGCACAGTAGCATCCCTGCCGCTATGCCGTCCCTGTCCGGGAGCCACCACCCGAAACTGACTCCTGCCGTGGACTCCACTCCCAGAACTGCGCCATCCATCAATTCCTGCGATATGTACTTGGAGCCCACCGGGACCTCAGTCACTGGGACGCCATACGCCTCGCACAGCCTATCAAGCGCAGCGGTAACGGCGACCGTCTTGGCGACCCTGCCGGTTTTCCTTTTTGTGCCGAACAGGTACTCCGCGATTATAAGGCATGCCTTGTTTGAAGGGTAGAACGCGCCTTTGCCGTCTATGGCTACAAATCTGTCACCGTCGCCGTCGTTCGCTATTCCGATATCCGCTCCTGTTTCGAGCACTTTCTTAGCAAGCTCTGCGGTCGACTCTTCATTCGGCTCCGGGTTCATGCCGCCGAAGTCCGGGTCGTAATTGCTGTGTATCTGCTCCACCTTGACCCCATCCTGTGCGAGCGCTTCTGACAGGTATCCGATAGTGGTCCCGTAGAACGGATCCACCACTACCCTGAGCGATGATACCTTGCCAAGGTCTATCTTCCCTTTTATCGCGTTAAGGTACTCCGCTTTTGGCGAGAATGTCTTCGGCTCGGCGTGCCTTGGGACACCAGCGTGAAACGGCACCATTCGCTCTATCTCGTCTGTTATCGCCTTGCTCGCTGGGGCGCCGTATCCAGGTATGAACTTTATGCCGTTATACACTGCAGGGTTGTGGCTCGCGGTTATCTCCACACCGCAGACGGCGCCCTTATCCTTGACGGAAAATTCCAGCACAGGAGTCGGGGTCGGGGAGTCGGTCATCATCGCATCGAAGCCCTGTGACGTGAACATGTCATAAGCCAGGTGTGCGTACTCCAGTGAATGGTTCCTGGCGTCGAAACCGATTATGACGGTGCCTTTGCCGTAGGTCTTTTTCGAGTATGCGGCTATGGCGTGAAGCGCCCTTAGGACATTCTCTTCGCTGAACCCACCGTCCATCCTGTCCCTCCATCCGTTAGTGCCGAACCTTATCGCATATGACATGGACATCCCTTTGCAGATCCTTAGGTTATCTGCTATGAAAACCTTAATAAGTCTCCCGCATAATTTGTAGTGGTAGCATGATCAGGAATGTGCATCTGGTTCTCGCTTGGCTCGTAATCGGAATGCTGCTTTCTATGGCAGCACTGATAGCTCATGCTGGAGCGGCAGGCGATACGGCTTACAATCATACGAACGCGACCAATTCATCATCTGGCGGATATAACAGCAGTGAGGCGTCAGGCAACATATCGGCCAACACCACATCGTACGGAGGCAACCAGACGAACGGAACCGGAACATACGGAGCGCAACTTTCCATAGGCACGCCTCCGGAGGGCTTCGCTCTTAACGGCACAGGGATGGAATGGAGGGGATCGTTAGACGTGAGAGGGGAGAGGTTCCGCATCAGCCTGGGAGGGACCGCGTTCAGGAGCATGGATATACGGCTGCATAGCAGGATAAAGCAGCTCAACATCACGGTATCGAACTCGTCCGTACCTTTTAGTCAGGCGCCGGAAACCGCACCTGGCGATGTCTATCAATACATACAGATCAATCAGAGCGCTGCCTCCCTGCTCGGCACTGCAGCGAATGCCGATCAGTTCATATCGAACGTCACGTATAATTTCTCTGTCCCCAGAAGCTGGATCATAGGCAACGGTGGAAATCCGGGCAACGTTACCTTGTTCAAATACAACAGCGGGAAGTGGCTTCCTCTCCCGACCTCCTTATACGGTTCAAACATCACGTCATTCTACTTCTCAGGCGTATCGGATTCGCTCTCGAGCTATGCGGTCTCTTATCTTGCAGGGAATACCCAGTCAAGCTCCACCACCAACGTCGTACTTACGCTGCCTCCAGGCTTCACGTCGTACGTATTCGCATGCGGTACCGGAGGATACAGCATACCTGCAGAATCGTTCACCGTGGCGAAGAGCGCTTATTACAGCAGCTGCGGAGGCAACTGCGCCTCGACAGGATACCAGTCGACCAATGTCGGGTGGTGCCAGCAGTCCACCTCGTGGTATGAGATAACTTCAGGGATAGGATTCAATGCGCTCATCTCAAGGTCCGCGCAGTATAGTGCGGCGAACGTGAGCGGCGGTTCTAAGACAACGCTGAGTTATACGGTGGGCGCGTCGAATAGCTTTGTCGCGATCGTCGGTGCATGCGGATGGGAGGATTGCTCCCTGGGCGCCCTGCCTTCAGGCTGCACCAAGACCACGTCCCTGCTCACCTCCGGACAGGATTCATCCGTAAGTGCAGTATGCACACAGAATCCAGGCACATACACGCTTACCATGACGCCATCGGCATCCCCCGGCATAGGGGTTTTGGCAGCATATGTCTTCGCCCCCTATGGGGTCGTATTGGACATAAATCCAGCTACAGGGAACATAATAACCAATAACGGGATCCGCTATCCGAACGGGGCGACGATGACCGTGATAGGGACGAATCCCATAACGGCAGCTGCGCCTGCGACAGGGACATACAGCTTTACAGGCTGGACCGTGAGCAATCCATCGAATATAGTAATCGGGAACGCGCTCTCGACGTCGACCGTGGCCACCATAGAAGGCAATGGGATAATAACCGCGGATTTCAATGGGATAACCGCATTCAGCGAGTCAGGGCTACCTCCAAGCACCACATGGAACGTCGTATATGACAGTTCATTGGAATCCTCGACATCGAATACGCTCACGTTCGATACCGTACCTGGGACGTATCCGTTTTCCATAGCCAATCAAATAGTTGGCGGAAGCACCTATGTCCCGTTCCCCCAAAGCGGGAGCGCAGTGGCTGGGAATTCCGTCTCTGTGGCCTTCTCCAAGGCAGGTACGTTATCGTTGGTTATGCAGAGCAATTCGGTCGCGTATGACCAGGGTGACACGATAACTGCGACAGCACCATCCGGTTCCGATACTGTACAGATATTAGTAGGGAAAGGGACATCCCCCGGAAGCGTGGTTGCCACTGGCACTGGATCGGTATCCTGTGATGCCATTTCGACATGCAACCCCCCTTCCGACGCACCGATGCCGGCAGGCACGTATAACGTAGTGGCATACGATTCCACAGTAAGCCAGTATACGTCGGACAACGCCCTGACAGTAGTGCAGGCCTATCCTTCGCTCTCCCTCACTGTGCCGCAGAGCTATCAATATGACGGCAACGGGGGCGTGGTGGATTATTCCATAACGACCTACAACTCCCAGCTTACTGGAAGCTTATATGTCAACAATGTCCTTACCGCGACGACCTCGTCATCTTCGGCGTATACCACGAGTTCAGCCCCGGGGACCTACGCCGAGTTGTTCGACACGCTTGGAAACGCGAACTATACTTCAGCTTCGCTGACAGGAAATTTCCAGATAACGGCTGCCGCATATTCGGTACCGTTCAGCTTCGGCTCGAACTCGTTGCCTCTGGGCGGCCTGTTGTCCGTTTCCCTCCCTGGCGCATATTCGGGACACTACTGCAATGCAGGCGCCTTTACGACATTCTCGACTTCGCCAAAGCCTCTGACGTGGTTCGGAGACGCTAATGCTACAGACGCTTCCAGTCCGCCCCCGGCCGCATCAGTGGGGCATCAGAACACAAACGTATGCTCCGCGAATACGGTAGGCGCCTCCGGGAATGCTGGAGAGTCCATAGCCGGGATAGGGATAAATCAGACCAATTACCAACTGTATACAAGCGCAGGCAACAGCGTAACGAGTCAGACGCTCAACTACAATGTGGCCTCCTCCAACTCCTTCGTATTGCTGTTGATAGCGAGCGGCGGGCAGGAGTTCTCAAGCACATCGATACCGAGCGGCTGCACACGGCAGGAATACCTACTGGCGGATTACGCCGGGAATCCTGGCGCCGCTACCGAAATCGCAACCTGCACGAACACGGCATCTGGGAGCTACACCGCCTCCGCGACGCCAAAATCCGCCGGAGCAGTCGCGCTTGCGGCTTATGTGTTCCAGCCCAGGTATGTGACACTGGATGACACCCCGTCCTCGGCGACAATAAACACGAACGAGAGCGTATATTCGAATGGACAGGTGATGAGAGTCATAGGGACCGGAAACATACAGGCTCTGGCGCCGCCCTCCGGCAACTACGTATTCAGCAGGTGGACGACAAGCAATAGCGCCAACCTCACAGTTTTCAACTCCATAGCCACAGTGACCAACCTCAACGTCAACGGCAACGGTATCGTTACAGCGGACTGGAACGGGATAACCAGCTTCGCCGAGACCGGTCTCCCAGGCGGAAACGCGTGGAACGTCATATACAATGGACAGACGCTTTCCTCGACACAGAATACGATACAGTTCCAGGACACGCCAGGAACGTACTCTTACAGCATACCTGACCAGATGGTCGGGGCGGTGAATTATCTTGTATCTCCAGCTTCGGGAGCCGCCATCGCAGGCAATACGGTCCAGGTTACTTTCACCCCGGCGACATGCGGGATAGACGTGAGCGACAACAACATAGCTTTCGGGACCGTATACCCCTCCACAAGCCTGCCTACGGACAACTCGGTGGCGGTCACCGACGTAGGGAACGTCAACTCCATATTGTTCGTCTACGGAAACAACTGGGCTTCAGGGCCATTGAACTTCGGGGTGAGCAATACGGTCTATTCGAAGACCAGCGGCACCCCATGGGGCTCGGCTACGCCGCTCGGGACCCTCCCGGCCAACACAGGCATACTGCTCCCGGCAGGCTCCGGAAACGACATATATTTCGGTCTTGGTGTGCCTACAGGACAGTCCCCGTCGCCTTCGTATACCCAGACCATAACCCTCGAGACGAGCTGTTGAGGTGCCATTCCATTATACTGAACGATACCAAAAGGCTTTTTAATTTAACATACAGAATTGAGTAGGCGATTAAATGAGAAGTAATAGGACAGCGGCTGGCTTCGGCATAGCAGCTACGGCAATGCTTCTCGCAGTGTTGGGATTCGCTCTGTTGCAAGGCGGAGTGATGTTTGCAGGCGCCGCGACGAACACGATTACGGGCACGGTCAATGTGCCTCTCACGTGCGCTCTCGACATATCGAACACTGCGATTAGCTTTGGCACAGTACTGCCAGGCTCAAGCGCACCGACTACAAATGTTATAGTGCTTTCGGACACGATAGGCAACACTAATGCGAATGCTGTCGTATATGGCGTAGATTGGACTGGATCCCCTTCGGGCACGATGGGTGTGAGCAATACCCTGTGGGCGAAAACATCGGGAGGTCCGGGAACCGCATTGGGATACACCACTGGGGTCGACACCGGGATAGTTGTCCCGACCGGAGCATCAACGAATGACATATACTTCGGGCTCAATGTTCCAGCAGGGCAGACAGCGGCAGTATATACGCAGACGATAACACTGGAAGTAACCTGCTAATGGTGTTATGTGAATGCCGAACAAAGAGAGGACTATAGCTTTATCGGTCCTTCTCTTGCTTTTTCTTTCTTTCTCTCTGCTTGACCTTGGAGTGGCCAACGGCCAGCTTGAGGAGGTAGCAGGTCCGCTGAACTTCGTAGTGAATATGAGCGGAAGCGAAACGCTTCATCTCGTCATAGCGAACGGTGGTGCGACACCGATTTACTTCAATGCGACCCCTCCAGTACTGAAGGCGATTCCGAACACGACCACCCCGACGGTGACGATAAGCCCATTGACCGGAGTGCT
>JAJYEJ010000002.1:0-2972 GCA_021785805.1 Microcaldota archaeon | reverse complement strand
CGCTTCATCTCGTCATAGCGAACGGTGGTGCGACACCGATTTACTTCAATGCGACCCCTCCAGTACTGAAGGCGATTCCGAACACGACCACCCCGACGGTGACGATAAGCCCATTGACCGGAGTGCTACAACCGCATGAGCAGCTTCCGCTTAATGTGACAGTTTACATGCCATCGGCTAAAAACAAGCCAGGGCTGAGCTGGAGCGGAATAATATCGGTCGTGCAGGTCACTAATCAGACCAATCCCGGCGGCGCGGTCATACAGACAGGCGTTGCGAAGATAATCTCGATAGCCTCGGCCTCACCGGTTCCGCTACCGTTATGGGAGTATGCCATTGCGGTGGTAATAATCATAGCTGTAGCCGCCGCAGTCGCCATATTTGCGCTGAAGAGGCGGAAGAGGGCGCCGGCAGGGCGGGGCGCCGGAAGGCGCACAGCGGCATTGGCCGCAGCCCGCTCACGCATCAGGAGAAGGAAGCCCCGCAGGTCGGCAAGGCACACGAGAAGAGCTAGAGCTTCGAAAAGGAGGAAGTCAAAAGCGCGGCGCAGGAGACGCTGAACTGGTTTTGGATGATTTGGATCCCGCAGAAGGTTTTGCGCAGTCATCTACTGATTGATGGCTCGATTAATATATAAAGCCCATAAAATTTGGTCCTTCGACGAAAGTTTACTGATGACAAAGCTTTAAATATATATTTGTGCTATAAATAATATCATAGAATGTAATTTTATGATATAATTCTTAGCTAGATTTACATGCCAACGATAACAGACTACATGAGGATATACAACCCCTGGTTAGAAAACGGGATAGTGCCAGATACCCTCTTAGATAAATCCTGGCGTAAAAGACCGCTTTACGCAGCGCTTAAAGAGAGCCTAAAGGCCGATAGTATAATTGCTTTACGCGGTATAAGACGGGCGGGTAAAACGACCCTGATGTACCAATTAATTGATGGACTCTTAAAACAAACTGATAAGTTCCATGCTATTTATTTTTCTTTCGACTCTCCGGATGTCTTAAAATTAGATGATCCGATAGGTGTGGTTTTTGAAGAATATAGCAAGTTGTTGAAACTGGCAGGTATGGCTAATAGTCTTCACGACTTAAAGCAACCGGTCTATGTATTTTTTGATGAAATTCAAAAGGTAAGAGAATTTAGAAGCTATTTGAAAATATGGCATGACACATACAAAAAAACTGTCAAGATATTTATATCCGGTTCAGCCTCGATGCTTCTAAAATCCACTGGGACAAAAAGCACCGAGAGCCTCTTTGGGAGAGTAAGCGATTATGTGCTGCATCCTATGCGCTTTCCAGAGTTTGTAACATTTAGTGGCAGTACATCCCAAAACGTTATAGATGCGATTGAAAAGGTACCTAAAGTAGACCTTAGACAGATGAGTATTGGCGGTATTCAAAGGTTAAGAGAGACCTTGCAGGAAAATGCCAAACTACTGAGCCCATATATGAAGGATTTTGACGAGGCATACCTGACGTATATAACAATGGGCGGGATGCCTGCAATAGTTACTGCAAAGGACCGCAACTTGGCGGTGCGATACTTTAATGAGATGAGAGAATCTTTACTGAGCAGAATACCCGTTGACATGTCCGAGGCGCTGAAAGAGGAGGTAAATGCGGACACAGTGGGCAACATACTTATACACATAGCAGAAAACCCTGGGCTCAGACTAATCGACAAAAACGCTGCAAACGATTTGCAAATAGACAGAATGAGATTTAGGAAGTACGTGGATGCACTTGAAAAAACCCTGCTAGTTTTTGAGATCTACAAACTGTCGTCCATTAGGAACAAACTCAAATACCGTACAAAATTAAAAAAAGCATATGTGGAAGATAACTCCATTATAATTGCACTTGACTGGTTGTTCACAGATGCCATAGATACGGCGCAACAAATGAAGCTGGCTCCACCACTTTCTTCGGCTAGAACTAGCAATACCTCTTTCTTGTTTAATAAATTCTATAATACTGCAATTAATGAATATGCGGGCGCTCTTACTGAAAATGCAGTGGCGAATTTTATTAATGATATCTTTACTACAACCGCGATAAGATTCTATAGCAACCATAATGAAGTCGATTTTATAGTAATGCCTAATCTGGTAAACAAAGAAAATGTGTTACTTTTAGAAGTTGCTTCGAAGAGCAATATAGAGGAAAAAGCCAAAACGCTAAATAAAGTAGAGAAGAAGTTTCCGAAGTCGTGTAAAATCATTCTGACAACCGATTCGGCCATCACTGATATTAACCGTAAGGACAATGTTTTAGTGATCCCTGCTTGGCTCTTCATGCTTACTCTGACGCAATAAATGATACTGGGTTCGATTGGGGGTGTGAAAAATGCAAGGTTTTACTAGTTCGGAAATTTACGGTGTAAATTCTAGTGCATCTGTAGGTCGAGGGTTCAAATCCCGCCGAGCCCAAGCTCTGAAGACCTTGATTCCGCGCCCTCTTTCTTCCCGAACATCTCCGGACTTTCGACACCGGTGAATATGGTTATTATCTCAACCTTTCCGTTGTAGTTCGGGTCTATCCTGGCGCCCCATATCACATTCGCATTAGGAGATATTTTCTCAGTGATTATCCTTCCTATTTCGTTAGCCTCGCCCAGGGTGAGGTCCTCTCCTCCGGTTATATGGATCAGGGCGGAAGTCGCATTCTCGTAATCCACATCGAGAAGCTTGTTCTTGAAAACATCGGCGACAGCTGCATTCACTTTGTCAGTCCCCTTGCCTTCACCTATGCTGATCATCGCCAGCCCTCCGGTGCTCATGATGGACCTCACGTCGGCAAAGTCGAGATTTATCAGGCTCGGCGTGTTCACCGTCTCTGTTATCCCCCTGACCGCCCTGGAGACCACCTCGTCCGCCACCTTGAACGCCTGCTCTATGGCGAGGTTAGGGTAAACATTGACAAGCCTCTGGTTGTCTATCACGACTACGG
>JAJYEJ010000034.1 GCA_021785805.1 Microcaldota archaeon | reverse complement strand
ACACCCAAGGTATCCCTGACAAAGAAGGAATACACCTCAACAGAAGCCATGGAGAAAGTGAATAACATCGCCACCTTGAAGCAAATGATGATGAATGAGAATTTCCTCGAACGTTACCTAAATGACAAGCGAGGAATCTCTTTTTACATAAGCTCCAAGGACATACCCCAGGAGTTCATAGATGCATTGGAAAGCTTGGGGCTAAAATACCGATTTGTCTATTTCGAAATCGACCGCGAGAAGGGGACGCTTAACCTAATATCAAAAATCCAGTATGACGGACTCGACCCTAACGAAAGAGGAAGTTTGCACAGGAGTGTTTTGGAAGGGATCAGGAAAGGAGGACTTCTGTACACCAGCTGCTTCAGCGGCACGGTCTGGGGGGTTTACTATTCGACCTATTATGTAGGCGGAGGTCCTCTCTCGGTGGCCTTCACAGAATCCACAGACTAAGTGATACTCATGGAAAAAGAAGCTCAAAAACCCCAAATCGCCCCTCCAAGAATCAGGAACATCGACGAAGTCCTGAGGGAGCTCAGGGGAAATCAGGCGCATCTCCCCACACACATGGTATCCTTGACAGTGGAGAGATACACTTCATCAAAAGCCAAGGAGAGAGTGAAGAACATCGCCACCTTGATGGACGTGGCGATGGACAAGGATTTCCTCGAACGTTGCCTAAATGCCAAAATACACTCTTTCTACATAAGCTCCAAGAACATGCCCCGGGAGACCATAGATGCGCTGGAAAATCCAGATTTAGACAATCCATTTCTCTGTTTCAAAATCGACCGTGGGAAAAGGACACTCAACCCCATATCAAATGATGAGTTCAATATGCTCAACCCTAACGAAAGAGGAAAGCTGCATAGAAGCGTTTTAGAAGAGATCAGGGAAGGAGGAATTCTGCGCATCGACTTCAGCGGCACAATCTGGTGGGTTAACTATCCGGCCTATCATGTAGGCAAAGTTTCTCTCCCGACAGCCTTCGTAGACTCCACAGACTAAGCGATATCCATGCCAATAAAAACCCTAAAACCACGAACAGCACCCATATCCAAATCGAAGAGAAACGACAAGGCATACGGTGTGGACAAAACCCGTAAAATCCACAAACAATCCGTTATAATCAAATATTATAAATATCTGAAAATCCAAAGTATCATGTGGCTTAGAAATTTCGGCTAAAAGAACAGCATACCTGGTGGGCTTCCATCAGGCACTATATCGACCAATCCGCTAATACGATTAAACGGTGTAAAAATGCCACAACTAAGAGGAGCAGAAGAGCCTTTCGAGCTCGCGAAAGGCCTTACTTTTGAAGAGTTAAAGGAGCTAGACGAGATTGTCCACAAAGACACAGAAGGATTCAGGATGTCTCAGCCATTGATGAGGATACCAGTAGACGGAAACCCGGAAGGAAAGGCGATAACCGTCGACCTCAAGACGATGTTTGTCCTTGCGGCGATATCCGGCAATAACATGTTCATAAAAGGTGGCAAGGGGCTTGGAAAGACCAGTATCACTGAAGGGATCCTCAGGTCGATGTTCGGTGCGGACCATGCATCATTCTCCATGAACACTCAGTTCGGTGTGGATATGCTTTTCAGGCCGGACTTCGCAGGCATGCAATCACATGATGGGAATCCAGCAAAAGATCTCGCTACCGTGTCAAACCCTACAGAACTCCTTACATCAATGGCTGTGAGGGAGGATGAACACGGCAGGGCGCCTCCGCAGATAAACGCATGGGAAGACTGGCACGCAAGGGACATAGTAACAGGACCTGGGGGAAGACAGGTGATTCCAGGCGTGATGATAAGGGACGGAAAGATAGTGCTTGACAATGACGGCAAACCACTCAGGATTACTGACATGAGGGACAGTGAGAAGAGGAAGCTTGCCGAAGGGGCAAAACCATACCAATTCATAGTCGCATTGAGCAACAGCGGTGCCGGTTATTCTGGTGTATTCGATATTGATCCTGCAGACGCCGATAGGTATCCGGTAGTCATAGATGCAGACACACTATACACAACAGAAGAAGAGGAAGATCTCCTGTTCAACGGTGGAGAATACACCCCCAAACCGGCGAATCCGTCAACAGCCAAAAGAGCGGTGGAGCTGATTATCTCGATGAACGAGAAGATAGGGAAACTTCCACTCAGCGAAGCATCAACGTTATGGCTCAGGACTCTCAAGCACGGGGATAATTGCATAAGATCACCAACAGGGACCAAGGCCGGTCTGGAAGGATTCGACCCCACGAGCGACAGGTTCTGCAAAGGGTGCAATGCCGCAGGGCAGCAGGGGACATGCGGCCATGTAAGCGCACCCTCACCAAGGGCGATATTCGACCTGAGGAGGTTCGCAAAAGCGGTAGCCGCATACAGGATAGCAGTGGAACCGAACTCTCCACATTATGTCATGGATAGCGATATTACTGCAGCTGGAGTGTACCTGCTTGCTGGAAAGAGGATGGAAGTATCAAGAGAATGGGGTCTCGAGCTTGGCAATGGTAGCATGACATACGCAACCGAGAAAGCCCTCAGGATGATACACCAGCATATGGGAACGTCGCTGTCGCGTCTTAAGCCAATCATCGAAGCCCAAATCAAAGGCCCGCTTACACCGCCGCAGACTACTGCTCTGCTGAGGGAATACGAGACCAACCCAAGCATTATACCAGGAGGCATGGTCCCAGAGGTATCAAATGCGTTGAAGATCAGAGACCGCAGTAAGAACACATCCACCTAAAGATAGGGACATAGGTGGCAACAACCGGATAAGTGGTTAAAAATGGATTACGATAAGGCATATGCCATAATAAGCCAGATACTGCTGAATACCGGCTGGAGTCCAGACACCCAACTCACCCTAGAAACAACAGAGCAGGTATCTGGCCTAATCCATGCTTCGAATAATATCGACGATTGGCAGCTTCAGGTGAAGATAGACAAGGATATAGAACAGAAGGTAGAGCAGCTGAACAACCAGCATGGACTTGGCATAACCGATCCGGTGGACAAAGCACTTTATGGGGTATCAAAGCATGAACTCGGCCACTGGGAGTTCTGTCCAAGAAATGCAGACCTATTTACGACCATCATGGAAGGAGTTTCTTCCGGCTTGACGCTCTGGAGGGGCAAAGATGGCGAAAGTTTCAGCGAAGATGACATCAAATCCGCTACACCTCACGTAGAGAACATGTTCTCCGATACGATAGTCAACTGCGCCCAGGTACTGGACCAGAGATATCTGGAAGGGCTGTCATTGCTGCATAGCACCCGTGGCGGCATACATGACTCAGGCAAACATGAGAATGATGCAAAGTTCAGTGAATTATACGGTGTGTTCGCCGACGTCCAGATGAAGTTTGGCGGAACCACTAAAGCCCAAAGGATACTGTTAGAGAAAACACTGAATGGTTACGATAAAGGGCTAAAGGCGGCCAGCAAGGCCATACTTGAAGTACTCATAGGGAAGGAAATGTCGGAAAAGGCTTTTGCAGGCAAGCTCACCAAAGAGGAAAAAGAAGTTGCTATAGAGGAGATGCGTGATGAGACCAAATGGGGAATGAAAGCCAAGGCGTATGCGATGATAATCGCGCCTATAGTAAGGAAGAATATAGATGCATTGAAACAGATGGAACTTCACGGGTTCTCTTACAAATGGAGCAAGGATCCGAATTTCAGGAGAAAGATAATAAGGAAAAGCATGGAAGAGCATGGCTCTCCTCCTAAATTCGCAGATTCTTTCGAAGCATTCGACGAAGCCTATACGAAGGCCGCAGGAAAGATATTGATAGACTTCGCCAAGGGGCAGCAAGCGGCAAAAGCGCCCTCCAAAGTGGACCTATTCCATATGGGCATGGAGAGAGTGAGCCCGGAAGAAGCTACCACAAGACCAGGAATGCATATATTGTGGGCAAAGACCCGTTTCTATGGGGATACCATATCCCTAGCGCGAGGGCTTAACCCATACGCTATAATAAAAGGCGAAAAGAGGCACGATACCACAAGCAACCAAGACATACTGTTCGTGTTCGATGCCTCCGGAAGCATGAGGCGGACCGGAAGCATCCTAGACGGGAGCCAGTTCGACATGTGTATCAGGACGTATTATGCTGTACTAAACTTCCTTAAAGCGGAGAACAAGCTGGAGTATCTGGACTATGGGTTTGCCAAGTTCGGGGATCCCAATACTACCACATTCTCAGGCTGGAAGGACTGGAGGCACATAGACGACATAAGCAGAGAGATAATGGCCGTACGCACGGAATCGAGCGATACTATAATCGATACACGTGTAATCGACAGGGCCGCAGAAGAACACAAGAGACTAAGGCAGCAGCGGTCATTCCTCCTGATATCAGTCTCAGACGGCCTGATAACCAATTCGGAAGAGGCGCTCAGGGAATACATATCACTGATGAAGCAGGGAAATGATGTCGTTCATTTCAGGATAGGAGGCCAGGATGACTTTTCCACTGCGCTTGAAGCTGCAGGAGCCATAGTGGTTCCAGTAGAGAGTGCAGAAAGCCTGATAGGGATAACACTGGACATAATTAAGAAGAGGTATTCCAAAAAACCCGATGCAAAGCCGACCCCAAATGGAAATCAAGGACACACAAGCACAGACACCAGGCAGAAGATTAAAGTTTAAGCACCATGGCGATTAGATGCAGACCGCACTGTGCAACCCAAACAACATAAGCGGAGAAGCTCCCGCACAGATAGGCATCGCCCCTCCAAGAATCGGGAACATCGACGAAGTCCTGAGGGAGCTCAGGGGAAATCAGGCGCATCTCACCACACCCAAGGTACACCTGACAAAGGAGAAATACACTCCATCAGAAGCCATGGAGAAAGTAGAGAACATCGCCACCTTGATGGACGTGGCGATGGACAAAGATCTCCTCGAACGTTACGTAAACATCAAGATATATCCTTTCTTCATAAGCCCCAAGGCCATACTTCAGGAGCTCATAGATGCGCTGGAAAACCTAGGGGCAGACGACCATCATGTCTGTTTCAAAATCGACCGTGAGAAAAGGACGCTCAACCCCATATCAAAAAGCCAGTATGACGGACTCAATTTTAACGAAAAAGGAAGGTTGCTCAGAGGTGTTTTGGAAGGGATTAATGAAGGAAGACTTCTGTACACCGGCTTCGATAGCACGGGCTTGTGGGTTAACTATCTGGCCTATAATGAAGGCGTAGGTCCTCTCCAGGTAGCCTTCACAGAATCCACAGACTAAGTGATACTCATGGAAAAAGAAGCTCCAAAACCCCAAATAGCCCCTCCGAGAATCAGGAACATCGACAAAGTCCTGGAGGAGCTCAGGAGAGGTCCAAAGTATCCTACCATACCTAAGGTATACCTGACAAAGGAGGAATACTTTCCATCAAAAGCCATGAAGAAAGTGGAGAACATCGCCACTTTGATGGACGTGATAAGGGACGAAGATTTCCTTGCACGTTGCCAAAATGCCAGAAAATCTTTCTACATAAGCTCCAAGGACATACCCCTTGAGCTCATAAACGAATTGAAAAGCTTGGAACCAGAATACCAAGCGGTCCCTTTCAGAATCGACTGCGAGAAAGGGACGCTCAAACTCGTATCGAAAGAAGAGTACGATATACTCAACCATAGCGAAAGAGGAGTTATATCACTCGGCGTCTTGGAAGGGATTAGGACAGGAGAACTTCTGAGAATGAGATACTCGGACTTCAAACTCGGCATCAAGGGCTGGTCTGTTATCGATCTACCATTTTCTGGAGATGGCGACAGTCCTCTCCCAGTAGCCTTCACAGAGCCCACAGACTAAGTGATATTCATGGAAAAAGAAGCTCAAAAACCCCAAATCGCCCCTCCAAGAATCAGGAACATCTACGAAGTCCTGAGGGAGCTCAGGGGATATCCAGGAATGCCTAATCAGGTACATCTCCCCACACACATGGTATCCTTAACGGAGGAGAAATACTTTCCATCAGAAGCAATGGCGAAAGTGGAGAACATCGCCACCTTGATGGACGTGCTGATGGACAAGGATTTCCTCGAACGTTATCCAGGTATCTATAGATTTTTCTACATAAGCCCCAAGGACATACCACAGGAGCTCATAGATTCATTGGAAAGCTTGGGGCCAAATGACCAATATGTCTATTTCATAATCGACCGTGAGAAAGGGACGCTCAAACCCATATCGAAAGAAGCGTTCGATATACTCAACCCTAACGAAAGAGGAAAGCTGCACAGAAGTGTTTTGAACAGAATTAGGAAAGGAGGACCCCCGTGCATCGGCTTCTTAGACACGGGCTGGTGGGGTAACTATTCGACCTACTATGGAGACGAAGACCCTCTCCCAGTAGCCTTCACAGAATCCACAGACTAAGTGATACTCATGGAAAAAGAAGCTCAAAAACCCCAAATCGCCCCTCCAAGAATTAGGAACATCGACGAAGTCCTGAGGGAGCTCAGGGGAAATCAGGCGCATCTCCCCACACACATGGTATCCTTAACAGAGGAGAAATACTTTCCATCAGAAGCAATGGCGAAAGTGGAGAACATCGCCACCTTGATGGACGCGACGATGGACGAGGATTTCCTCGAACGTTGCCTAAATATTAAGAGGCTTGATTTCTACATAAGCTCCAAGGACATACCCCGGGAGATCATAGATTCATTAGAAAGTTTGGGGTCAAATGACGACGACGTCTGTGTCAGAATCGACCGTGAGAAAAGGACGCTCAACCCCATATCAAAAAGCCAGTATGACGTACTAAATCCTAACGAAAGAGGAGTGTTGCGCAGAACTATTTTGAAAGGGATTAATGAAGGAAGACTTCTGTACATCGGCTTCTATAGAACGGTCTGGAGGGTTGGCGACCCGTCCTATTATGTAAACGAAGGCCCTTTCCAGGTAGCCTTCACAGAATCCACAGACTAAGTGATATTCATGGAAAAAGAAGCTCAAAAACCCCAAATAGCCCCTCCAAGAATCAGGAACATCGGCGAAGTCCTGAGGGAGCTCAGGGGATACCCAGGAATGCCTAATCAGGTACATCTCACCACACACAAGGTATCCTTGACAGAGGAGGAATACCTCCCAACAGAAGCCATGGAGAAAGTGAAGAACATCGCCACCTTGATTGACGTGCTGATGGACAAGGATTTCCTCGAACGTTATCCAGGTATCTATAGATTTTTCTACATAAGCCCCAAGGACATACCACAGGAGCTCATAGATTCATTGGAAAGCTTGGGGCCAAATGACCAATATGTCTATTTCATAATCGACCGTGAGAAAGGGACGCTCAAACCCATATCGAAAGAAGCGTTCGATATACTCAACCCTAACGAAAGAGGAAAGCTGCACAGAAGTGTTTTGAACAGAATTAGGGAAGGAGGACCCCCGTGCATCGGCTTCTTAGACACGGGCTGGTGGGGTAACTATTCGACCTACTCTGGAAACGAAATTCCTCTCTTGGTACCCTTCACAGAATCCACAGACTAAGTGATATTCATGGAAAAAGAAGCTCAAAAACCACTCGCCCCTCCAAGAATCAATGACATCGACAAAGTCCTGAGGGAGCTCGGGATAGGCCCAGGAATGCCTAATCAGGGCAATCTCACCACACCAAAGGTATCCTTAACAGAGGAGAGATACTTTCCATCAGAAGCAATGGCGAAAGTGAAGAACATCGCCACCTTGATGGACGCGACGATGGACAAGGATTTCCTCGAACATTGCCAAAATGCCAAGATGTACTCTTTTTACATAAGCCCCAAGGACATACCAGAGGAGCTCATAGATACATTGGAAAACCTAGGTGCAGGCGACCATGAGGTCTATTTCAGAATCGACCACGAGAAAAAGACGCTCAACCCCATATCAAAAAGCCAGTACGGCAGACTCAGCCCTAATGAAAGAGGAAGGCTGCACAGAAGTGTTTTGGAAGGGATCAGGGAAGGAGGACTTCTATACACCAGCTGCTTCAGCGGCACGGTCTGGTGGGTTAGCGATCCGTCCTATAATGTAGGCGAAGTTCCTCTTCGGACGGCCTTCGTAGAATCCGTAGACTAAGTGATACTCATGGAAAAAGAAGCTCAAACACCCCTCACTCCACCAAGAATCAGGAACATCGACAAAGTCCTGAGGGAGCTCAGGGGAAATCAGGCGCATCTCCCCGCACACACGGTATCCTTAACAGAGGAGACATACACTACTCCATCAGAAGCTATGGCGAAAGTGAAGAACATCGCCACCTTGATGGACGTGGCGATGGACGAGGATTTCCTCGAACGTTACCTAAATACCAAGATATGCTCTTTCTACATAAGCCCCAAGGCCATACCTCAGGAGCTCACAGATGCACTGAAAAGTCTAGATGTAGGCGATTCTGTCTATTTCAGAATCGACCGCGAGAAAAAGACGCTCAACCCCCTATCAGAAAGCCAGTATAACGGACTCAACCCTAACGAAAGAGGAGTAATGTTGGCATTTGTTTTGGACGTAATCAGGGAAGGAGGACTTCCGTGTATCAGCTTCAGCGGCTCGGTCTGGTGGGTTAACTATCCGACCTATTATGTAGGTGAAGGTCCTCTCTCGGTAGCCTTCATAGAATCCACAGCCTAAGCGATATTCATGGAAAAAGAAGCACCAAAACCCCAAATCGCCCCTCAAAGAAGCAGTGGTATCGGTCAAGTCCTGAGGGGGCAAAGGATAGGGCAGATTGAACCTGTGGATGCGTTTTTGCGGATTGCAGAAAAGCTCCATTCCTTAATAAAGAAGCATGACGGGCCCACGGATAAGGTTACCCGATGATGGCCACCGCGCAATACTAGCCAAAATGTTGCGCGACAAGGAAGCCCTCAATGACATCACCCGTTAGACCGGAAATACCATCTCATTGACATGTGACATCCTCCCACTGGTAAACGACATGTGCTTACGATGCTGGTTTTTGATCTGCCATCATGGCCCACCTGACAGAGGTCCCGATTCATCGGCGAACGCCTCTCGCAATCAAAGCTCTGCAACGTCTCCGGAGGCATTACTCCCCGCAAGACCTGCAGCGGATAAGATATCGATATTGGCGTTCAGATCCCTATCATTCGACGTTCCGCACTTCCGGCAGAGATATGCCCTGTATCCATGCTCTCTTCGCAATGACCATGTTTATCACACCACCCAATTTTATGTGTTTTGGGATGGGCGTGTATCCATATGGTATTCCACCGATAAATGATGTGGATTCTACACCCACAGGGATAAACTGTACGAACTTGTCGATAGGGACACGTTCTGGAATGCCACACCGACATGCGGGACACATGATTGGCATCCTATCCGGGTTTCGGAGGTACTGCCACTCCGCATCTGGCGCGGTTCTGGATATGTAGACAGAAAAATGACACTGGGAGCCTTGCTCCTGTAGACAAGCTGCGTGCCGGTATATCCTCCACCCCCCCCAACATGGAGGGTGATGCCGCGCCTGCCAATGCTCCTGGCGCATAACCGCATCATCCCAAAAGCATATAAGCTTTAAAAACCTATAATGACATCACTTGCTGCACGGGGCAATCCATGAAGAACTTCAAGACAACCGCTTCTATACCTATACCGGACCG
>JAJYEJ010000033.1 GCA_021785805.1 Microcaldota archaeon | reverse complement strand
GCCGGAGACCAGGCTGTCGTGGTGACGAGCACAGGACTGGCGGTATTCGATGCGGGAAGCCAAACCCTGCTAAACACCTTCACCGAAAGCGGGATAGGGGGCAATGGATACATAGCCGTAAACCCGTCAGGTTCTGACGCGTATGTGCCGAGCAGCGACAGCGAAAACATATATGCGGTCGACCTCTCCAGTGGGACGATAGTCGCCAACATTCTGATAGGCAGCGGGATTCAAGGGGTGGCGGCCAACCCACAGGGCGGATACGTGTATGTCGCATCAGGAAGTCTTAATGACGTGAGCGTAATAGATACGTCCAACAATGTGGTGGTGGGTACTGTAAGCCCGTCAGGAGCGTCGAATCTAGTCGAAATAGCGATAACTCCGAACGGTCAGGTAGGATACGTGTCTGACAATAACGACAACAGGGTGGATGTTTTCTACACCTCCAACTACGTTGTCGAAGGGACGGTCGGAGTGCAGTCCGGACCTTCAGGGATAGCGGTCAGCACCGATGGCAGCAAGGTATTCGTGGCTAACAGGTATAGCGGCACCGTCAGTGTCATATCAACGTCGAACAACATAGTCATATCCACGATAAACGTGCAGTCCGACCCTATAGGCGTGGCTTCAGCCGGGGGCTGGGAGTTCGTGACAAATAGGGGCAGCGGAACAATAAGCGTGATAAACACCACCACATTGACTGTGACTGGCACAGACACATCAGGCGTATCTAATCTGTGGATGGCAGGTTCGACTACGGATGGAAATTATGCGTTGATCCCCGGCACGGGCGGGGTGACCATAATAAAGGCATCTACCCAGGCCGTTACTGGCACTATGGTCATATCCGGCGCTGTCGGCGGCGGTGCGGCAGGAATCCCATGACGACACGCTTGCGGCTCAACGCTGGCGGAACACCTATTGGCCTTTAAAGGCGTAGTCCAAGGGCCAGGCTGCTGTAGAACGATGGAGTTCAACCGACTCCTAACTCCTTCATCATCTCTTTCTCATCGCTGGTGGGCAGCTTGCACGCGTAATCGGTGCACACATAAGCCACTGTCTTCCCGCCCCTCGGATCCAATCCGATGGTGTATTGCGACAGCGACTCTATATCAGGTGAGGTGCGATCGTCCTTGAGGAGCACGACCTTGTTCGGTACGAACGCGGCGTTCATTGAACCGATCAGTGTCTGCACCTTCTCCTGATCCTCGCCCTGCGCCACAACGATTTCGTAGGAGGGACCTATCCTGTAATCGAGCGCCATAAGGAGCTGAGCGAAGCCGGCCGGAGCGCGCATTATATCCTCATAGAAAGCGGACTCTATTCCGGAAACGAAGCTCATTAGCTTAGTGTTCCCTGTGAGGTGGCTGAGCCTGATGAGGTTCAGCATCTCTATGGAGTTGCCTGAGGGTATCGCGCCATCCCTCGCGGTCTTCTTCCTGATGAAAAGCCTCTCAGAATCATGCGCCTGCATATAGAAGCCAAGCCCCTCCTTGTCCCAGAACTCATTGATGACGGTATCGTTAAGCTTCAATGCTACCTTCAGGTACTCGGTATCGAACGACGCCTCATACAACTCTACGAGCCCGAATATCATGAATGCGTAGTCGTCGAGCATGCCCTGCACCTTCGATACCCCGTCATTATACAGGTGCCATATGTGCCCGTCTGTCATCATCGTATCGACGATGAAGCTGGCAGCTCTCTTGGCCATCATCATGAGCCTCTTGTCCCCGAGCGCGACGCTGCCCCGTGCTAGCGCGGCTATCATCAACCCGTTCCAATCGACGAGTATCTTCTCGTCCCTTGAGGGGCGTATCCGCTTCTCCCTGTTTTCGAACAGTATCTTCCTTATGGCATCGAGTTCCTTCGACTGCCTGGCATGTGCCTTCGCGACATGAAGAACATTCAATCCGCTTGGCGCGGCTTCGCCACTGCCTACGAAATTGCCGTCCTTCTGCACGTCGAATTCCTTCTTCGCTAGCGCGCCCCGCTCCGGGCCGAGCGCCTTCTCTATCTCATCGGAGCTCCAGAAGTAGAACTTCCCCTCTATCCCTTCGCTGTCAGCGTCTATCGCGGAGTAGAAAGCCCCGTTCGGTGCGGTGAGTTCCATTCCTACGAACCTGTATACCTCCTCAAGCGTATCCCTGTAAAAGCTATCGCCGGTTGCCTGGTAAGCATCGGCATACGCCAATGCGATGAGCGCCTGGTCATATAGCATCTTCTCAAAGTGAGGCACGAGCCACTGGCCATCGGTAGAATACCTGTGGAAACCGAAGCCGATCTGGTCGAATATGCCGCCGTTCCTCATCTCCGTGAGCGTCTTCTCTACCATATCCAGCGCGTTCTTGTCGCCATACCTCTTCCAGTACCTAAGCAGGAAGCCCAGCAGGTGCGGCGTAGGGAACTTAGGCGCCGTGCCAAAGCCGCCGTGCCTGCTGTCATACATCTGCATGATGTGCATGTAAGCCATCTTGAGCGCGACCGAATCAAGCTCCGCCATGCCGGTATGCGCCGCCTTCCTTGACAGCGCGGCTACTATCTTATCCGCTCCTTCCTCAAGGTCTTTCCTGTACTCCTTCCATGCATCCCTTATCTGCTCGGTCAATTCTATCATCCCGTGCATCCCGAACCTGCTGCTCTTTGGCAGATACGAAGTCACGTACAGCGGCCGTTTATCTGATGTCATTATCACATTGAGCGGCCATCCGCAGTTCTGCGACATCGCCTGGCAGACCTCCATATACACTGCGTCGATGTCAGGTCGCTCCTCCCTGTCCACCATTATCGGGATGAACGTGTCGTTCATCAGCTTCGCTACATCGCCATCCTCAAAAGATTCCCTCTCCATGACGTGGCACCAGTGGCAGGTGGAATAACCGATCGAGAGGAAGATTGGCTTGTCTGCCTTCTTCGCGGCCTGGAACGCCTCCTCCCCCCATGGGTACCAATCCACCGGGTTGTATGCGTGCTGCAGGAGGTATGGGCTCTTCTCGTTTATCAGCCGATTGGGCTTCCTGATACCCTCCTTATCACCCAAAGGATCACCAGACATATCTTACAACTCAGGTCTTTATATCCAATGTTTTCATTATTCCGGAATCGATATCGAACTCCCTGACAAGGTGGTTGTTCGTGTCTACTATGTAGAGGGTATTTCCGTCCGCTGAAAGCTTGACATCACTGGGTTCGTAAAGCCCTAGGGTGTCGCAATCCGGGTCGTCGAACCTACACATCGATTTGGCAGAAGGATTCCCTATTACCGTTGTGATACTCTGCCCCTCCGCATCTATCATGCGTATCGCGCTGTTGTACGAGTCCGCCACATATATGAGATTGCCGTTATCACTTGCGCATACCCCGAGCGGATGCTGCAGCCTTGCATCATAGAGGCTTCCATCCTTGTAACCGAAGACAAAAAGCCCCGCACCGACAAGCGTGCTCACGTATCCCTTCTCCAGGTCAACGCTCCTTATCGCAGAGACCTCGCTGTCTGCCACATAAAGCATCTTCCCGGACAGATGGAGTCCGCTGGATTGCGCAAACTCCGCCTCTTTCAGGGTACCGTCGAAGATTCCCTCTCTCCCGCTTCCGGCGAATATCGAAACCTTTCCGCCTGCAAGGTCATAGCTCCACAGCTGGTGAAGTCCTGCCATCGCAATGATGAGTCTGTTGCCATATACTGCCATATCCCATGGGGAATTGAGATCCGTGCTCCTGCCGTCGCCGCTGTATTCATCCCCGACATAACCGCCTATCCTGCCTGTCCCTGCCAGCGTGACTACCTCATTAGACTTAAGGTCGATCATCCGGATCGCGTGGTTATCGGTATCGGCCACGAATATGGTGTCTTTGTCATGCCAGAGCACCCCCTGCGGCCTGAAAAACCCGGCAGCGGAGAAGCCTCCGTCCCTCATGCCCCTCTCCCCATCGCCTATCTTATCAATCACCTTTCCGCTGCCTGTTTCTACTAAGAGTATGCGATTGTTTCCGGAGTCGCTGAGCGCGAAGGTTCTGGAATCAGGTGAGAATGAAATTTTCCCGGGGTAAGATAGCGAGGTTCTCCTGTCAAGCGAAGGCACCTTCAGGTCAGGAGGGCCATGCGCTAGGGCGCCCGCTTTCCCGCTCTCTTCCAGCACTAGGTCTACAATCCCTGCAAGCTCATAGAGCGGTATCTCTCCGCTCCTCTTGTATATTATCCTGCCCTGCGGGTCTATCACGACAACGGTGGGCCATGCATTCACCCCATACTCCTTCCAAATCCGCATGTCCCTGTCCACTACGACAGGATGCCTGATGCCATATCTCCCTATGGCCTCAGAGATGTTCTTCGGATCCTTCTCGTTCTCGAACTTCGCAGAGTGAACCCCTATTATGGCCACAGGCCTGCCTTTGTATGTCTCTTCGAGCTTTTCCAGCGTGGGAACCATATGCATGCAGTTTATGCAGCAGTATGTCCAGAAATCGAGCACAACGACATTGCCTTTCAGCCTCTCTATCGCTAACGGCTCTGCGGTATTCAGCCAAACGGAGTCCTTTGGGAACTCGTGCGCTTTCGAACTGAACCTGGAGAAGAGCTCGTCCATTGGCATACGGGTGTGTTATCCCAGCTCCGATATAAAGATTTTTGGTCTCCAGGGCAGGAAGTCCGCTACGGAAGCGGGCACAATCGGGAAAACCACGAAAAAGCCAACAGGGTAGTCAATTGCCCGTCCTTTCAAGGGCCATTCTGGTCTTCGGGTCTATCGCGGAAAGCACTTCAGTGAGAAGCATCCTTACTATAGTAGTCGCTTCCTCATACGTGTACGTGGCCGGCGTTATCTGCCTTACCGATATGAAATTCCCGTCAGGCCTGTCGTTGACCGGGTAAACCTCGAGGTCAACCCCATACTTCGAGGCTACGAACCCATTCTCACCGTCATTAATAGCAAAACCCTTCCTCCTTAGCGCACCTTCAAGTTCCCTCTTTGTAAATCGGGATACACCCATCGCTTCGTAAGTCACCTCACCCCCTGTCCAGTCCCTCTGAGTAAGAGTAAAATTGCCTATCTTAACGGTCTGGGAGGTTGATGGTTGAACTTCTAGTTTTCCACTTAACATTAGATCACCATTGGTACATAATAAAGGGGAATCCAGATATTTATAGGTTGTCTAAATCGCTCATTTACGATGAATATTTAGGTTTTTGACATACGCTCAATGGTCTCCGCGAAGATCCTAAGGTGCCCGAATAGGGTGTACCGTTCACAGCCTCAATCTTGGCGGGTTGACGCTCCCGTCTATGAGGTCAAGTATATCCAAGAAAGAGCTCTGTATGCGCCCCCTGTCATTCATGTCATCAACAAGGGAGGTGTTCGATATCACCAATCTGCCTTTCCTTGTAGTGCTGTTATACCATATGAGGTTGCACAGGAACCGATCTTTTTCCCCTCTTACCGCTGTCAACGCGCCATGTGTCGAATCCCCGCACCTGAAGCCTCCGGTATAAAGCAATCTCTTCAACCCGTCCCTGTCAAAACCTACATCTCCTTCCCACATATACGATATCTTGGCGGACCTTCCATCCGGCCATACTGATTCTTTTACGGTGTGTTTCCCTACTGTGATGTCAGTGCTTATCGGAATCACAGTAGCAGCCTTATCTGCAAGTTTATCTGTAGTCATTTCAGGTCACAAGGGTAATGTGGCCCAAATAAGTATTTATGCGTTACACGCAGCGTCCGGCCAGTTCATCTGTAATGCTCATTGATCATCCTTAAGCCGTGGTCTATGTCAACTTTCGCCTTGAAACCAAGCTCCCTCTCTGCCTTCGATGTATCGGCAAGGTTCTCCCACACATAGTTCTTAATTGGCATCGCTATGTAGCTAGGTTTTATATCAGTTCCAAGGATGGCGTTTATCCTTCCCACTATATCGTTCATATCATAGTTCCTGCCTGTGCCTATGTTATAGGCGTTGAAACCCCTGTTCTTTTCGGCTGCAAGCGTCATCGCATCCACGACATCGCTGGCGAATGTAAGGTCCCTCCTCTGCGAGCCGTCTCCATATATCACCGGAGGGCGCCCGCCCTTCATCGCCCACAAGAACTGAGTCACGACGTTGGCGTACTCCCCCTTCGCCCTCTCCCTAAGGCCATACACTGAGAACGGCCTCATCGCAGCTATGTCCATACCGTAAAGCTTGGAATAGAGCTCTGATACCCTCTCCATGCCTATCTTGCCCTCAGTATAGTAATCCGTCACCGGCAGGTCCATCTTTTCATGGTGTGGAGGCTTCATGCCGCTGTACATGGAGGAGGTAGATGCAAACACGACCCTGGACCTGTTCCGCTTGGCGTACTCGCATACGCCGATCATGCCTGTTACTACCTCCCCCACGAGATACGGATTTTTTCCGTACATAGGTGAGGATGAATACGAGCCGATATGAAATACATAGTCTGCCCCCTCGATATCGTGGTTGTTTATGTTCTTTACGTCGTCGTGTATGAACGACACGTTCCCTGACCTAATAACGTCCTCCAGGTTCGTCTTTACGCCCGTGTGCAGGTTGTCTATGACCGTCACCTTGTTCTCCTGAGCCAGTCTCTCCACGAGCGTGCTGCCTATGAATCCCGCACCGCCCGTCACTATCACCTCTTTTCCGCTGATCATCGAATCGACCCCAACAGCCTTCAATTACGTCTGGATAGTCTACTCGCTTAAAGCTTTTAAAGGTTTGTATTATTTTGTATTACTAAATAATATTAATTATTATAAACTCTATAAGAAGGGTGAGGGCACCGCACAAGATCGGTAAAATAAAGGAAACGACCGGCCTGGCCGGCGATCCGGATTGTGCCACTGATTCAAAACCGGAGGACATCAATGGTACATCAATCCGCACACGGCACGAAGGCTCAAGTGCAGCGTGAAATCCCTCCGTTCCGGGTTTCCACGAATGCGGATCTGGGATCGGACTTGTGAAGGAGCGTTTAAACGGCACTGACATTTTGAATCTGGAATCCCCGCCCCTTACAAGTATACATAGATGGCATGGGAGAAGACGCCGCACATAATAAGATATTTAAATCAGAATATATACATATTAAACAAAGCGCATACGATAGTTTAAAAAGGATGATACTACAAGTATGTGCGCCCTTCAACAACGGGCGAGAAGAGGTATCACAATGTCAAAAGCCAAGGCATCGACATCAGGCATAAAAATCAGCCACCTAGCGCTTATTCCAGACGGCAACAGACGCTGGTCTAAGAACAACCGCATAAATATACTGCAGGGTTATTCAAAGGGGATAAACAAGTTCCTCGAGTTCTGCGAGTGGTCCAAGGAGGTGGGGATAAGCACCCTGACTGTCTGGGCACTCTCAACTGAGAACCTCAGGAATAGGAGTAAGCACGAGCTTGCGGTGCTCTATCATCTCTACGTAAGGGCGGCAAGAGACAGGAACGTACTTGAGAGGCTTGACAGGGGTCGTATACGCTTCAAGATAATAGGCAACATGAAGGTCCTTCCAAGGAACCTGAGGGATGCGCTGCACTCCCTTGAGACGAGGACCAAGGACTACACGAGCTTCACAATCAACATGCTGATCAACTATGGCGGCAGGGACGACCTCGTCCATGCTGTGAAATACCTGAGTGGCCGCAAAGGAAAGGTCACTGAGGAAGCGATACGGGAGCACCTCAGGTCTGCGGACATCCCGGAGGTTGACTTGATAGTCAGGACGTCCGGCGAACAGCGGGTTTCGGGGCTTTTGCCATGGCAGGCAGCTTACTCTGAGCTCTACTTCGCCCCGAAGTACTGGCCGGACTTCGAGAAGAAGGATTTCAAGAAGGCGATAGAGGCGTACTCCAAGAGGCAGAGGAGATACGGGAAGTAACCCCTATACCGGCGACCTACGTTTTCAGCATGCGTGTTTGAATGGATATAAAAAGCAACGATAGCCTGATAAACGACCTCGACATATTCTCAAAACGCTGTCCCCGCGCATTCACGCTTTCCATAACGCTCTTCATAGTCAGCATCATAATCGGCATAATAGTGGTGCTCCCGATCCATCACGGCCAGGTGCAGCGCGATGCACTGACCGCTCTGGTACAGGGTCCGCTTGTCGGGATAGTCGCCATACTACTTCCGACAATGCTCACGGCCATAATGATAAAGTCGATACGCAGGCAGATGAAGGTCAAGCATGCCCTGTTGATATCGATGATAGGGGATTCCGCATACATGCTGTCTCTGGTGATAAGCAGCGTAGTCTACGTATTCACCGGCAGCTTCTCCATATCCACGCTCATAGTGCTGATAGGCGACGCAAGCGCATTCGGATGGTGGTTTTTCATAAGCAAGGTAGTGATGGGCTACAAGAAGAGCGCTGCGGCTTTCTCGCTGGTACAGCCTACACTCAACATCCTGTTGTTCATACCTGCCAGTGTCATGATATTCAGCTATTCCACGCCATTGGCGGTGCTCCTGATAAAGCTCTATGCCGGCATATTCATCTTCCTGATAGTCAGCTACATGATACTCTACCTGTTCGACATGCCGCTCAAGAAGAACCTCGGGTTCAAGGGGATAGACGCATTCTCCCAGTTCGTCCAAAGCTGGCTCTTCGAGATAGACATAGGTATATCGAATCCATTGAGCGGCAATACGTTCGGGAAGCCTATGGACATAGATGTCAGCACCGTACTGTTCAAAAGGAAAGACGGGACCATAAAGGCGATAATGTATGCGCCGTGGATCCATTACGGGCCTGCAGGCATCATAGGAGGAAGCGATTTCCCGTTCATGCTCGAGCGTTATTCCATCAACAGGTACAAGGCACCTACCATAATCATGCACAGCGCAGTCAATGAGGATTACAATCCTGTTTCAAGCACCCAGTTCCAGCGTCTGGTCAGCCACCTGAACAAGGGCGTAGCGGAGGCAAAGCCTATCGGCGCAAGCGCCGTCTCTTTCCTGAAGAGCCAGTCCGGGAAGGCCAAGGTCACGATGCTGCAGTTCGGCAAGCAGTTCGGCATCACGATATTCACCAGGGCCCCGGCCGTGACAGAAGATATCAGCTATGAATCCAGCGTACTCTTCAGGAACCTTCTCGGAGACAAGACGGCGTCGCAGGTCCTTATAGACGCCCACAACTCAAGGTACGAAAGCGCAAACGCTGAGGAACTCCTAGGGATAAAGCACGGCACTCCATACATGTACGAGTTCGTGAGTGCCATCAAAAGGCTACAAAGTCCAATACACTCCACGAGGAAGCTCAGGATGGGAGTGGCGAGCGCGGACGCCTATTCCAGGCTGGGATCGCCGACGGATATGGCGAGAGGCAATGTAAACGTAGTGGCATTCTCGTTCAACGGTTTCAAGTATGCGATGGTCCACTTCAACGCCAACAACATGCTTCCGGCTGTGAGGGACAAGCTCATATCCGGGATAAGGGAGAAGTACGGCATAGAAGCTGAGATGTTCACGACTGACACCCATGCGGTCAACTCCCTCGAGAAGACGGCAAGCAACGTCCTGGGGAGGGACGTCAACATGGCGAAGCTCATGAAGCTGGTGAACGAGGTGGTCGGGAATGCCCTTTCTAACATAGAGCCCATAGATGTATCATACTCGAAGGATACGATAAAGAGGTTCCACGTATGGGGTCCGAACGTCAGGGAGAAGCTCATGTCGGTGATGGGGTCTGTCCTTGACATGGCGAGGATAATAGTGCCGATAATCATAGTCGGCGGGTTCGTGGTCGCCGCATGGATAATATCCTTGGTATGAGCCTGTGGCGCAAAAAGGCTTTTTATGCGTATCCAACCAATCGCTAATATGACGAAATCCCAGTCCGCGATGGAGTACCTCATGAC
>JAJYEJ010000032.1 GCA_021785805.1 Microcaldota archaeon | reverse complement strand
GAGTATGACCAGGCAGGTAAGAGCGACCTCATATCGAGGTTCGCCACGGTAAGAACTTCCGTAAGCACAGGATCCAGCAACTTCTATGCTTGGTGCATGGGAAATTATGAGGTTCCTGGCGATGCAACATATTCAGCCACAATATCGAAAAACGGACCTATACTAGCCTGGCACAATGAGAAAATACTGCCTTTTTACTTCGCATATGGGCAATGCACGTATTACAATGGGGATCTCTATTGTATGCAGCTACCTGGGGATATTGGAGTTAATTATGACTCTAATGTGATAGTGTGGGCATCTACCAGCGATAACACCGTATCGGCATGGCAGACAAATTCAGGAGTTTACCCGATATCCCCTCCTGTCGCTGCCGGATACGGTATGGCAGGATGTTCCCAGTACGGCGGTTATGTCTATTGTGTTGGAGACAGCGCTTCAGGAAGGGGCAATACCGTGTACTCTGCACAAATCACTGCCAATGGGATAGGCGCCTGGGTGTCCGGCGCGAATGTCCCGTTTACGTCTATCGGAACAGGAACCGGAACATGCACGGCGTATGCGAGCTTCGATTACTGTTTCGGCTCCAGCGCAGGCAATACGATAATATCAGCTCCGGTCTCGGGGACTTCGATAGGCCCGTGGACAACTGTCGGTAATCTACCGGTATCTGGATCGCCTTATACCTGTGAGGCTTATTCCGGTTATATATACTGCTTCTTCAACGTATTTTCCCCGTCTTCTGCCAATATATATTATGCACAACTCTCCGGAGGAACTGTAGGCGCATGGACATATACTGGAAATATCCCTATCAACCTCGGCTCCGGGGGAAGCTGCTTCACCGTACAGAACGGGTATATTTACTGCGGCTATGGCACAACCATGTACTATGCTCCTTTGATCACTCCAGGAATCGGTAGCTGGACATCAACACTTGGTGATCCGGGACAGTATGGGACTTATGGCCTTGACCAGAGCGCATGCGCAACCGCTGGCGATTCTGGAAGTTATGGCGATTAGATGGAATCTGGAAAAAGGGACCTTAGCACAGTTGTGATAAGACGCTGTTCATCAAGGCTCAGCTTGGACGGCCTACTATCCGTAATAGGAAAGGCCAATGAGGCTCAGTGTGTAGCGCAGGTATTCGACCCAGAAATGGTCATAAACAGGACCCATCTTCTTGGCGCATATCTTAATGCGATAAACTCCTTCGACTCCGGAAACAACGCGGCGAAGAACGTCGGTATGGAGATGCTGCTATTTGCGGCAATGACAAGGCAGATAAGCGATGCGATAAAGCTGGTCGGCGCCAAGTCTAGCAAGGATTTTATCCTCTTCGCATGCGATGATAAGACTATGATGCGTATGAAGAAGTGCATCTCGCACAGCGAGGATGCGGTGTTCACCGGAAAACATGTCGAACAGCTGCTCAGGAATTATAAGGTGATTGTACCTAAGGGCGGCGATGCCGAACAGTTCCTGCTCCAAAAGATGACTATGTCTGCGCTTGACAGGTGAACGCGGTCAGTGCCCCGAGGAGTGATTGTACTCCTGGTTGAGCGTCTTATGTATCGCAAGCGCTTTCTTCTCCCCTATCTTCTCCACTTCCATCAGTTCTTCGGTGCTCGCGTTCGCTATCCTCCTTATGCTCCCGAAATGCTTCAGAAGAGAGTCGGCAAGCTTTGGGCCCACCCCGGGTATATTGCCTATCACCCGTACCTGGAACTGCTCGTGCGTGAATGCGCGCATGCCTCCCTTCACGGATAGGTTACGTTTTTTCTCGCCCTGCTCCTGCATTGCCACCCTCGTTATTATGTCTGCCGTGTCCTTTGGCCCCTCAGACATCATCGTCAGAGCGTAGTGTTCCAGATAGAGCGCGACGATCGTTCCGATCAACACCCTTTTCTCAAGCCTGATGCTGTCGAGGCCTCCCTCCAGTATGACTATCGGGAACTGGTAGGCCTCGTTGAGCCTCGATACCTGGTCGAACAGCCTTCCGCTCATTATCGAGTTCTCGAAGTCGCTTATGGTCTTCCGCTCAATGCATATCCTGTCGGAGATCACGTAGTCGCCGACCGGCAGCATATCCATAACCACGCTGATGCCATTTGCTTTCAGGGTTTCCAGCAGCTCTGAGTTCCTTTCCCGCTGGTCCACGATTATGGATACTTTGACATCCATCTTACTACCTGAGAGCTAGCCTCTCGAGAACGTGATATTGACTATCTCTATCGGAGGGGCAGTCTGGGAGGATATTGAGCCTCCGCCTGGTACGAAGAACAGGTCGTTGCCCCTTGGCCCAGACACGAGCGTGAGGTTCACAGCATATCTTGCAATGTTATGTGTCAGATTGAGAGTCGCGACGATCTTTGCGTTGTTCGAGCCGGTCTGCGGCAGTTCCTCTATGTTGAGCTGGGATGGAGCACCAGTAGATGCGGCATATACAGCCAATGTCGTGTTTATTGCATATACTCTGTTAGAATCCGCTTCGGTCGCTATGCTGTTCACATCCAGGTAAGGCGCATATGTGACGATGGCACCCTGGTTCGTCGGACTCCATACTGTGACGTTGTGTCCATTGATGTTTGCTTGTGCGCCTGCCCAATCCGGGAGTATCGGATACGAGACGTAACTCCTGAACACCGATGATTTTATCGCATTCTCGGTGTAGAATGCTACGGTAGTATTGTCGTGGTATATCGGCGGGCCGAAAGTTCCGACAAGATAGCTGCCGAGCTGATAGAGGTCGCTCTGGTTGTACGCATTTACATTAAGCGTGACGAAGGCAGTATTGTAGTTGTACAGCGTCATTATAGTCTGGTTGGTGTAGTTCTCGTTTATCGGGGAGAGATAGGCGAATATGCCATATGTCTCCAGGTTCGACGATTCCACGACAAGCGGGATATTGTATAGCGAGAGCTCATCGCTCTGGTTGGTCCTCGTGATATCGCCACCTACGAGAGGCTTCCGTGCAGCGGTCATGTAATATGTCGCAAGTCCAGGATAGAGGTTAGGTTCTGCGGATGCGAGATCCGGAAGGGCGGGAAGCGCCAGTACCGAGTAGTTGCCGGTGGTGTTTCCGAGGGCAGCATAGAATTGCGGTATGGCTGCGCTTGTGGATGTCTGGCTCGCCAGGGAATTGCCTATCGGGATGCCGTTGTTCCCTATCAGGAACAGGATGGAAAGCGCGGCGGCAACGAGTATACGGTTCTGGAGCATGCTGCCCCTGCCCCTCTTTTCCAATGCGGAGAACAGGCTATTTGCACCTATGGCCGCGAGCACTGATAGGGCTACGGTGGCTACAAAATCGAATCTTCCGGGCTCCCTTATGATATTCAATGCGGGTATTGAATGGTATACGTAATAGAGCCCTGGAAGCCCTGTTATCGATGACCCTATCTGGAGATACGGGCCAAGGGCCAGCCATGCGAACACTATCCCGATGGCAAGCCAAAGCATCGTGTTCTTCCTGTCCGTATAGACTGCGAGGAGCGCGAGCGCCAGCACGGTGTAACCTACGTATGTAGTCCTCTCGGTAGGATCAGGGGCGAATATCGAATATTGTGAATCGTACGCCTTTGGGAAGGCGCTGTTGAATATGCCATTGTAGTAGCCCGGTATGAAGAACGAGAACAGGTTGGCGCTCCATATCTCGTTATGTTGTATGTCGTTGAGCGAGTTGACCCCGCTTACCCCCTGGGATGAGAATATCGTGTGCAGTATCGGAAGGTAACCGAATGAACCGAGGATGAATGCGGCGACAGCGGATATCCCGAAGGCATACCATAGCCTTGTGTCCAGCAGGAGTCGCCTCTTTTCCTTCAGCGCGGCGTATACGACAAGCACCAGCGCAAAAAGCATCACGCACATGAGCGCCTGCTCCATGTCCCCCATGAACGATACGAGGACGAACGATACGGATAGCCCGACCATGTCCCTATATCTTTTCTTCCCCGAATCCAGCAGCTTCAGGAAGAACAGCAATGCGAGAGGCAGCCACTCCACGCTTATCCAATCTATATGTGAGTATGACTGCGCGATATGCACCGCACTGAACGAGAAGACGATGCCGGCGAAGAAGGCTGCATACTTGTTCTTTACGATATGGTCCGCCAGGAAGAACATCGTTATCCCGGAAAGCGCAAAGCCCAGGAAGAACAGCACGTTGTATGCGAATGGGATGTTTATCGCCTGAAATGGAGCCGTAATCAACGCTCCGAGAGGCGACATCGTCTGTGTAGTCAGATCCCCACCGATCGGCCAGAACAGCAGCTGCGTCTGCCATATCGTGGTGTGCAGCGAGAACGTCGCATAATTCACCCACCAGATATCCCACAAGTTCAGGTACGTATCCCCGCCGTACCCTGGAGCCACGGTGGTCATGTTCAGGGTGATGTTAGCGAACATCACAAGGGCTATTACGAGGTATATGGCAAACGCTATGAGATGCACCATTTTTACCGAATGGAACGATTCCAATGCGGCTTTCTTCACCGAATCCGCTATACCCTTTTTATCATGCTGCTCATGTTCCGCGCTTGCGCTATGTTCGCTATGATGCCGATCTGTATGAGGTTCAGTGTGCTGATGCACCTGTGCTTCTTCACTCATCCGAATCCGTCTAATGATTTGATATGCTATATTGAGCCTATCTATTTATAGGCGTATCGAATTGGCGCCGTCCGTTACACGGTAGCCGCCACGGCATTTTCGCCACGTATGCGATAGTGCCAGCTCCATCCGGTGGATGCGATACGCACATCCGTCCGGAGTCCGTGCAGGTAACATAGCAATATATAGATTTCTTCTCATTCTTATGAGGAATCTGGCGCCGATTCCGGTATCTTCATGAAACCAGAGATTAGTGTGGTTCTCCCTACTAAGGATGAGGAGGGGGTCTTCCACGTGATAAGCAAGCTGAGGAAGGCGTTCGGGAACAAGGTAGAGATAATAATCGTGGATAAAAGCGGCAAGGAGTACCATAAAAGGTTGGGAAGGACAGGAGCCACGGTGGTCTGGCAGAAGGACAGGGGAGTGGAGAATGCCATAATAGAGGGCATGAAGCATACGCATGCGGGCATATTAGCCACGATAGATGCCGACGACACCCATGACACCAGTGGGATAGTGGACGGCTACAGGCTCATAAAGAGGGGCAAGGCAGACCTCGTACTCGGCGACAGGACCGCGGGTATAGAGCCGGGCGCCATGAGCGGCTACCTGAGGTTCGGGAACAGTGCGCTTTCCGTGATCTATGACCTTTTCTACAAGCAGAGGACCCATGATGTGCTCACCGGATTGCAGGTCATGAAAAGGGAGGTGTACGAGAGGGTAAAGGATAACAGGTTCTTCAAGAAGGAAATCCTGTTCTTCCAGATAGAAGCGGCCAGGAACGGCTACAGGATAGCCGATGTGCCGATAAAGTACTACGTCAGGAGATACGGAGAATCGAAGCTCACCAAGTCCAAATTCCTCTACGGGTTCAGCACGGCGTGGCACATACTGAAAAGGTCGCCGAACTACAGGTCTTTCATGGTGTTCGGTACGATAGGGGCAGCGCTCATGATCATAGGATTCGCAGCATTGCTCCGGGCGCTTTGGCTGCATGCGGCTGTCGTTTACGTGCTTGCGCCATTCGGTCTCTTCCTTTTAGGTTTGGCCTCACTGGTCCTGAGCTTCTCGCTGAAGTTCTGACCTAGACATGCGAAGATTTTTAGCTTGAGGCAGCGGATTAGAGGTAGCGTGATTGATGATGTCACTAGAGAGGCAGGAATCAAAAGAGCGTGACATCCCTGAGCAGATCGGAGCGCGTACGGCTACAGTAGCGAGCTCTATATTCGTGGCCAAGATAGTCTCCTTCCTGCTCAACGGAGCGGCATTCGTATTCGTAGCCAGGCTGCTCGGGCCAGGCACGTATGGCCTTTATACCCTTGCCCTTGCAGTGGCCGGGTTCTTCGGGTTCTTTGGAGACTTCGGCATCGGCACGGCATTCAGCAAGTTCCTTGCAGAGCAGGCGCACAGGGAGGAATGGAGCAAGATGGGGGTATTGCTTTCCAACGGATACGCCATATTGCTTATAGGTTCAGGGGCGTTCACCGTAGCCGCAGTGGCCTTGAGCGGCCCTTCTGCGCAATACGTCTTCCATAATCCTTCTTACGCGCCGCTGGTGATAGTCGCGGCACTCACCATCGTGCTGGGCGCGATGTTCTCGGTCAGCTATTCCGCGCTCATAGGGCTGGGCAGAGGGAAGAGCGTGGTGGCTACGATGTCGATCCAGTCAATAATCCAATCTGTGCTAGCTATAGGACTGGCCCTGTTAGGGTTTGGACCGTTCGCGCCCATAATCGGACTGGTAGTCGGTTATGCCATCGGGATAGTGTTCGCAATGTACGTCCTTTTCAGGAGGACAAAGGCCAGATTTACCGCTCCGGCCAAGAAAGGCATGATAGACATACTGTCGTTCTCGGTACCGATCGCGGTCTCCAACATCTCGAGCGCGATAACGAGCAATGCCTCGCTCATAGTACTTGGATTGCTGACGACCTCGGTAGTAGTGGGCAACTTTGGCATAACGTCCAGGATATCTTCGATAATAGACTTGGTCAATGGATCGATAAGCCTGTCGCTGCTGCCGTTCTTCGCCACAGCGCTGGCGAGGAAGGCGACCAGCATCAGGATAAGCAGGTTCTACAATTACTCGATCTATTTCGCGTTCATGCTCGTTGCGCCTGTGATACTGTTTCTTGTGGTGCTGTCCACACCGATAACGTATACCCTGTTCGGAGGCACGTATAAGCTGGCGCCCTTGTATATCGAGGTGCTCGGAGTGGGCACACTGCTTGGCATAGCTGGAGGGTATTCCTCCACGCTGCTGATCAGCGCAAACCGGGTGAAGGATGTCATGAAATATAATGTCGTGATAGCGGTCGTGCAGCTTGCTCTGCTATTTCCGTTGGTCGACTGGCTGGGTGGGCTTGGGCTTGCGATACTCACCTTCCTGGTATCGCCCATACTCGTAAACATCTTCATGATACGCAAAGCGCAGAAGATACTGGGCGTGAAGCTGGATATCGCCAGGTTGGTGAGGGTGGTGGTTGCGGACCTCGTCAGCGCGGCTTTCATCGTCCCTCTGATGCTGTTCTTCAACGGCAACTTCATTGCGCTTATTCCGACCGCACTGGTAGAACAGATAGTGCTGTATCCTGTCGTCCTGTCGCTGGTGAAAGGGGTCACGATGAGCGACCTTGATACCCTAAGAAGAGTAACGGCAAAGATACCGATAGGGAACGCTATTGTTTCCTTGATAACCGCCTACACCAGCGCCTTCATGCGCTGAGCTTCCATCGCCGCTTTTATGAATTGCAGGAACAGCGGTGCTGGGCTCTCAGGTCTCGATTTGAACTCCGGATGGGCCTGCGTCCCTATGCCGAAGGAGTCTTTCCATTCGACTATCTCGACAAGGTTGCCATCCGGAGTGGTCGCGCTTATGACCATGCCCTTCTCCACGAGCGCATCCCTGTAGGCGTTATTGACCTCATACCTGTGCCTGTGCCTCTCAGATATGCTCTCCTTGCCGTATATGCTATGGGCGAGGGTGCCGGGCTTTATCTTCGCCTCCCATGCCCCTAGCCTCATCGTCGCGCCTTTTGTCGTCACTTTTTCCTGCTCCTCCATTATGTGTATGACGGGGTTCTTGGTATCGGTGAATTCGGCGGAGTTGGCGTCGTCTAATCCCAGGACATTCCTCGCGTATTCTATAGTCATCAGCTGCATGCCCAGGCATAATCCAAGATACGGGATCTTGTTCTCCCTTGCGTGACGGATCGCTTTTATCATGCCTTCCGTCCCCCTGGAGCCGAATCCCCCTGGCACAAGGATGCCTGAGTTCCCCCTGAGAATGTCATCGATGTTCTTGAAAGACGAGTCCTCCATTAGCTCCGACTCGATCCAGTTTATCTTGAGGTCCGCTCCTGCCGCCATGGCAGAATGGACCAGCGCTTCCTTCACGCTGGCATAGGAATCATGAAGGTTGACATATTTCCCGACAACAGCGATGTTCACCTTCTTGGTGCTTATGTTTGCCGAAGGGTCGACCTTCAATGCCGCGACCTTCTCGTCGTTCGTCTTCTTCAGCTCAAGCCCGAGCTTATCTATCAGCATCTTGTCGAGGTTCTGCGATGCGAGTATGGCCGGGAGCGAGTATATGCTGTTGGTGTCGTTATCGTCGATTATAGCCGACGGGGAAAGCCCCGAGAACAGTGCTATTTTCTTCCTAGTCTTATCGTCAAGCCTCCGTGTTGCCCTGCACACTATGAAGTCCGGGCGGAGTCCTTCCTGCATCAGGCCGCGCAGCGCTATCTGCGTCGGTTTAGTCTTCTGTTCGCCTACTGCTTGCAGCTCGGGGACGTATGTGACGTCTACTATCACTACCTTTCTCTTCAGCGCGAGCTGTCTGAGCGCTTCTACGAAGTAGCTGTTTTCTATGTCCCCTACCGTGCCCCCTACCTCTATTATCATCACGTCGAGCTTCCTTTCCTCGGAGGTCTTCTCTATCTTTTCCATGACAAGATCGGTAACATGCGGTATTATCTGCACGTCCGTTCCGAGGAAGTCCCCTTTCCTCTCCTTCGCTATTATCTCGCTGAATACCTTGCCCCCGGTAAGGGAGAATGCCTTGTCCAGGCTCTTGCCTATGAAGCGCTCGTATGTCCCGAAGTCCATGTCGACCTCGCTGCCGTCGTCAAGGACGAACACCTCGCCGTGCCTGAAGGGATTCATGGTGCCGCAGTCATAATTCAGATATCCGTCGAATTTCAGCGGCATTGCATTGTAACCGTAGGCGTCAAGCATCTTGGCGATAGAAGCTGTCACTATGCCTTTTCCTATTCCGCTGAGAAGAGAGCCCAATACGACAACGTATTTTGTCTGCATCAGTGAGAACTATTATGGTAACATATTAAATAAGCTTTCCATGGAAGTTTTGATGCGTTCACTCGAAAAGGAACTTGAACATCGTGAAAAACAATTTTATGCCACCGATCCCCTTTACGTGCTTGGTCTCCCCGATCCTTTCGTAATAATTTATCGGTATCTCCACAAGCTTGAAGTTCTTTTTCTTGAACTTCACGGCCATCTCGGTCTCTATGCCAAAATGCGTCTCCTTGAACTCTATCTTGTCGAATGCGCTTTTCCTTATAGCCCTGAGTCCGGTCTGCGAGTCTATGAGATGGGTGTTGTAGAGCCTGTTGCATGTCCATGAAAGGACACGGTTCCCGAATCGTATGTAGCCCGGCATCGCCCTGGAATCCACCTTGTTCATCCTGTTCCCGGTGACCATGTCTGCGCCGCCCTTCACCAGGTCGGCTGCCTTCTTTAGGTCATTGACGTCGTAAGTAGCATCCCCGTCTATTATGCACATTATCGGGGTCTTCACCAGCCTTGCCGCCTGTATCACTGCCGTCCCTTTCCCGGACCCCCTCTGAGCCACAATAATCAGCCCACTCCGTTTTGCAGAGATGTTGGGTCTGCCCTTGTATATGACGAGCACTTTTGCCCCAGGCATGCTCTTGAATACCTGATTGACGACCTTCCCGGTCGCAGGTTCGTCCCTGACTGGGACTATTACCGTCGTATCGCTGTAATCACTTGCGCTCATCAAAAACACTAATTATCAGGCCGCTCATCAAGAAGACTATTAATTGATATTCTGTAAGAGGTAATGTAAAGATATTAAACTTGCGTTTGCGTGAAGGCATGCCCGAATCCAAGCAGGAACCTGGACGTTTCAGGGCTTTTCTTGCCATCGACATCCCTAGCGGCGTGAAGGACAGGATATCCGCCATCTCGAGCGAGCTTGACGACAGCTTCGTGAGGCCCGTAGGCAGGGACAACCTCCATGTCACACTGCTCTTTCTCGGGGATATTGACAGCGATATGTCCAACAGGGTGATGCGCATGATGGACACCGTTGACGATGCTTCCTTTGACGTCTCTCTGGCTGGCATGGGCTCCTTCCCGGAAGACTTCCCCAATGTCATCTTCGTGAACGTAACCAAAGGCGCAGACCGGATGTCGCGCATCTATGACACGTTATGTGAAGGGGCCAGCAGCATTGGCATCCGTATTGAAAACAGGAGGTTCACGCCGCACATCACTATCGGCAGGGTAAAGCGCCATAACAGCAACATAAGGATGAGGCTCCTGGACTTCATAGACGAACACTCCTTGGAGGACTT
>JAJYEJ010000031.1 GCA_021785805.1 Microcaldota archaeon | reverse complement strand
CATATCCTGGCCCTAAGCGGTAAATACTTCATATCCAGCTATGACCTGACGCAGGATATCCGCACGACACCATTCAGGCTCACGCGCGACGGGCGCAATGCATTGGAGATATTGCGCAATTCCAAATCCGTAGGTCATCTGTCAAGGGGCGCGAAAGCCGAAACTGGGGCGGCAAGGCTTCCTACGAAAAACGTGTCATAAGCTTCCGAGAGTTATCTCTATCCTCTTCCGTTTCGAGCCTTTGTTCTCGTATGCGCTCAGTGTTATCTTCCCTATCTCCCTGGTGTCCTTGACGTGCGTGCCGCCATCAGCCTGCATGTCAACGCCTCCGATGTCTACGACCCTTACCGACTTCAGAGTTCCGAGCAGCTTCCTCCCTGTTTCGGTTCTCGACAGTCTCGGGATCTTGAGCGCCTCTTCAACAGTCATCTCCATTGCCGTTATCGGATGGCCTTCCCGGGCCACCTTATTGACCTCTTCAAGTATCTCAGCGACCCTCTCCTTGCTCAAGCCCTGCATATCTATGTCTATCCTAGCCCTGTCCGGATAGATCTGCCCGCCGGTCACCATGCCTGATCCGTATCTGGTCTCAATTACACCATCAATCAGGTGCAGCGCGCTATGGTACCTCATGCAGGCGTATCTGGTATCCCAGTCGATCACGCACCTTACGCTGTCGCCTTCGCGCAGGCCGGGATCGCCTTCTAAGATATGGACTATGTCATCGCCGTCCTTCTCCACCGCGATGACCTTCAACCTCCTGCCATCCGCCGCCAGCATGCCCGTATCGATTGGCTGCCCTCCGCCTCCGGGATAGAATATTGTCCTGTCGAGCACGATCCTGCCCTGCGATGCCCTGACCACCTTCGCATCGAGCTCCTTCGCATACGAATCCGCCAGGTAAACCTTTTCCGTCATGATACCATCCTATACTCTACCTGAAAGCAATAAAAGCTGTTCAGCCCAGCTGTGAGTCCATCGCATAGTTCAATATGTCTATGCAGCTTGCGGCCAGGTACTTCTCCCTTCCCAAGGAGAGCCTCTTCCCGTACCTGAGCACGAAGCTCTCGTCCTTCCTCGGCATGCCTACATGGTCCCCTAGCACGAAAAGGGTATTCCCGGAGAGGTCTTCTCCATCCACAGGATCGCCTCCCTTCTCCAGGACGAACACCTTGTAGCCCAGCTGGGCTTTCGCTTCCACAATCCTCTGCATAGGCAACCTATCGACCATTATCCCAGGATGCGCTTTCCCCCTGAGCACGTTCCTGAATATGGACTCCCAGCTCCTTTCGTCTATGCGCGCATCTCTGAGGGAATCCCCGCTTATCTGCACATGCACTGGAGGCCTTGGCGGCCCATTGAGCACAGCGTGGAACACCGCGTCGTGCCTATGCGCCTGAGACTTGAAGAGCGCCATCAACGCGCATTGGTATGCGATGTCCAGCCTTCCCGCTTCCATCAAGCTGCCGAAGTTCCCGGACGTGAATCCTGTCCTGGAGTACAATAAGAATTCCCTCATGCGCCTATGCACCAGCGACGCTTAGCCTCATCCCTTCCTCTTGTAGCGCGTCATCCACATGACCCACGCCATTATTGCGGCTATCCCGGCGATTATCACCACTGCGCCTATCAAGAATATGCCAAGTGCCATAGCGATGTGCATACCGGAATACGCGACATAGACTATGGCGCCCCCAACAAGGATGACGAATGTAGCCAATATCAGTACCATCTGGACTACAGGCTGCGGCATCGCCTTCTTTGGCATCTTTCTTGCCTTACGTTTGTTTGCCATATCATCACCTGATCGGATGTCCGTTTACGGGTAAGCGCCTATCACGGCCGAGCCTGCCCCGACATGCATTCCAGGCACATACTGGCCTACCAGAGTTCCGAGTATTGATGCTATCGACACCAGCACCGACGAAGCCAACAGGACCATGAAAACCGCCTTGAATATCCAGCTCAAGACTGCCACTATGCCAGCTTCGGTTCTCTTCACCTTCTGCTGCGTAGCGAGGGATATTATCAATATGACGAGAGCCCAGATCGGCAATATTAGTAGGTAAAGGCCATTGAGCACAGGCAGCAGCAGCAACCAGTAGAAGAACATCACCGGAAGGACTGCATAAGTCACCGCCGTGAACGTCTTTGCGTAGTCGCCATTCCATGCATTCAGGAGGTTCCTCCCTATCACCTGGTATACGAACGCGTCTATCGCTATCGCTATCGGAACGATCACGAAGAACAGAAGTATCGCCGATACCAGCACAGTAACATACGATGCGGTGGCGAGCAATGGCACATGAACGAATGGCAGATAGCGCATGACCGCAAGCGATCCGTATGTGCTCAGAAGAAACCCTATCACCAGATATAAGACGAAAGGCACGAGTGCCAACGTATAATATAGCTTCAGCGTCTTCTCGACGCTCCCCGACCTCCTGCTCGCCTTTCCGGGATGGAGCATAAGGTCCCACAGGAACGCAATGTCTTTCGTTATCATCCTACCACCACGAGATAATGGGAGGAAACGTTTAAAAGGCGTGCATCTTGGCCCCTGTGCGCCAACACGTATAAATATCTTGAACCGTCAATCAGAACCATGGCATCCCTCTCAAAGGATGTATCCTTGGCCGAATACGCCGAGTTCATCAACCTAGTGTACGGGATGCCTAACGAACGGTACTACAGCGGCAACGACATGCTCATCAACGTCCAGAGGTTCACGATGAGGAGCATAAAAGGGGTCAGGAAGGGCAATCACGAGAAGATTAAGCTCAACCTGCTCATATCGACAAGCTGGTTCATCTCCTTCATAAACCGGCTCCATATCAGCCTCGATGGCGAGGTGTGGAAGAGGTTTCCCGGCGTATGCTCCTACTGCGGGAAGCGCCCGTGCGCGTGCAAAGCCGAGAAAGTAAAGGCTAGGCGAAAGATATCGTCCAATGGCGTTCCAAGGCCGGCGACCATATCGCAGTACCAGTCGATGTTCGAGCGCATATATCCGTCGTCCAATAGGACCGTCGAGGATGCGGCGATCCACCTGGCGGAGGAGCTCGGCGAGCTGTCAGAGGCGTTCCACATATTCATGGGCGACAGGACCGAGCGGCACTTCGCCCTCCTGTGCTCCGAGGCGGCTGACTTCTTTTCATGCATAATGGGCCTGCTCAACTCGATAGGGGTAAGCCTGTCGGAAGCGCTGTCAGAGGCATTCACGGACAATTGCCATGTGTGCCATAACGCCCCGTGCACATGCACGTTCAACTCGATAAACAACTACAAGTCATAATCCACTTCACTCTCACCAGGAAACCACCGGTTAGCCTCCTCTGGTTTGTCCGCCACCATAGTTCTTGCCTGTTTCTATGCCTTTGTAGGGCACCATCCGATGAAATTACCAATGCAGCAGACGGAAAGAGTTTTATTACTTTGATGCCAACACGAAACGTGGTCGGATGGCGAACTCAAGCATGGTTTTCATAGCTATAATGGCAATAGTGGTCATAGTGGCTATAGTCGGGATTGCAGCGTCTTTGCATGGTGGCTCCTCAAGCTCCACAACAACCGCAGGTAAAGTCGCATCAGGGCAAGGTCAAGGTTCCGGGCAGAACACGACGTCCACAGGTTCGGGCACAACAAATGCAAGTGGAACTGCAGGAGGCATAACCTGGTTCGCATCCGCCGAATCGAGCAGGACTGGCACCACCGGACTGAAGGCAAATGGGAGCAACGCATATGTCCTATGTCTCTCCAGCAACTGGAATTCCAGCTCATCAGGGTCAGGCGTCGGTGGGCCGATAGGAGGCGCAGGAACCGGGATATCACCGTATTGCACCGGGCAACCCGGAGCTGGCAACTCTTCAGCCGCACTGATGGCTGTGTATAACGCGACAAACTACACTACGGCAAAAACCCAATTCCCATTCACGACTCCGTTCACATTCAACTACACGGTCGGCAGCTATAACTCATCGCTTACTGTAATATCGCTGGCGTGCAGCGATGGTCCATGTTCCCTTAACCTCCCGCAGGGATGCCATGTAGCGGTAAACTCCGATAATTACGGCACAAGTGCCACTGTAGCGGTATGCCCGAACCAGGGCCCGAACACGTATTACGGCTCAGTGGTCCCGACCAATGCTTCGAGTTCGAACATGGACCTAGTGATAAACGTGTTCTATAAGTAAGGTCAAGGTCAGAAGACAGAATCGGGCGCTTACTCCGCGACTTACTTGACGAAAGTGTTGAGGTCGGGCGAGTCTCCTCCTCCGGACTGGAACAATCCACCGAATGCTCCCTGGTCCTGGCCTTTGCCTCCCTTCCCGCCTTTTCCGGGTTTGCCTGGTTTTGTCGTAGGGCCCGGAACACCGCCATGGGATATGGACGACCTTATAAGCGTTTCATCCAATCCCTTCGGTACCTTCCCGTTCTTCACGTAGTCGTATACAACAAGGTAGTAGATATGCAGGGTGACATAGTTGAACAGGGCGCCTATCACATATATCGCAATCCCGATCACAAATATGGCGGCTATCTCAAAGAGGCTAGTGTGTCCCAGTATCGTGAAACCGCCCAAGGTTATATTCGTGTGGGTTATGTTTAGGAAGCCCATGAAGAGCGCGCTCAGTATGAACAGCACCCCTATGACCTTTATCACCAGGCTTATTACATCAAAGTATATTATCCCGGAGAAGGTCTTGCCTATGTTGTTGATTATGAAGGTCGCGCTCCTCTTCATCGCATCAAGCGGCCCAATCTTCTCCTCGAATATTATAGGCACAGCGAACGTCGTACCGAGGAATAGGCCGATTCCGATAGCGAAGTTTATTATCTGGCCGATGAGCCCCTTGAACTGGCTCTCGAGCAGTTTGACCACCGTTATAAGTACGGTGTAGAACAGCGCCCACTCTATTATCAACGGAAGGTAAGCCTGTGCCTGCAAGAGCGCTGCTACCATCCCTATCTTCTTCCCCTGCACGAAGCTTGTGAACGCGATGTACATGGCGAAAAGGAAATACGTCGCTATGAAAGTCGTTATCAGGTAGTAGAACACAAGCATTACGACAAGCGAGAGCGGCCCGAAGATCAGCCCCCCGAAAAGTACGAATACGACGAAGAATACTACCAGCACCAAAAATGACAGTATCGCCATTACTACGGGATATATGAATAGCTCCTTGTCCTTGAGCAGCGTCCCTACTACCTGATTGGATATCTGTATGCCTAGCTTTGCATTTCCGAATATGTTGCCTAATATGCCCACTTATCCACCTAAAGTTTTATCGCCGGGCCACCGCCAATTCCTGCGCCTCCGACGTTGAAACCGCCTCCGGTGTTCTGCCTGTACATCTCATCAAGCACCACTACGAGCTCCAGTATGAACAGCCTGGACATGTCGTTTATGGTCTTATCCACTATCTCTATGGTGTATGCGCCCATCATGCTGCTCATCGCGGCGCCAGCCACGCTAGTAAGCAACCCCTTAAGTCCGCCTCCCTGCTGATTTTGGCTTCCACTCCTGTATATCTTAGCGAGGGTCTTCTTTCCATCGACATCTGTTATCTCATAATTGAATCCAGCGAAGTTCCCTGTTGCTGCGGCGACCGGATTGCCAGTCGGGTCCTGCAGCGATATGTTCTCACTCATGCCAAACATGCCGGTCCTTATAGTGACCTGTCCTATCTGATTGTTGCTGCCGTCTAAAAACTGGTATGTCGCCTTGCTGGTAATGGATATGCCCTTCTTCTTTATAGTGCCTATCTCCTTGCCCTGCTGGTCAACGAGCAATGCCCCTCTGCTGGTCCAGTTGGCCTTCGCAGTGAGCACCACGTTTCCGGACGAGTCCTTGAAAACTAGTGGAGGATTCCCCATAGTGACCCTTCCGAACTGCTTCGACACCGAGTACATATCAGCGGCTATGTACGGAGCTTTTTGACCCGCCATGATGGATTATCCCCAATAAAGTTAATAAACTTTCGTAAATCCTTTGGCATGCACCTGTCAAAGTCGATTGCACCTTATCTTGGCGTAGCGGTGTTGTAAAAACAGGGTTTATCAACGTTACACGCATCCGGTACTGATTCTGGAAAACTGTCGCCAAATACGGCAAAAGAGATGAGGACAGAGCGGATCGGGAGGATGCATCGGTTGAGCATGCATCTATGAGAACTATATCTTCGAGCAAACATATAGGGCTGCAGCAAAGGTTAATAATAAAGCGTTCTTATTGGAATATAAAAAGCCTACGGCAGATCGAAATGAGAGAAAGAAAAACATTCGGACTCGGGGTCTTTGTCTGTATCTTTAATAAGGACTTCTCGAAGATAATGCTAACAAGGCTCAACGCTGCGAAAAGAAAGAGATGGGGCGCCGAGTGGAGCAATGTCGGCGGGAAGATCGAATTTGGTGAAGATTCCAAGCAGGCGTGCATAAGGGAGGCCAATGAAGAAACAGGATTAAATATTAATCCCAAGGACCTTACTCTAATAGACATAAAAGAAGCACCGAATCTTCTTCCGCACCTGCATGCGATACACTTCGTGTACGCTACGACAATCAGAGAAAGCTCTAAAATAATCCTAAATTATGAATCTGACAGCTATGGTTGGTTCAGCTTCAAGAAACTGCCAAAGGGTATGTTCGATTCTAAAAAGGACATACTTAACTGGCGAAATATCGCAAAGTCCAAACTAAGAAAGAGACACGACTAGCTATCCGAAGGCAACCGATCATACCAGGTATGCGTTTTTGAAGCCATATGGGCGGTTTGCGCAGGGCGTGTTAAATACTCCACTACCTTCGCCGCAGCGACTATCAGGGTTACCATTATTGCTATAGGGAAGCCCCAGTTTATCCCAGTCTTTATACTCGCAAACACCTCAAGGAATGCAAACGCCCACAGCACAAGGACAACACCCACCACCATTGGCTCCTTATTAAATTCCGCAGCAACATCAGCATCATCTTCGCCGCACTTGGTACATTTCTGAACTTTAATCAAACGCCCACCAGGGCTTTTAATTTATAAAGTCTTTGAATTTTGCAGTCCCGTTCGCTTGTGCAAACGCTCAATGAGATTATCGGTGAATCTGGTGCTTAGTACTTTGGAGTTTGGGGTTGCCGGGATTTGAACCCGGACCAGCTGGTTTCTTCATATTATAACTTAATCGAAATTCCAGATCCTCATCATCGCCGTTGGGCTCATTCAATTATAAACATCTGGAGCCAGCTGCGCTGCCAGGTTACGCTACAACCCCGATGCGCAGTAGAGTTGCGCTCGTTAAGCTATTAAATACATTCGTTTCAAATGGTAAGGTATTCCGGTGGAACGATGCAATACCTGTTGCTCTTGTCGCAATTGATAAACGGGAGCCAGATCGGGATAAACATATGGGCATTCCAGGCGATGAAGGTCGTCGCCAGCCCTCTCCTGAACTCCATAATGTCGCCTTTGGCGGAAAGCTTCTACGTCGTCATTCCGGCAGTGGCTCTGTATCTGTACTTCAGGAAGAAAGACAAGAATGCGTATTCATTCATTGTCGCGGCGGTCGCTCTTTTCATAGTCGGAGACATCCTGAAACACATATTCCAGGAGCCGAGGCCATGTTCCCTCCAGGAACTTTCATGGATAAACTCCGTAGGTTGCGAAGGAGGCTACTCATTCCCGAGCGATCATGCAACCGTGCTTACCGGACTGGTATTCTTCGTCAAGAGGTACAAGTACCTGAGGATAGCGTATATCGTGTGGCTCATCGCCGTGCTATTCGGCAGGGTATACCTCGGTGCGCACTACCTGACAGACGTCTTCGCCGGGATAGTGATAAGCCTAGCAGTAGCGTATGTTATTTATAGGTTTGAGGACAGAATAAATGGCGTGGCAAACGCCATCGTAAGGAAGGTGCTCCCTCCTCTGGCTTTGCAAGAATCTTCGTGATATCATGGCTGACGGAAAGAAGAAGGGATCAAATAATACAAAGCTCTATGTAGCGATAGGAGTGATAATCGTTGTGGTGCTCGTTCTCGTGGCATTCAGCACAATGGACCTTACCCCGGCGCAGGATAACCAGCCTGTCAACTCCACCCAAATAGCGCAGATGGCAAGCATAGCTGAAAACAATACTCTTGCAAATCAGGTCAAGGCCGGCATAGCGACGCAGGACGTTCCGGCCAGCGTGATAGGGAGCCCGTTATTGAAATTCAACGGCAAGCCCGGAATCCTATATATAGGCGCGGATTATTGCCCATACTGTGCGGCGACGCGGTGGTCACTCATCATAGCGCTGATGCGGTTCGGCACATTCTCGAACCTCAGGTACATGACGTCCGATCCAAGTGATGTATTCCCGAATACGGTCACTTTCACGTTCTATAACGCCACATACTCGAGCAACTACATAAGCTTCGTCGGCGTCGAGACATTGACGAACACAAAACAACCCTTGCAGCAGCCAAACCAGACCGAGATATCCCTGGCAAACAAATACGACACGGCCCAAGGACAACCTATCCCGTTCATAGATTTCGGGAACAGGAATGTCCAAGTCGGGGCGATATACTCCCCTGGCGGCGTCTTGACCGGCAAGGACTGGCAACAGGTGATAAGCCTGATGGGCAACGGTAGCACCGTGCAGAGCCAGGCCATAATAGGAGGGGCTAACCAGTTCACGGCTGCGATATGCTCGATGGACAACAACACTCCATCCAGCGTCTGCGATCAGCCATATGTGACTGCATTGCAGAACTGACCGAAAGTCGGTCAGCAGATATGGCGAACGAGGTCATTGGCAAGGTCCCTTCTCTTGTCTATTATGCTATCCTCTTCCAGAGGGTCTGAAGACATGTCATAAAGCTCATCCTTCCTCTTTCCGAAGTAATGGATCAGCTTCATGCCATCGTGGTAGACGGCTGTGGCCCTCACGTTCAGCTTTCTCTTCGCCTCGTATATCTGCTTTGCGTAGTCCGATCTTTTCTTCAGGAGCCTGAGCAGCTGTTCGTCCCAGCCCTCGCTTATGCCTCCGTGCTCGCATGTCACATACCTGTCCTTCCTGAGGTTGCCGTTCAGGTAACTTTCCCTTCCGGACGCCAGGTTCATTATACCGTCATGCAGGGCGAGCGTAGATACCGGGCGCTCCACACGGTCATCGTGCGCAATGATCTTTCCATCTTCATAATTTGCCGCGATGAGCGGCACGCTTGCCAGGTTATGGTATGGGAATACTGCATGGTAAAGCAATCCGTGCTCTCCGAAAAGCTGGCCGTGGTCCGAAGTCACCACCACAGTTGCGTTGTCCAGTATCCCGTTGACCTTCAGGGTCTCCATCATCGCCCCTATTTTTTTATCCAGGTAGGCAAGTCTCTTCATGTAGCCCCTGTGCAGCTTCTTCACGGTATCATCATCCAGATCCAGCACGCCGCCAAGATATAGCCACTTATCCTGCACCATCTCGCCGCTCCTCCCTACCGGATAGTTCTCATGGGCCTCTATCATGTTGAGGAACATGAAGTGCGGCCTGTAATCATAGTCTTTCGAGAGGTAGCCTGCCAACGCCCGTTCCGTGTCTACGGCCCCCCTATCGAGCCGGTGCGTGCCGTCAGCCTTGGCCACGCCCCTATCCAGCTTAAGCCTTAGCTTAAGATAGAGCCAATCCAATGCCGATTTCGGGAGCGGAAGCGTCATGGCATAGCTAAGTCTATACATCTTCGCTTTCGCGCTGGCTCCACCGTTTATTATGAACCCGAGCTTCTTCACCAGGCTCCTGTTGTACTTGACGTTGGAATGCATCCATAGGTCATAGACCCTGTCGAATCCCTGCGCAAGGTTTGTGAAACTAGTAAGGAAAGGGTTGTTCGAAAAGAGTACTGACCTGTAACCGTACCCGGACAACTTGCTGGCGATTGTCCTTGACCCGTCATCGAGGAACTTCGTCTTGACCATCCACGGGTCAATCTTGTAAGTGCCGTTGTCGAAGAAGTCCTGGTATACGTTGCTTATGCTGGACACTTTGTCGTTCATGAACAGCGAGGCATGCGCAGGCGCAGTCCATGTGCCTGGGGATATGGCGTTCACATAAGTGGTTCCATGCCTCGCCATTCTCCGTATGTGCCCGAGCTCCGGGTTGCCGTACACATCAGAGCCTCTTGCCGTGTCGAGAAGGAATACCACTATGTTCTTCGCATTCCGCATATGTGCGTTATACGGCTTTCTAAGATAAATACTTTCCCATGTGGCTCCCGCTTAGCAAGGTTTAACA